>JBARBF010000146.1:0-4404 GCA_049792755.1 Bacteroidales bacterium | reverse complement strand
GATGATACCCAGAGGGTCCGGGCAATTGCGATATTAAATGCTCTCCTTGGCTCATGGGGCAGACGCGGAGGTTTTTACAGACCCGCTAAATATGATGTGCCATCAGCCAAAATACCGAAATACCCTGAATCAAAAAAAAGTTGGACAGATGCATTTCCCGGAAAATATCCGATAGCAAGTTCTCCGGTTTCAAATGCTCTTGTAGATGCATCAATTCCTGATAATAAACCTGGTTTTTTAATAAAAGGGTGGATCGTTAACGCAACAAATCTTGTATCATCAATTCCGGGTCAGGCAAATACTCTGAAAGCTATTCAGAATCTTGATCTTTTAGTGTCTGTTGACACTATGCCGATGGAGATCACCGGATGGGCCGATGTTGTCTTACCTGAGTGTACCTATCTTGAAAGATACGATATGCTAAGAATAAGTCCCCACCGTAAACCTGCTATTGCATTGAGAATGCCAGCCGCTGAGCCAATGAACAGTACCAGATCAGGATACAATATTGCACGGGGACTCGCTCTGAAACTTGGACTCGAAAGCTATTTCCCTTTTGAAAAACAGGAAGAATTACTCGACTGGCAACTCAAACAGGTGGGTTCTTCTCTTGAAGAAATGCAGCGGATAGGGGTAAAGACTAAGGCAAGAGATGCAGATGATCTTTATTATGCCGAAAATGAAAATGTTGCTTTTCCAACAGATTCAGGCAAGATTGAATTATATTCTAAAGCTTTTGAAGACGCCGGATTTGATCCTCTTCCTAAGTATGTAGCACATGAAGAACCCCCGGAAGGTTTCTATCGTTTGATATATGGCCGTGCTCCAATGCATACTTTCGGCAGAACTTCAAATAACCCTAATCTGACCGACCTTATGCATGAAAATTCAGTTTGGATAAATCCAAAAGTATCAAAAGAGTGGGGTCTGGTTAACGGTCAGTATATCTGGCTCAAAAACCAGGATGGCATTATCTCAGATTTCCCAATAAAAGTAAGGGTTACCGAACGTATCCGCTGGGATTCGGTCTATATGGTGCACGGATTCGGACATAAGCAAAAACAGTTGAAAAGGTGCTTTGGCAAGGGAGCCAGCGATACTCAATTGATCACAAAAGTGCTGGTTGATCCCCTGATGGGAGGAACAGGTATGAGATCGAATTTTGTAACATTTGTCACTGAAAAGTCAGAGAAGGAGGTTGCATCATGAGATACGCCATGGCAGTAGATACAAAAAAATGTGTCGGGTGCAGCGACTGTGTTGTTGCCTGTCAGACAGAAAATAATGTTCCTCATGGCTTTTGCCGTGAATGGGTTGTCGAAACTATGAATAGGACTTATCCTCAGCTCGAAATTGAGATCAGGTCAGAAAGATGCAATCATTGTATAAATGCACCTTGTGTTCGTTGTTGTCCTACCGGAGCCAGTCATTTTGCAGATGGAGGGATTGTCCTTGTTGACCATAATAAGTGTATTGGTTGTGGCGCCTGTATGGCTTCATGTCCTTATGATGCCAGATATCCCCATCCCGATGGGTATGTTGATAAGTGCACTTTTTGTATTCACAGGATAAAAATTGGTCTTGCCCCTGCCTGCGCTGCTGTTTGTCCGACAAAATGCATCTATTTTGGAGATCTGGATGATCCGAATAGTGATGTCTCTGTGGTTTTGAAAAAACGAAAATCAAAAACACTGATTCCTGAAGCAGGCACAAAACCACAACTATATTTTTTAATTTAATCATATAATGATTATTTAAATGGAAGAAGAATTATTAGTAAGCGGCAGGATGAATCATCTCATTGATCCGCAACTTAATATCTGGCATTGGCAGATTCCGCTTTATCTCTTTCTAGGAGGGATGGCAGCCGGGATCCTATCGATTGCCGCTCTATATTATATTCGCGGACGAGAAAAAGATTACAGCACTGCTGTCAGACTGACACCCTTTCTTGCTCCTATTCTACTTGTCCTGGGACTGATTGCTCTCTTTGTTGACCTTCGGCATAAGCTTTTCTTCTGGCAATTGTATGTAAACATCAAACTTCAATCGCCAATGTCTTGGGGTGCATGGGTCCTCATGGTAATAACACCGGTTTCCTTTATCTGGTGTGCCCTTCATATAAAAGACATTTTCCCAAATTGGGACTGGAAATTCAAATGGATATATGACATTGAATCTTTCTTTAACAAGTATAAGAAAGTTCTTGCATGGATTATGCTTATTTATGGGATTATTCTTGGAATATATACAGGGATCTTATTATCAGCTTTTAATGCACGGCCTCTATGGAATACTTCAATATTGGGACCGTTGTTCCTTTCATCAGGACTTTCCGCGGGTGCAGCGGCAACATTGATTTTATCCAGGAATAAAGCAGAACGAAGGCAATTTGCAAGAATAGACCTGGTGTTAATAGGGATTGAACTGTTTCTTATTATACATATGTTCATGGGTTTTCTGGCCAGCACACAAGTTCAGATTGAAGCTGCAAAACTATTTCTTGGAGGACCATATACCATGTCATTCTGGATCTTTGTTGTAATAATGGGAATGCTGATTCCTGCTTTGCTTGAATTTATGGAGTTGGGCAAATTTCATATTCCGGCAATTGTATCGGCAGTTTTGGTAATTTTTGGTAGCCTTATGTTGCGTTTTATAATTGTCTATGCGGGACAGGTAAGCCGGTGGCTTTACTAGGTGCTGGGTGCTGGGTGCTGGGTACTGGACAGGATGAACCAACAAGCAACATAAATTAATTGAAAATGAATTTGATAAGGAATTTAAATAGGTAAATCAATGGAAGCAAAAAAGACAAAATATCTCAACCCTTATGTTGGTGGGGTGTTGTTAGGAATCGTTCTGCTAGCCGCGAATTTTGTTTCAGGACGTGGCCTTGGTGCCAGCGGTGCAATTAAGAGTACAATAGTGACCACAATGACGGCAGTAGTTCCTTCTTCTGCCCAAACCTCCGGATTTGTTAAAGAATACACCGAAGCTCATCCGGGAAATCCGATGAAAACCTGGCTTGTTTTTGAAATGCTGGGAGTACTTGTAGGAGGTTTTCTTTCGGGAGCCTTTGCGGGTCGTTTGAAATTTAAAATTGAACACTCCCCTAAAATCACTTCGAAAAGACGATTGATGTTTGCCGGAGCCGGTGGCCTGCTCTTCGGATTTGGTGCTGAGCTGGGAAGAGGATGCACAAGCGGATCTGCCTTAAGCGGGATGGCTGTTCTCTCTCTGGGGGGATTCATTTCGATGATGGCAATTTTCGGAACCGCATATGCGCTGGCTTATTTTTTCAGGAAGAACTGGATATAAACGGCACAGGGCACAGGGCGCAGGGCTCAGGGCAAAACTGACATAAGACCGCAAGACAAATAAACAAATAGACAACTAAACTTTCAGAGAAATACTCAAATAATTATGGGACCATTATCAGTAAATGAATTAATATCAGCGAACACAAATCTCTTCCTGGCATTTATAATTGGAATAGGCTTTGGCTTTGTACTTGAGCAGAGTGGATTTTCATCAAGCAGAAAACTCGCAGGAGTTTTTTACGGTTATGATACTGTGGGACTGAAGGTGTTTTTTACTGCAGCTATTACAGCAATGTTAGGATTGCTTTTCTTCAGTCTTTTCGGGTGGATAGACCTGAACCTTATTTATATTAATCCTACCTATCTTACATCAGCCATTGTCGGCGGCATAATTATGGGTGCAGGATTTATTATTGGTGGGTACTGCCCGGGAACAAGTTTCTGTGGCGCTTCGATTGGTAAAATAGATGCCTTGGTCTTTATCGGAGGATTATTTATAGGAATCCTGATTTTCGCACTGGGTTATAAAATATGGGAAGGTATGTATCTTGCCAAATTTTTGGGTTTCCCAAAAATCAGTCAGACACTTGGACTTTCCGACGGAGTTTTTGGTTTTCTGCTTATACTGGTTGCACTTGCAATGTTCTGGGTTGCTGAATGGGCGGAAAAGAGATTCCCAAGAGAAGAGTACTAACAAAAGATAAAAGGATTGCCACTCCCGCTTCGCGGGATCGCAATGACCTTTCAAGTTAGGTAGTACTCAGGAGTAACGAGAAACGAGAAACGAGAAACGAGAAACGAGAAACAAGAAACAAGAAACAAGCACCCGTCAACAAGGAACAAACATCACTTAAATCATATATTATGAAACCACTCAGACTTTTGGCTCTTTTCATAATTCCGATGGGACTTATCATTGCAGCTGTCCCTCAGAATAAAACAAAACCATACAAACTGACCGCAGATCAGCTGCTTGGTGAGGCTAACACACGCACTCAGTATATTGCTCCTGAGACGGTAGCTGACATGATAGTTAAAAAAGATCCTTCATTCAGGCTAATCGACGTAAGAAGTCAGGATG
>JBARBF010000145.1:0-20643 GCA_049792755.1 Bacteroidales bacterium | reverse complement strand
ATTGCCGGAGCTTTCATCAAGGTATTTGTATTTGTAGTCGGGTTTTGCAAATGCATATAATACAATTGCAAAAACAGGAAGAATAAGAAGGATCTTCATTTTCCTGTAAGGTGAACTTATTATATTTTTCATCATGTTAAATCTTTTTTTGTTAAGTGAGTAATTGAAAGAATTCGTCAGACTGACGACAGGAGCGCCAACAATCTGGTTTAAAAGAACTGCCCTGTAAATTGTCGGATCGGTTGTTTGCTGCAGCGCAACCTCATCGGCAAGATATTCATGGTTCTGTCTCATAAACCGGACATAGATCCAGACAAGAGGATTGAACCATTGGATCATACAAAGCAATTCTGCAAGCAACAGGTCAAACCAGTGCCTCTGCCTGATATGTACCAGTTCATGATTCATTATCTCCTTTGTTTCAATGTCTGTAATTGAAGGATTGACAAACACATAGGAGAAAAACGAAAATGCAGAGGTATTATCAGGTGTTTTGATAAGTTTTACCGGACGTAATGAAATGATCTCGGCTTTTTTTATAGTTCTGAGAAGTGATCTTCCCTGCCTTATTATAAGGGTCAATACAAATAGTACACCCGACAGGTACAAAACCAATAACATTAATTTAAGATCAGGGATAATGCTGCTGCCTGTTTTCTGAATTTCTGCGGTAACTGCACTTTCGTCCTGAAAATTCCTGATCATAGGAAGTACAACAGTGTAATGTACAGAGATCAACGGGAAAACGAGTGAAGTCAGAATGCCTGCTACCAGGTATATTCTGTTCAAAAAGAAAAATCTTTCATTTCTCAGAAAGAGAATGAATACAACAGTAAAACCTGTCAGCCATATCACTGATTTAAGCAGATACAATTCAAATGCTCCCATTACTTTCCTTTTTTGTTTTTCGACAATTCCTTCCTGGTATCTTCGAGCAGTTCATCAAGCTCTTTCACGGTAAGGTCCTTTTCGCGGGCAAAGAATGAAGCCATTGTCGGAAAAGAGTTGTTGAAATAGCCCTCCATCAGTCCGAATAACTGGCTTTTCGAGTAATCGTTTTTTGATATCAGCGGATAGTAAAGATGTACATTGGAATATGCTTTATGTCCGACATAACCCTTTTTTTCAAGCACTCTCAATACTGTCGATACGGTGTTTCGTGCCGGTTTTGGGTCGTTGAAGCTGTCGCGGATATCTTTTACGAGGCCTTCTTTCATGTCCCATAATATCTGCATCATCTGTTCTTCTGCTTTTGTGAGTTGCATGATTTTAACTTTTGTCTTTTGTCTTTTGTCTTCTTCTGTCAATCCTTCATAACAAAGATATGACTATTTTTATAGTCATGCAAATATTTTGGAAGAAAAATGACTATATATTTAGTCGTTATTATAATTGACTGATATTTAAGTTATTAAATTACCTGTAATTTTCTATAGGATTTTCATTCTTGGGAATGACCCCTCTGCCGCTTTGCGCCACCTCCCCAGAGGGGGAGGAAATACACTTCAATTTAGTCAAATTGCACTTGAGTTCAAAGAATTTCTCCCCCTCATAGGGGGAGTGCCCGAAGGGAGAGGGGGTTTATTTATTGACAAATAGATTTTTTTAACTAATTTGCAACAGCAATTTATATTAAAAACTATATTATGAAAAGAAACATTATTTTATCATTAGCATGTGCAACTGCAATGCTTATCGTGCTTCCATCCTTTGGACAGGGGTTAAATAAACTGACTGAAAAAGAGAAGAAGGAAGGTTGGGTTTTATTATTCAACGGCAAAGATTTTACGGGTTGGAGGCAATACAACGGAACAGCAATGCCTAAAAACTGGATTATTGAAAACGGAACCATGAAGGTCTTTACGGCTGAAGGTAAAACTCAGGGTCAGCCTTCGGGCGGGGATATAATATTCGGTGATAAGAAATTCAAAAACTTTAAGTTATCGGTAGACTGGAAGGCAAGCAAAATGGCAAACTCCGGGATCTTTTATAATGTAAGAGAAGTTCCCGGTCAGGCAATATACGATGCTGCACCTGAAGTTCAGATTCTCGACAACGTCGATGCAACCGACAATAAAGTGGCAAGCCACCTGGCTGGTTCACTTTATGATATGATTGCAGCCGATCCTAAAACCGTACATCCTGCCGGCGAATGGAACACAATGGTGATCACCATAAAAAATGGCAAAGTTACTCAGGTTCAGAACGGGACAAAGGTTGCGGAGTATGAATTATGGACACCTGCATGGGATGCTATGGTTGCCAACAGTAAATTCAAATCATTCACCGGTTTCAAGGAAGGAATTTCAAAAGAGGGTTTCATCGGCCTGCAGGATCACGGGTATACTGTATGGTTCAGGAATATCAAAATACATATACTATAATATTTTCTTGTTGCAACATCAGGCGAAGAGCGCCAGGTATTTTTTGCATATTTAAAATCCTATCTGCATGAACAGACTTTGGTTTCCTGCATTGGTGATTGCTAGCTTATTTACAGGCTGTAATTCACCTTCATCTAAAAAGATATCCCTTACCCACGAACAGAAAATGGAAAAATCCTCCCGTAGTGAAAATAACGGATGGATTTTCATTCATCTTGAAGGAGCTCCTGAAGTTATTGGCTATCAACATGGATATCTTCTGGCCGGGGAAATTATTGACCTTCGGGGAGCCATGGCTATGCTTAATAATAAGACTACCGGAAGAGACTGGGAGTTCTATCGTAACGAATCTGAAAGAATATTCTGGCCAAATATTCCTGAAGAGTACCGGCTGGAAATTGATGGAATTGTTTCGGGAGTGAATGATAAACTGGGAGCAGGGAAAATTGACAGAAAAGATGTAATTGCCATGAATTCTATTCTTGAAATGTCGTGGTATTATGTCCCCTGGCTTAATTCAAGAAACAATCCTAAACCGGCACCTCCGGTTCCTCCGGGTCACTGCAGCGCTATTGCAGCAACCGGTACCTGGACAAGAGACGGAAAAATAGTAATGGCACATAATAACTGGGTTGAATATGTTATCGGTGAACGCTGGAATATAATTCTTGATGTTGTTCCCGAAAAAGGAAACAGGATAATTATGGATGCTCTTCCCGGTTTCATCCATAGCGGGGATGACTTTTACATTAACAGTTCCGGGTTAATAGTTACGGAAACAACCATCACCCAGTTTAAAGGCTTTGACACTACAGGTGTTGCAGAATTTGTTCGCGCCAGGAAGGCTATACAATATTCAACATCGATTGATGAATGGGCAGCTGTTATGAAGGAAAAGAATAATGGCGGTTATGCAAACGACTGGTTAATAGGTGATAATAAAACAGGAGAAATTGCACGACTTGAACTCGGCCTTAAAAACCAATTTCTTGAAAGGACCGCAGACGGCTATTTTGTAGGAGCCAATTTCCCGGTTAATGAAAAACTGATAAGAGAAGAAACAACTTATAACCCATCTGTTCCAAGCACTTCACCCAATGCCAGAAAAGCAAGGTGGGAAGAAATCCTTAAGGAAAACAAGGGGAAAATTGATGTTGATGCAGCTATGAAGTTTATGGGTGATCATCACGATACCTGGCTAAAAAATGACAAAGCCGGCGGTCGTTCACTTTGCGGTCATATTGACAGTGATGAAATAGGAGCCCCTGATATGGGATGGCCGGCATTTACTGCAGCGGGAGCTGTTCAGGGTAAGGCTACTGACGGAAACCTGGCTAAAGAAATGAAACTCTGGGCAATTATGGGTCATCCCTGCGGGGAACCATTTATTGCTTCCAAATTTTTGTCAGATCATCCTGAATTCAGCTATCAGAAAGAATTTCTTCGTGATATGCCCGGACAAATCTGGACTCTTTTTGGCAAATAATTATTCAATGCCAATATTTGTGGGGCGTACTGGAATCGAACCAGTGACCTCTTGCCTGTCAAGCAAGCGCTCTGAACCAACTGAGCTAACGTCCCTTTGCCTGCGTAAAAATAGTAATTTTCACATTACTGTTCCGCCAGTCTGTCTAATATTGTAAACAGTATTTTCCTGTTCTCATCAATCAAATGTCCGTAGGAAAGGATCTCCTGTTCAGTTTGTATATATTTATCGGCCTTTAATCCCTTTCTCCCAAAATCAATCATTTGATTTAGGGAGTCCAATGTCGGTTCCAGGTGAAATTGAAATGCAAGAACTTTTTCTTTATAAACATAGGCCTGATTTTTACACCCGGCAGAAGATGCCAGCCTGATTGCATTTTCAGGTAAATCAAAGGTATCTCCATGCCAATGGAAAACTGTTAACCTTTTTCCAAAATCAGAAAACAAATTACCCGTTTGTGCTTCAGGCGTTAGTTCAATATCAAACCATCCTATTTCTTTTTCTTTGTTCTGATATACTTTTGCCCCCAGAGCGGCAGAGACTAATTGTGATCCCAGACATATTCCCAGGACTGTTTTACCCTTATCTATAGCTTCCCGGATAAATTTCTTTTCATCGGCCAGCCAGTGATATTGCTCTTCATCATTAACACTCATCGGACCACCCATGACGATAAGCCAGTCTATATCAGATATTCCTGGCAATTCAGTCTCTTCAAAAAACTTCGTTGCCGTGAGTAAATGACCGGAAAGTTTGACCCATTCTTCAATACTCCCTAATCCTTCAAATGCAACGTGTTGAAAATAATGTATTCTTAGTTTTTTCATTACAATATGTTTGTTTACTTAATTTTCAGGTTTTCCCATTGCATTGCTTAAGTTTGTGTCCGGAAATAATGAAAAGGAGACCTTCCTATGAAAAATCAAATCCTGAAATATATGCAGGTGCATTATAAAAACATTCCTTCTCCTTTTCCGAAAGATTTATAAATCTGGAATATACCAATCCGGGCTTTGCATTAAGCATTCTGTTCAGAGCTCCCATTTTTACTATGGTTCTCATTTTTTCGTAGAGTTGACTATGGTCATCAAGCCATGTCAGACCAGTATTAAATCCTTCTGCGGCACATACTGACTCAAAAAGTTTTCCCAAAAGATCTTCACGTCCGTTCCTGCAGTAAATTGCATCGAAAACAATGTATCTGAATTCTCCGGGTCTGAACAATCTCCTGAAATATGGCGTTTTCGGCAGAATCTTCATCATCACCCAACCCCATATTCCCGGAACATCATATACCTTATAAACCGAAGGAATGGCGCTGACACCTGCAATGATCTCGTTCCCTTCTTTTAAGATGTAATACTTATCACCAAAAAAGGAATAATCGGTGCTGAAAAATGAATAATCAATATAATATTCCTTCAGAAGTGATTCCATTTCTGGTTTTTCTTTATCCATTAGCTTCGAAACCCGCTTATCGGGTTTTGGGGAAAACCTGCTGAATGCCACAGTAAGGAATGATCTGATATATTCATACCCCGCCTGATGAACAAGGTTCTTTGACCTTTCATTCATACTTTCCACAAAGGCATACATAATGTGTCTGTCTCCTTCATACACATCCCTGATATCAAGTAAATGGGGTTTACTGAAAATCTCCAGAGTTTTTTGTTTGAAACTGTCGTCCTTTTCAGGCTTAATCAGCGTTTTTCTTTGCCTTCTCCACCCTGAATCAGATTGGTAAGTAGATTGAAAAGCAAGGTATCGGAGATAAGAAGTAGGGTACTTTAGATTACCTTGCCCCGATACGCGGAAACAGGAGCCGACTGTTCCTGTAATCTGATTTTTCTTATAGAGAGAAACAAATCTGATCTTATCTTTATATGCTTCAATGCGAGGAGCAATGTTCTGCAATGAGAATCTTAATCCCCCTTCAGAACCCTGAACCGCACGATTAAGTATATCTAAAATCCCCTCATTTGCATAATCAGAAACTTTTACTTCAAGTCCTTTATAATCAAATACTTTTTTTTCAAACATATAAACTTACTCAAATATACCGCAAGATATAAAATAAGGCTTAATGGTGCAAAGACCCAACAGTGCAATGGTACCAGATAATAGAAAATGCTGCTTGCACTTTAGCCACTGAGTCATTTTGCCATTGACCCCTTGTGCCATTAAAAAGTCAGGAAATTGACTGTAATAGTGCAGCTGAGATTAGCAGATCTTCAGGGTTAGTAATTTTTATATTTTCACGGTTTCCTTCTATCAGGTTGATTTTTTCTCCTGTCTTTTCAAGAACGGTAGCATCATCAGTAAAATCCTGACGGTATTCCTGGAGATAAGCATTTTTAATTAATCCTGCTTTGAATACCTGTGGTGTTTGAATCTGTTTTACATTTAAGCGGTTAACAGGAAGACTTCCCTGTTCCGTCATTATTCTCAGGGATTCGGTCGGAGAAATTGCAGGAACTGCATTTCCCAACTTTTCAGCTGTATCAAAACATCTTTTTATGGTATCTATGCTTACAAAAGGTCTGACTCCGTCATGGATGGCTACCAAACCCTGACTGTTAACAAATTTAAGTCCATTCCTGACAGAAAAGAAACGGTTGGATCCGCCCTTAACAAGTGTATGTAGAATTGAAAATGAGTGTTTTTTTTGCAGGTCAATCCAAAAACGGAGCTGGTTTTCAGGGAGTACTGTTATTATCTCGATCGCTTCATTGAACGATTTGAATCTTTCAATTGTGTGCATAAGAACAGGTCTCCCGGCCAGTTCCAGAAACTGTTTTGGAATCTCTGCTCCCATCCGTTTTCCGCTTCCTCCTGCTACAATTACTACGTACAGATCCATAAAATCAGATTTGATTCACAATAATAGCTTCCATTAAAGTAAGAACATTGAACATCAGAATGCAGAAGTTAGTTCAAATTCTTACTTCGCTATTCGATTATTCTTTGTTCTTAATTCGAATTCTCCTTTTTTGGAGGACTATTCTTTTGTATACAAAAACCTCTTTATGCTTCTTTTCGGTGTTTTTGCAAACTCTTCAGAATGTACTCTGAATTTACTTACAGCCATAAATTCAGGCAGCCTTTCATTGATCTCTTTCCTGGTTTTATCCAAATATCTGATAAGCTGTTCTTCAGAAATATTGTCTCTTTTCATCATTTCATAATCGGGAAAAACCAATGCGATCAATTTATTATCCACTGAAATTACCACCGATTCGACTATATAATCTTTATTATTTATAACAGCCTCAATTTCTTCAGGATAAATATTTTGACCTGATGGCCCGAGTATCATACTTTTACTTCTTCCTTTAATGAAAATATTGCCACCCTTATCAATTATACCAAGATCGCCTGTATGCATCCAGCCATTATCATCAATCATTTCACGGGTTGCTTTTTCATTTTTATAATAACCTGTCATCACATTCTCGCCCCTTAGAATAATCTCGCCAACAATGTTTTCAGGATCAGGAGAATCAATTGTGACTTCCAGTGTATCAACTGCTCTTCCTGACGCACCAAGTTTAGTGGTGTCCCATGAAGCATAACTGATTAGCGGTCCGCATTCCGTCATCCCATATCCGACAGAAAATTTAAACTTGATTTTTTTAAAGAATTTTTCGGCATCCGGATTAAAGGCGGCACCCCCTATAACTATTTCCTTAAATTCACCTCCAAAAGTTTCAACCAGTTTCTCATTTATCTTCTTATAAAGTATTTTATTTAACAGAGGAACTGCCAGTAAAATTTTCATGTGTGGCTTACCTATAACCGGTAACAGCTGTTTTTTGAATATTTTCTCTATTACAAGAGGAACTGAAAGAATTAGTCTGGGTTTTATTTCCTTAAATGCCTGAATTATTATTTGTGGCGATGGAGTCTTTGACAAAATTGTAATATGGCAACCTATGGTAAAAGGGAAAAGGAATTCAAATGCACATCCGTAAGTATGAGCAAGAGGAAGAAATGATACGAGAGGATCTCCTGCTCTTAACGGCATGTTATTCTGTGCATACCTGACGTTGGCAGCAAGGCTGTTATGAGTTATCATTACTCCTTTTGAAAAACCTGTCGTTCCGGAAGTATAACTAATAACTGCAAGATGATCATTTGAGATATCAGAAAACTTAATATCTTCCTTTTTAAGCTCAGGAAAAGCATTTGTATATTTCTTGTTAAGTGCAGTAAAAGCTTCCTTAACTGCCTGATATTCTGAACTTATCATCCGAAAGTCATCGAGAGAAAAAACTCCGGTTATCTCCGGCATTTTGGTGATATCCAGAAGATCATATATTTTATCGTCTACTATAAGCAGCTTTGAATCAGAATGGTTAATTATATTAGAAAGATCATTGGGTTTAAAATCAGGAAGAACCGGCACGATTACTGCACCATAAGTCACTACAGCAAGATAAGTAATGCACCAGTTCGCTGAATTTCGTCCGACCAGAGCAATTTTATCCCCCTCTTTTATTCCTGATCCTTTAAAGAGAATATGGAGTTTAAGAATCTTTTCAGCTATCTCCTTGTAAGAAAGTCCTTTTTCTTTATAATTCGACAAAGCCTCAATTTCCCAGTTTTGTCTGATACTCTGTTCAATATATCCGATTAAACGTTCCTGTATCATAAATTTGGGTTTTAAATGAAATACATAAGAAGAATAGCCACTACCGAAAGAATATTTACAACCGTAAAAAAGTAATTATAACCTTCTCTTTTTTTGCTGAACTGCCCTAGTTTCCGGGCAAATATACCAATTGTCGGGACAAATAGGACAACGAGAAATGCAAAGAATTCAATACCATTAAATACTGTTTCCAGTCCTCCTTTAACAAGTGCTGACATATAAATTACTATAAGAAGGACCAGTAAATAAAACAGGTAACTTATTTTGAGAAGCAGTGTTGAAACAAGTCTTCGTTTATGAAGCTCATGCGGCTTAAGATAAGCATAGGCCAGTGAGAAAACAATAATAATAAAAACGATCCCAAGAATATGATTTAGTACGGCAGGGAAATTAGCCATATCCAAAAATATTAATTTGATAATCAAGATTCTTTATTTGTCCATACCAGTGAACTTGCACCAAGTACTGCTGCATTATGAGTACTAAGCTGTGAAGGCAGAAGCTTAACTTTTCCTTTGTAAATACTGAGGAGGTTTTCTTCCATATATTCTTTCGCCGGCTCAAAAATCAGATCCTTGGCAAGAGCGAGTCCTCCAAAAAGAAATATTGCTTCGGGATTAGTATGTGCCACTACATCTGCAAGTTTAAAGCCAAGCATCCTGCCGGTATGTGTAAATGCTCTTTTTGCGATATAATCACCCCGTTTTGCGGCATCATGTATTATTTCGGCATCAAGTTCTTCAAAACTGAATTTCCGCAGCTCGCTTGGTTCATTGCTGTCGGCCATTATCTTAAGGAGAGATCTTTTTAGTCCTGTGGCTGAGACATATGTTTCGAGACAACCTTTTCTGCCACATCCGCAATCGCGGTTTGACGGTCCCGGCCGAATTGCGGTATGTCCGATTTCGCCGGCAAAGCCATCATGTCCGTATACAAGTTTCCCGTCAATGACAAATCCGCTGCCAAGTCCGGTTCCAAGGGTAATCACAACAAAGTTTTTCATCCCTTTGGCACCCCCATATATCATTTCTCCTACAGCGGCAGCATTTGCATCGTTTGTTACAATAACAGGAAGATTTGTGTGTCGGTTAAAAATTTCGGCAAGAGGAACTATTCCTTTCCAGGGAAGGCCTGCAGCATATTCTATTGTTCCTTTGTTTATGTTTCCCATGGGAGCGCCAATTCCAAATCCTATAACTTCGGAACCATTTCCTATCTTTTGGGCTGTAACCTGAATCTTTTCGTACAAAGCTGCTACAAATACTTCAATTTCGTCATAATGTGTGGTTTTCAACTTGTCTTCCCCAAGAATATTACCTTCTCTGTCAACAAAACCAAAGACAGTATTTGTACCTCCTATGTCTATACCTACTGCTACCTCTTTTTTTGCCATGGTTCTCTGAATATTTACTTTATACTTGTAAATATAACAATTACAAATTTATTAGATGAATTCCGCTTATCTAAAATATTTTCGATGTTTATGGGTTACCAGCAAAACCAGTTTATCGTTCTGTCTTTTTACCTCTCCCCAACCCCTCCCCCAGGAGGGAGGGGCTAAAACCTTAATATTATTTCACTTACCCCCTTCTCTCTTGGGAGAAGGGGCTAGGGGGAAGAGGTTAATGCGTTTATTCCGGTATATACTCATTCCCTACTTTTCGTGCCCTGGTTGGTTTATCGAGATCAATTCCAAGAGATATACCTGTTTCCACAAGAATATTCCATCCTGCTGCAAGTTGAACATATTCAGCATATTGGCCACCATCTGGAATAATTATAGTCGGGAATATGGTTTTTCTGGTGGATACTGCAATGATATTCATCCCAACACCTTTTACCAGACACTCATTGAATTTTTCCATTTCAGGCGTAAATGGTTCAATCCATATAAGAACTTCATTTTTATCCATTACCTCCTCAATACCATGAACTGCAAATGTTCCTTCCAGGAAGGCTGATTTTTTCCTTGTGATCTCATTGGTCTTCAAAGCCAGTTCTTCAGCCACACCATTATTTCTTCCGGCAAAATAAATTGTGCTTGCTTTCCTGATTATATTAGTAATAGCCGGTTCAATCATTAATGTCAGAGCCTCTTCTGTTTTATTTGCCAGGTCTTTAAGCCCTTCCATTTTTTCACCATTCACGATCCTGAGCAATGAGTCGTAAAAAAGGCCCTGCTCAACCACTGACTTAGTAGCAGCTACTGCATTTTCTTTACCACAGATTAATACATGTGTATCCGAGGCAATTTCTTCCAGTTTAGTTTTCGGATTTGCAGTAAGACCAAAAACCGCAGTATGTTTCTGTTTTGTAAGCAAGGTAGTCAGACGTACAACCTCTTTTGTCTGTCCGGAGTTTGAAGCAGCAAAAACTGCATAGTCTTTCAGATTATACTCTTCAGCCTGTGTACAACCTTCCGTAACAACAGGAATGGTCAAACCTCTTTTATGAGATGCATAGATTGCTCTTTTGGCGGGAAAAATCCTGCTGCTCCCTTCTCCTGTAAGAAATAATCCTTTGAGCTTGCTGACAGTATTTGCAAATCTTGCCGCAACTTCAGGTTTGAAGGCGTTAATAATTTCCGGAGTCTCCATCATTTCCCTTACAAGGGCATACTTATTGTACTTTTCTTCTGATAGTTTCATAGTCATTATATTTTATTAATTAGAAATTCTGAGAGATCATTCTGAACCTGGGTCTCTTTCTGGAAACCTCCTCCAAGATGCTGCCAGTAAACTTCAGCATATTCAATGCCCACCATTTTTCCATAGTTGCGGTTTCCTTCAAGAACGTAACCGAAAAAATCATTCATTTTATGCATATGTTGCATTAACTCTATCTGTGAAATATGATATCCAAGCATTTTTTTCTTTGTTTCTATAGCTGTCTTAATATCAACAAAGAAATGGGGAGGTACTATCTGCGATCCAAGAGGATCCGACAAGGTAAGCGGGGAAGTATGATACAACAATGGAGTGATTTCCAGCGCTTTTTCTTTGACCGGAACCGTTCCGAGGGATGAAACCATGGCAGCTGTTTCGACAATATTGGCTGTTGTTCTGTGATCGGAATGATAATCTGACGGAAGGTGAGTGAATATGATACCTGCGTTTACCTTTCTTATCAGAGATATTGCTTTTAATCTCATTTCCTTTGTATCAAAAAGAAACCCATCGGTTCCTCCAAGCATATAGTATTCAGCATCCAGAACTGAAGCTGCTTTTTTTGCCTCTTCAATCCTGACCTTCGCCGTTTCTTCCATCGTCATATTACATCCACCCAGGTCTCCGGCTGTCAATGTTGCTATAACGATCTTATAACCTTTGTCCTTCAGTAGTTTCAAGACTCCTGCATTCCACGCCTCCGCGTCATCCGGATGGGCATGAAATGAAAGTGCTACTTTGTTAAATTCTTTATTCATGGCTTATTTTTTTATTATTTTTTAGCAAATATTTTTTCGAGTTGTACAAATTCCGGCAGCTTTCCTGTGAGTGGTTTTATATAATCAATGAATTTTTGAGATACATGATTCCCTTCTGAATTAAAAAGCTCGGATGACATTGGTTTTGCAGAAACCGCAACCTCTTTTAACGCGACTTTCCCAAATTCAATAGTGTATGGGTCGTTTGAAATTCTTTTAATACTTACCATAAAACCCGATTCTCCTCTCTCTGCCAGTTTAACTGCTTCAACACCGCAGCGATATGCTTCATCGAGGTCAACCGTTGATGATCTCACGAAGTCACACATTATCAACGATTCTGTTATTTGAAATTCACCCCTGTATCCGAATTCTCCGGTTATCATCCGGTGAAGGCTGAGTGCAACGCTTGATCCACCCATGGCTCCAAACTCAGTATTATTAAACTTATCCTTCACAGTCGCAGAACTAACGGGAGTGCCATCAGAATATTTCAAACCTTCTCCGCAGACGATTGAAACCCATCCATATTTTTTAATGCAGGCATCTGCCTCTCTCAGGAACTTATCGCGGTCAAAATGAAACTCAGGAGCATAAATAAGATGCGGAGCATCATCTTCATTTTTCCTGGCCAGTGCAGTTGCAGCTGCAAGCCAGCCTGCATCTCTTCCAATTGTCTGATAAATAACAAATGTGTCGACTTTCTGCATATCGCGGGCAAGTATTCCGGCCTGCATAACATTCAGAATATTTGATCTTGCTGCAGATGCAAAACCCGGTGTATGATCCGTTCCGAACAAATCATTATCGACAGTTTTAGGAATTCCGATACCAGTCAGTTCGTATTTTTCATTTCTGCAATAAGTTTCAACCCGGTTGATTGTATCCATTGTATCGTTCCCACCTATAAGGAAGAAATACCTGATATCGTATTTCTTAAGTACATCCAGAATAACAGGAAGATCTTTCTCCTGAACCTTGTGACGCGATGATCCCAATGCAGAAGATGGCGTATGACGTAATCCTTCAATGATATTACGTGGCTGCCTGCCAAGATCGTAAAGCCATTCCTGCATGAAACCTTCAATCCCAAAGTGCATTCCGTAAATCTCTTTAATGAAAGAGGATGATAACGCTGTTTCAATAACTCCTGCAAGACTTGAGTTGATAACCGATGTTGGTCCTCCTGATTGTCCGATAAGTGCGTTCCCTTTAATCATAATTATTCAATTCTTCAGTTTAACTTATAATAACCTTTGTCTCCCAAGTTTTTTCACCCCTAAATCCACCAGGGGGGACTTATTGTTTGTCTGAGTATTAGCCCCCTCCAGGGGGGTTGGGGGGCTTAAAAAGTTATACGAATTTCAATAATCCAAAATGTTCCGGCCGATGATAGTCGGGATTCTCAGTTCCCACCGGATTCCATGTAACGTAATGCGGAACCGTAAGCTTATCGCCGCATTTATAAAAATTCGCCCTGAATATTTTACCTTTCAGATCTTTTATCTGATGCCGGAAAAAAACTTCAAATGGAATAGCTATAGTTATGGCCCATACATACTCTCCTGATTTCTCTTTGACCGGTTCTGTTCCTGCAGTTGTAAGTCTTCTTATTTTTGATATTATTTCGGGTCTGACTCTTTTGCTTGTTGCCCGGTTAGTTCCGATTCCAAGCAGGCAGGTCCCTATAGCATTAAATTCCATGTTGTAATATATCCCGTCATCCTCCGGTGAAACAAAAAACTCGACGCATGAATCTTCACAAACCATCTCATTTGTATCAGTTTTTTCAGCCTTAAAATAGTTTTCGGTAATGTAATACTTCAGGAAAATTTCATTGTCGCTGTATGCAATCGACAGTGCCACGTCAGGCTTATAATTATACCCCTTCCAGTTAATAGTATCTATCATGAGCCGTTCTTTCTGTTCATCCATCCTGATTGAAATTTCTTCAAGCGGAGGAAACTCGGAATTAAGTTCTACTTTTTGTACTTCAGCTATTTTCATATTCTGACTGCGTTTTACTTCGGAACTTAAAGAACCAAATTTAATACAAAAATTTAATCAATCCTAAATATCCCTTTTACTTTAGTTATTTGCTTTTCTTAAGAGATCGCATCTTCGGATCTTTGAAGTTTTTGACCCCGATATCCCATGCATGTTCATTTGTAAATTCGAGTTCAAAGCCTGGTCTCAGATCTATTTCGGCAGGGTAATAAGTAACAGGTTCCGGCTGCCGGTGTGTTGTAAAATCCCCGGTTGTCCACTTTTTGTCGCCATTAATGTCGTATATTACCCGTAATCTGTAAACGCCGCTTTCAAGGAGGGGAAAAACAACTTTCCCGTCTTTTTTCATATAAGTTTCTGCAATGAGCATTTCGGATTTGTCAAGCAATTGAATTATCCTGCCACCTTCGTAATTCTTAATATCCATTGTCAGTTTACAATATGATTCCGGATCTTTAATAGAGAATTTTATTCCAAGAGAGTCTGAAAATTCATTATAAATATTATTAAAAGAAGCTTTATCTGCAATAAAAAGGTATTTCTTTCCTTCGCCTAGCTTTGCTTTCAGAGAGTATTTACATGAATTGGTACTGTCTTTAACCAGAAGAAATGGTACATTTTGCCTGGATGTTTGTATTAATTCATATAGTTTAATACGTGATGTATCAGGCTGCCGGAAAGGAGTTTTAGATCTGAAAACAATGGTTTGTCCCGGTTTTAAAAAGCCTGATTGTATATTGTTTTCAATTTTGAAAACGGTCCTTTTAACCTTTGTAACTTTTGTCGGATGCGGAGACAGGAACCTCATCTGTATAGAGTCTTTTTTATAACCGGTTATTCCAAGAGAGTCGGTAAAAGGATATTTTACAACTGTTTGAATATGTTGTTGCGAATAGAGAGAACTGTCTGCCAGCCATACTTTTAAAGTATCTCTGTTTTTGTTAAATTCCGTAAAGTAAGCTTTGCGATCTGCAGCAGGAATAGAAAACTCAAATTTCATAGTATCAGGGGGCAAAGAAAGAATATAGGTCATCTGATACTTAAAATCCCTGTGAGAACTGATAAGATAATGAGTTTTCTTCTGCGCAGCAAACTGGAAGAGCTTATATTCTCCAATTAAACCGACAGGTTCAGTGACTTTGATTCCTCCCTTTTTTACATTTGTTGTGTCTTTGGTAATTGTACCTTTCTTATTAATACCTTTCTTTACAGTTTGAGGATGTTTACCTTCTGTCTTTTTTGTTGTTATAGAGTCTTTGGAAATATGGGGAGGAGGAATGAAATTTTTCCCGGGGGAAATTACAACTGTCGAATCCATAAAAGCAAATTCTTCCTCAGGATGATTGTAGTTTTTGCTATTGTCTTCATCCTTAAGACCATATAATCTGTAAGTCCCCGGACGAACATTATCAATTCTGAAATAGCCGGTCTGATCTACATTTGAAATATAATCGGGAAGGTGTTTAACAACAGCCGAATCAGCAAGTTCGTGATATAACAGTACTTCAGTTTTTTCAGGAACTTCAAGATTGGATGCATAATAAATATTCCCCGTTACAGAAAGAGAATCTATTACAGGTCCGGTCGACAGCACAAACTGATAGTTCTTAAGAACATTCCCTTCGTTCAGATCTTTTATGCCATCACGAAAATAAAAGGTATATGTAGTACTATCCTTCAGTTTATCATCGAACTCCACTTCTACAGCTTTCCCTTTTAAAAATACTCTTGGTTTCTTTTTCATAGGAGGAGAAACCATGAATTTATCATTAATGTTATCGAGAGCCACATATTCATCAAATACAATTTCAAGTTTTTTCCCGTTGAAATTTCTCGCACCGTTTACCGGAACACTCTTTACTACAACCGGAGGCGTCCTGTCTCTCTGACCACCTGAAGGAGAACTGATCTTGGCACATGCGCCTGCAGCAACAATGAGAACTGAACCAAGAAAAAGACGGACTATCATCCTTTTGTACATAAACTAATAGGGTTATATAAGAATTACAAACTTACATCATTTTTTATAGATTGAAGCTCTTCGCAGCAAGTTACAAAGAATCTTCAATCCCCTAAGTCAAATTCTTAATACTCACTGACTCCGCATCGAGCAACGGAAAATGCACTTTCGGGGATTCATTTCTATATTGAACTAAAACCCTTTGTACAATCAGGAGTTTTGGTTTTGATCAATAATAATATTTTCTAACTTTGGCAGCAACTAAAACGGTTAACTATGCATTTACTAGTGATTCCATGGGATGTAAATCCTGAAATATTCCGCATTGGCGCTTTTGCAGTAAGATGGTACGGACTGTTATTCGCTTCTGCATTTTTGTTCGGGTATGTTATTATGAACAGGATTTTCAAAAATGAGAATCTCGGGGAATCTGTTTTAGACAGCTTGACTATATATATGGCAGTTGGTGTCATTATCGGTGCCCGTCTCGGTCATTGCCTTTTCTATGAGCCGGGCTATTATTTCCGCCATCCGCTTGAGATCCTGATGATATGGCATGGAGGTCTTGCGAGTCATGGTGCTGCAATTGGCATTCTTACAGCCGTATGGCTCTTTGCAAAAAAACAAAAAAAGGACTACTTGTGGGTACTTGACCGTATTGCCATTGTTGTTGCTCTCTCAGGATTTTTAATCAGAATGGGAAACCTTATGAATTCTGAAATCTACGGTATTGAAACCACAGTTCCATGGGGATTTGTTTTCCTGAGAAACCATGAAGTCGCACCGAAACACCCGACTCAGATATATGAAGGATTGGCCTACCTGGCTATTTTTATTCTTCTTTACAGATTGTACTGGTCGAAAAAAGGGGAACATTATCAGGGTTTACTTATAAGTTTACTCTGCATACTCGTATTTACGGCCCGGTTTTTTATCGAATTCCTGAAAGAAGTTCAGGTGCCCTTTGAAGCTACAATGAAACTCAATATGGGACAATGGTTGAGTATACCTTTTGTTTTATTGGGTATTGCGGGGCTATACCGGAGCCTGACGAAGAAAAAACGGGCTGTTATTATCAGGTAGGAATCATGGAGAACGGGTAGTTAGGTTGTATACAACATCCCTACCTGTTTATTACTATTCCATAGAACAAGACATCAAGTATAGCATTCAGCCTTTTCTCAATATTCACCTCCTTTTTTTTCCAGAAGAGAGGAACTTCAAGTCCCTTTAATGTTGTCTGGACTGCCATAGCAGTGTATTCACTGTTTACTACATTAAAAACCTTTTTTCTTGCTCCATGATATAATATAAGACGAAGAATAGCAAGCTCCTCCCTGTCATATTTTTCGCGGATTGTTTCTATAAAATCATAATGATCGAGATTTTTATCAAAAATGGCATTATAATAATTTGAAAGTTTTTCGAACGATTTCATTCTGACAAAAACATAATTTCTCATTTTATCAATTGGCGATTCAACAGCTTTAATTGCTGTAGTAAGATCATTTCTAAGGACATTGGCTTCATAGAGTACAACTGCTTCAAAGATATCTTCTTTGCTTTCAAAGTAATAATAAATGGAACTTTTACCCATTTTCAGAGCCTTTGCTATCTCATCCATGGTTGTCTTCTTAAACCCGAAACGACTGAAAATCTGACCCGCTGAAATGATAACTTTTTTCCTAAACTCCTCTTTGTTAATCATATACTGCCCTAATTTGTGTTTCCCCACTTATTTTGTAAAGATAGTATAATTAAAAAAAACAGCAATGCATTCGAATGAATTGGTCGATAATTCGAAAAGAATTTGTCCCATACACTTCTCCGCATTAAATGAACTTACCCCATCACCCTCTATAATTCTTAGAGAAGAGGCGTAATACACATTATATCACGTCGTTTCCCCTCTTTACAAAGTAGAAAAGGGGATTAAAGGAGGTGAGTACATTTGAATTAGAATAACTTGTTAATTATTGTCAATTCTTAATTTGTACTTAATATTTTGTAATTTTGATGTTTTATTGGTCCGGGGACGGGAAGAAAAAAAAGATGAAGATAGGTAATCAGAATTACCAGAGTATCTGGGTTGATGAGAGCGATCCTGCGGTTATCAGGGTCATAGACCAGCAAAAACTGCCTTTCTTCTTTGAAATTAAGGATCTGAGGTCGGTCGATGATGTTTTTAATGCAATTGAGGACATGACTGTCAGAGGAGCTCCTCTTATTGGTGCTGCAGGTGCATTTGGTATCTACCTGGCAACTTTAGAGATAAATTCTCATACAAATATCAGGGAACATCTTTCAAATGCCGCCCGATATCTGATTTCCTGTCGTCCAACAGCTGTCAATCTTTCATGGGCTGTCAATTGTGTAATGGAGAAACTGCACGACCAGGAATCTTCAGCTTCCCTTATAAAAACAGCTCTTGAGGCAGCAATTGAAATATGTGAAACTGAAAAGGAAAATTGCCGGCAGATAGGGGAACATGGTTTAAAACTAATTGAAGCAATAAGCATACAAAAAAAAGGTGCCCCGGTGAACATCCTGACTCACTGTAATGCCGGATGGCTGGCATGTATTGACTATGGAACCGTAACGGCCCCGATTTACCTCGCTAAAGAAAAGGGGATATCTGTACATGTATGGGTTGATGAAACAAGGCCCAGGAGCCAGGGGGCAAAACTTACAGCATATGAACTCGGGCAAAACGGTATTCCTTATACATTAATTCCTGATAATTCCGGCGGTCATCTGATGCAAAAAAATAATGTTGATATTGTTATTGTTGGCAGTGACCGGGCAACAAGAACCGGAGATGTTGCAAATAAAATCGGAACGTACCTGAAAGCGCTTGCCGCTTTTGACAATAATATCCCTTTTTATTGCGCACTCCCGTCATCTTCAATTGATTTCAGTATCACAAATGGCGTGAAAGAGATAATTATAGAAGAACGCGACCCCGATGAGGTGACAAACGTTACCGGATTTGCAGAAGGGAAAATACAGTCAGTCCGGATCTGTCCTGAGGATACCGTTGCGATCAACCATGGTTTTGACATTACACCTGCCCGTCTTATAACCGGACTAATAACTGAAAAAGGAATATGCAAGGCTACAGAAAAAGATATTAATGAAATGTTTTCATATAAATTCAATTAATATGGAAGGAGTAGTTAAATTTAATTGCCATTGGAACCAGTCGGGACCTGTTATTTCTGATGAGCAATATGAAATAATTAATTATTGGAGGGAAGTTCTGTACAATATGGACCTTATCGGGGCTTATGAGAATGGAGTAGGCTTTGGAAACATTAGCATGAGGATCAGAGGAGGTAACCAATTTGTAATTACTGGTTCTTCAACTGGTGAGATTCCTGAGCTGGAACCCGGCCATTATGTAAAGGTAAATTCATTTAATATTGAAGATAATGCTGTTCAATGTGTAGGACCATTAAAAGCCTCATCCGAATCCTTAACTCATGCTGCAATATATTCAGCTGATCCCGGGGCGAATGCTGTTGTTCATGTTCATAGCATAGAACTATGGAATGAGTTAATTTATAAAGTACCTACAACCAATCCATCGATGGATTATGGGACTATTGGTCTGGCAAAAGATATCCTGAGACTTTTCAAAGACTCGGATGTCTATGAGAAAAGGATTATCATTATGGCAGGTGACAGAGCCGGGATACTTACGTTTGGTCATGACATGGATGAGGCTGTGAATGTGTTGATGGAGTATTTAAAAAAAGAAGGATGATCAGGATCGGCATTATTGGCGGTTCCGGTCTTGAGAATCCCGATATTCTGCAATCTTCTGAAGAAAAAAATGCTGAGACTCCTTATGGGGCTCCTTCTTCTTCTCTTCTTTCCGGTTCAGTTAACGGGAGGGAAATTGTTATTCTTTCCCGACATGGCAGGTTGCATACCATACCTCCGTCCAAGGTAAACAACCGTGCAAATATTTTTGCACTGAAAGAAGCTGGTTGTACTCATATTATATCTTCAACAGCCTGCGGTAGTCTCAGAGAGGAAATTTTTCGTGGTGACATTGTAGTCCCCGATCAGTTTATTGATTTTACAAGACATAGGAATATCACCTTCTTTGAAGAGTTTAAGCCGGGTAAAATGAATCATACCCCGATGGCTGATCCCTTTGATGATAGTTTACGTAATTCAATTATTTCGACTGGACACAGCATGGCCCTTAAGATCCATGAGAAAGGGACTGTAGTGACAATTGAAGGGCCACGCTTTTCTACACGGGCAGAATCAAGGATGTTCCGTATATGGGGTGCGGATATTATTAATATGTCAATTGCTCCTGAAGTGATACTTGCAAATGAGCTTGGGATTCCTTATGCAGCGATAGCATTGTGCACCGATTATGATTCGTGGAAGGAAAATGAGATACCTGTTACGTGGGAAGAGGTTATCGATGTGTTTAACAGGAATGTTAATAATGTTCTCCGGTTGATTATGGAAGTTATCAGGGTAATCAGATAAATAACAGATTTTTCTTTTTAATCAAGTTCTTGCATAATTACATCCAAATAACTAATATTGCAGTCCGTTTTAATATTGGGCCCATAGCTCAACTGGTCCCGTTCCGCACTGCGGAACGAGGATCCTCGAAAAACATTCAAAATTTCGTTGAAATTTTGTGTTTTTCGGGATTAGCAGCACCTGAATAAGTTCAGGAGGGTTCAGAACGTAAGGATATTT
>JBARBF010000144.1:0-20456 GCA_049792755.1 Bacteroidales bacterium | reverse complement strand
CCGGCTGGAGGACAGGCAGCAAGTATTTCTGCCCAAAATGTGACCAATAATATTACCTCAGCTAATCTGGCTTATGTCACTTCTGTGATTGCAAATTCAACTCCCGCATTATTATCAATGACATATAATCTACCTCTGGCAAATATAATTCCGGATGTTTCTTCTTTTACGGTTATTGTCAATAATGTTGCCAGAAGTGTCACTGCAATTGCTATTTCAGGATCACAGGTTCAGTTAACTCTTGCAAGTTCGGTAGTTTATGGTGATATTGTCACTGTAGCATATACTAAACCTGGAACCAATCCCATACAAACTCCTTCAGGTGCACAGGCAGAAAGTATAACCGCTCAGTCAGTAACAAATAATGTCACTACTGTTATTCCTCTTTATGTCAGTTCTGTAATTCAAAATGCTTCTCCTTCATTGCTCTCAATGACTTATAATTTAGCCTTGGCAAATATTGTCCCGGCTGCTACTGCTTTTACGGTTATGGTTAATAATGTTGCCAGAACAGTAGCAAGTGTAGCTATTTCGGGAACAAATGTTCAGCTAACTCTTGCAAGTCCGGTTATCAATGGTGATGTAATTACCGTTGCCTATACCAAACCTTCAAGAAATCCATTGCAGACTTCTTCAGGTGGACAGGCAGCAACTATCACTGCACAGAACGTAACCAATAATGTTAATCCTAATAATCCATCCTATGTAAGTTCTGTAATACAAAATGCCACCCCTTCTTTATTAACTGTTACATATAATTTAACTCTGGCAAATATTGTTCCTGATGTTTCTTCCTTTACTGTTTTGGTTAATAATATATTAGTTACTATCAATTCAATTACCATTTCCGGAACAGATGTTCTTCTGAATCTTTCAAATCCGGTACATTTTGGAGATGTCATAACTGTAGCTTATTCAAAACCTGCAAGCAATCCGTTACAGACCTCTTCTGGTGCACAGGCATCAAGTATAATTGCACAGGTCGTAACAAATAATGTTACTACAGTTATTCCGGTCTATATAAGTTCTGCAATTGAAAATGCCACTCCTTCTTTATTGACTTTGAAATATAATTTGACACTGGCAAATATTATTCCTTCTGCATCTGCCTTTACAGTCAGAGTCAATAATGTTACCCGAGCTGTCACTTCAGTCACAGTTTCAGGATCGAATGTTTTATTAACTCTTGTTAATCCTGTAATTAATGGCGACATCATTACAGTAGCTTATACCAAACCTTCCACCAATCCCTTACAAACTTCTTCCGGTGGACAGGCAGCAAGCATTTCCGCACAGTCAGTAACCAATAATGTTAACCCGGTTAATCCGGTTAATCCATCCTATGTCAGTTCCGCAATAGAAAATGCCACCCCTTCTATACTTACAATGACTTATGATTTAACCCTGGCAAATATTGTCCCATCTGTGTCAGCTTTTAGAGTCACGGTTAATAATGTTGTCAGAAGTGTCACAAGAATAACAGTTTCCGGAACAAATGTTCTTTTAACTCTTGCAAGTCCTGTTGTTTATGGCGATGTTATAACTGTAGCTTATACCAAGCCATCCAGACGTCCGTTGCAGACTTCTTCAGGTGGGCAGGCAGCAAGTATAACTGCACAGTCGGTAACAAATAATGTTATTCCTGTTAATCCTGGTAATCCAGCTTACATTAGTTCTGTTATAGAAAATGCCACGCCTTCTTTACTCACAATGACCTATGATTTAAGCCTGGCAAATATTGTTCCTGATATTTCTTCCTTTACGGTTTCAGTTAATAACATTAACGAAACTATAACTTATATTGCTGTTTCCGGGACAAACGTTCTGTTAACTCTTGCAAATCCTGTATTTTATGGTGATGTTATTACTGTAGCGTATACAAAACCTGCAACCAATCCGTTACAGACCTCTTCCGGTGGGCAGGCTGAAAGTCTCACCGCTCAGCAAGTGACCAATAATGTTAGTACTCTTATTCCAGTTAATCCCAATTATGTTGGTTCTGTGATAAAAAATGCAACTCCTTCAGTACTGGAGATGATATATGATATTGACCTTGCAGATATTGTGCCTGACACTTCGTCATTCATAGTTCAGGTTAACTCTGTAAATTTGAACATAGATACAGTTGTTATTTCAGGAACGAGTGTTCTGTTAACTCTGGCAAGTCCTGTTGTTTATGGAGATGTGGTAAGTGTATCCTATACCAAACCTGATATTAATCCATTGCAATCGGTATCCGGCACACAAGCAAGCAGTATCAGTGACCAACCGGTGGATAATCAGGTAAGTTTTATCAATTCTCCGCCAGTTATAGTAATAAACTACGACGCGAATAACTACTCGGGATTTATTGGTGAAATAAATGCATCGACCAGTTATGATATAAACGGTGATTCTCTGTCATTTGAATGGACACCTCCAGCGAATGTGGAAGTATCTTCACTGGATGGTTCAACAATTCAATTCCTTGCTCCCATGGTTAAAGAAGCCGACACAATTAAATTTATTTTAAATGTTTCTGACGGTCAATCTGTTACTACTCAAACTGTATTCGTTAACATTCTTCCTTACAAACCGGAATTATCAGTTTCAAAACTTAAAAATGTTACTGCCAGTGATAATTACGGAGATAATTACCCGTACAATATTATCGATGATAATCTTGAGACTATCTGGTCAACGGATGATATTGAGCCATGGTTAATTCTTGCACTGGCAAACCCGGTGCAGGTAGGTTATTTTGAGTTAGCATTTCAGAAAGGTCAAAGGCGAGCTTCGTACTTTGATATTTATGCCTCAAAGGATGGACTGTCATGGGATCCGATTTTACTTAATGCATCATCGTCTACATTTGCCAGTGGTTATCAAATATTTGATATGCCAGATGAAAAAGCAAGCCGGGGTTATTCATTTATCAAACTTGTTGGTCAGGGCAATGCTGAAGACTCGTGGAACAGTTATTCTGAGTTTAAAGTATTCGGGAAGCAATATATTGAAGAAGTAAAAATGAATGTTTATCCAAATCCTGCCAACGATATAGTTAATATTTCATTAAAGTATCCAACAGCTTCTTCAACAGATGGTTCAATAGTGGTGTCAAACGTTGTAAGAATATTTGATTCTTCCGGGAGGCTTGTTTTAGAGAAGCCGATGGATCCGGGCACGTCTAAACTTCAAATCCCAATTAATTTACAATCAGGCATCTACATTATTCAGATGACATCAGGTTGGTTGACAGTAGCTGCTAATAAACTAATAGTTATACACTAAAAAAATACCCCGGTTTTAGCTGCAATGAGCTTTTCCGGGGCTTCCATAAAACTAAAAAGATTCAGGTATTTGTCAATCGGCAGATATCAATGGTTACGAATATTTCTAACTATATTCATTTACGATTGTGGTATCTTCAAAACATAATATAATTATATAAATATCAAGCGCCAGGTATAATGCCTAAGAATATTATTCAGAAAACTTTACATTAATTCTCACCGATTTATTAAGAATATAAGCAATCCATAATAACAAAATAGGTACAATTAAAGTAAACATACGTGTTTCAGCACTCCCTAACACACTGCCTCCGAAGTAAACAAGAGCAAACAAAAGAATAAACCGGATTGAAAAGGCGATCTTTCGCCAGTTCAATAAAGTAGGTATTATGCAGAATAATCCCAATACCACTATTATCCCATTAAATGGCAATCTTATTAAAGTATCCGGAGTTTGTAACTTAAAAGAATAAGGGAAGTTAAAGACTATCCTGCCGCAGTTGCTAATACAATTCTTAATAAACTTCCGGGGATGAGATTTAATATTTTTAATAGCAATCTTTTTATAAGCATCATCTAAATCTACACCTTTGTACTTAAGAATTTCCTGTAAATCATTTATATGATTTGCATTATACGACTGTCCACCTTCAAAAATCTTACTCTTTAACAATAATGAATCAACTTTAAAATTGTTAAATGTATACCAGCTGCCGTATTCTCCATCATAGGGTGTGGACATCCAGTACAAATTGTCACCGCCGAATGAACTCCAATAAAAAATCTTACCGGTTAAATGATAAGTATAGACTAAATATGGAGCTGTAGTAGTAAGCGCCATACAGAGTATAACAAGTCCTTTTTTGTAATCTATTGCTTTTCTGTCGATTATCCACAAAACCCCGACAGCGATAAGTATAAACACAAAGACGTAGCCAAAAATTGGTTTTGTTAAAGCGAGATATCCAATTAAGAAACCTGATAGAATTAAATACCTTATCGATTTTAGAAAGTCTACTTTATCGAAAGCTTTAATTAAGAAAAACAGGATTAGACAAATCAAAAATATAGCCAAAGTTTCGGGCAGAATCAATGAGATATTTTCATAGGCATTTATATAACATGCATAGAAAAAGCTAAAGATTAAAGCAATTTTAAACGACACAAACTTCACTAATACCTTAAATAACAAAATGATTGAGAAGAAGTAGAATAACGCATTCATCAAGGTTATACTAATCAATGGCAGTCTCAATGCTACAAAGGGCATTAAGAGAATTGGATATCCAGGTCCATTTCCCAGATCAATGACTGGCGGGGGAGGCGAATAAAAACCATGAAGCAGATTTCCGGCATAGGTTAAATACCTGGATTCGTCTCCAAAAGAAGCGTCGGTCTTATGAACCAGCACAGTTGCTATCAGGATTATCAAAAAGGGAGAAAAGAGTAAAAAGGGGTTGTCGGTTATTTTTTTTAATTTCATTAAAATTATCTCTATTTCACAAAGTTGAACAAATTTCCTTGGTAAAAGATTATATAAAAATTATATTTTAGTCTGTTTAAGAATAGATGTATTAATATGAAACATCTCCTCAAAGTACCGTTTCTGTTGTAAAGAAATAAAACTTAAACTTAATACCTGGATTGCAGCTAAAAGAGTTATTCCGCCAACTATAAATGATTGAGGGTGTTGATTGAATACAGCTCCAACTGCAGCTGAGAACCTATCATCAAAAAAATGAGGATTTGTTATTATTATTGTTGGCATTAACCGGAATGTGTTAATAAGAATCCAACCTATCACATATAGAGCAAGAACAAGTAAAACTATCCCGAAAGTCAAAAAGAAGATATAAGGTCTGAATATAAATCCTGCCATTAATCCTGATAAAAATGTTTCAAGTATCCTCATACCTGAAGTTCTTTTATTCCCTAACTTATTCTGCTCTGTCCAATCGAGATGAGCAGGGATCTCAATAATTCTTGCCCTGAGAATCATAGCTTTGTAAAGAATTTCCGGATTAATCTCATAATTTTTGGTTTTAAGATTAAGACTTTTTACAAACTCAGTTCTATACCCTCTTACCATACCTGTAAAAGTATAGAATTTTTCCTGAGCTGCTAATCTCATAAACCGGTTTACCCATTTACTTAGTAATAGCCTTGTAAAGGGGATGGCTGTAACTTTACCGCCTTTCATATATGGTGATGCGATAACGACATCAGCTCTGGTGCCTACTAACGTTTTAAGAATGTTGCTAATATGATAAGGAGCATAGCTCAAGTCAAGATCCAATGTGATCACATATTCTCCTTTTGCATTGGCAAAACCAGTTTTCAATGCGTTACCTAGATTTAGGTTAACAACATGATTTATAACTTTTACAATAGAGTTTTTTAATGCAAATCCTTCTGCGAGAGGACCTGTATTATCAATACTTCCATCATTAACAAAGATAATTTCCCAATTATATTCATCACTCAACTTAGCCACATAATCGCAAATTATTGCAAGGTTTTTGACAACAATTGCTTCCTCATTATATCCTGGTATAATTAAAGAGACCAAAGGCTTTTGATCTTGAATAGAATCTTTATTAACCATTTTTAATAATTATTAGTTTTTTGTAAGGTGAGATTTTTGATATCCTGTCTTAATCCAATTATTAATTCAAGGAATTATGTTTTCAAGAAAAATCCATATTATCTTATTCATAATCCAATTTGTTTTTTACATATTGGATTTATGTATTTTATTATTTTAAAGAGCTCTGAATGCTTTTACTATACAAGGTAGAAAGTTTTAATAAATCTGGCATTGATACTATTTCAAAATTTAAGATAATCTTTTTTAATACATATCTGAAAACTTCCACTTTTTTTGAGGTTACTATATTCATTCCGGGGAAAAAAGCCAGTTGTGTGATCTGATCACCACCAATAATATCAAGTGGATGTAATAAAAAACAAACAGGTGTCTTTGTCAATTTACACAATGACAATGCAATACTGAGATAAAGCTTCATAAGGTTCATAGAAATATTACTTAGGTAAATTAAGTAACTTAAATGAAATGGCAACTTTAGTACCGGCATTGTTGTGACAGGTATCTCACCGAGTTTTTTAACTCCATCCAAATCCCAGTAATAAGGTTTTAGTCTTCTAAAGCCTTCACTAAATTTTCCAAAAAGCTCCTTTCTTGCTGTCCGTTCTTCCTTAGAAAGATCTGATTTCCAGAAATAATAAATTCTTGCCAGGGGACCTAAATATGTCGGTAAAGTTGAAGTATCATATAAATAATTATGACTTTCAAGAACAGCTAACAAATCTTTACTCCAACTAAATCCTGGTCCTCTGAATCCTGTTGGTTGTCGACCAGTGGCATTTTCAATTGCTTTACCAGCAGAGACAATTTCTTTCTCTATCTCATCATATGAATAGGTCTGCAGCCATGATTCATGATAATAAGAGTGGTTACCTATTTCATGTCCCCTCTCAGTTATCATCCTCAGGTATTTTCGGTTCTGTTCAGTTTCAGCATCTTTGCCTACAATAAAAAAAGTAATTTTCAATTTTAACTCATCTAATATTTCCAGTACATGTGGAATAAAGATGTCAAAATAGGAAGGATAGTTATCCCATCCCTTATCTCCATGAATCTTCATATAAGACCATTGGTTATCAAGATCAAGTGTAATGGAGGCATTTAGTTTATTCAGCTTGGTCGATTTCATTGAAGACAACTTTTAATTTGGATTCAGCTACCTGGATAGTTTCATTTACATTCAGAGTCCCGTTAATAATTTGAGAAGAGTTGATTATATAAAAATTTTTTATTGAAGTTTTAATTCCGGGAAGATTCTTAGAATATTCAATGGTGGGAAGAGGGAAAACAATTCTGGCTTTTGAAACACCAAAGAACTGCACATTTTCTTCTGAAATCTCAGGATACATTTTCAGCAGGGCACCCAGAAATATTTCCCGTATATCAGAATCATCTGCTTCAAACAAAGGGTCATCAGGCTCAACATATTTTGGAAGGTAAACAAGTGTTTTTCCTTTCAGCTCCTCTTTTTTATCAATCAGTGATGTCATTTCTATGATCCCAGTAAATGGAGTCCAATCGTCAATAATATTAGTTACATAATATGGTGAGATTGCCTTGTTCAGAATTACTGAAGGGCAAATTACTCCCAGATAATGGACACTTTTATATTTTTCCTTTTCCTCGATCGGCATATTATCTGCTATCATAACCGATTGTACCGGAGATAAGGTAGAAATCAAATAATCAAACGTGAACCTCACTCCTCCATCCACCTGGATACTAAGCATTCCATTACTGTCTTTTTGAATTGAATTTATTTTACTTTTCAGCTTAAAACTTACACCAAGATCCTGAAGATGCTGGGCGAACTTTGCATTAATAATATTATATCCACCCCGGACATATCCGAACATCTCCTTTTTCAAACCACTTTTTCGTGCTGCATACATCCTCTGGATTGTTGACCAAATGAAAGCTGCAGATGTTTTTTTATAATTTTCACCCAGTTTAGCCTTTAAAAGTGGAAGCCAAATTTTCCCGAATACTCTTTTGCCTGATAAAGACTTAAGCCAGTCCTCAACATATATTTTTTCTAACTTCGACCAGTCAGTGATCCTGGATGCGATAAAAATGGTCAGTCCAAGTCGAAATTTATCGATAAGATTTAAAGGTGGAAATTTAAAGAACTCTATGAGGTTCGACATAGAATAAAGTTTTCCTCCCGAATAGAATCCGGTTCTTGTCTCAACCCACTTAATTTCTTTGTCGAGTGCAATCTCTTCAATAATGCGACGAGTATTAGTATCTGACATTAATATCACATGATAGAACCTGTCCCATACTATGCCCCCTATTTCCCAGGATCCGGTTAGCCCGCCTGGTTTATCTCCTGATTCAAAAATTGTTACATTATATCCTTTCTGGGTAAGTCTGAGGGCAAGGGTCATGCCCATGATACCACCGCCTATAATTCCCCAACTCTTTGTTTCTTTCGTCATTCGCTTTTAGACCGGTAAAAATGGTCTCCGTTAATTTACTTTATTGAAAATATTAATTACTTACATTTTTAACACTGAAGAATTTATCCATGCGTGAAGGTTCATTAATGATTTTATTCAAAACTACCAGTGTTGGATTTCATTTTATACCCTCATATAATCTTACTGCCACATTGTACCAGTTTGCTTGAAAATCCTTTATATCCGGGAACATCAGTTATTTTTTCAGGATTTGCAATTTCACATCCGGTTGAACAGGATTTTGCCAGTTTCTGCACTTCGGAAAAGGTAACCATATTAAAGTTATCAGATACATAATGATCATTATAAAATTTTATAAGATTTGATAATTCCAATCCTAATCCTCTTTCCATTTTCTTAAAACTTTCAAGAACGAAGTCTATGAAATCCGGTTCAGGTTTATTTATACCTCTACCAATTCCAAAGTATTTAATCCCCACCTTTTCAAACATTTTGGCAGAATAAATATTGCAAGCATCCATCACTCCCTTAACATTTGCAGAAAACAGCACTTTACCTGAATCTTCAATATAATTTCGGTGAGCAGTACACATTATTACAAAATCCGTGTTGTCCAGGACTTCATCTATATCTCTGGTAAAAAATGATTCCTGTTTAAACTTTAAAAGATTCTGATCATCATATTTCACAAAAGGATCGTGCATTTTATAGTAGATTCCTCTGTCACGCAGATAATTTGCAAGAGCGAGAGTTGGCGAATTGCGTGTATCTTCAGAATTAAATCTGTAGGCCACACCTAACAATGCAATCTTTTTATCCTTTAGACCGGGAAAAGCTCTTTCAGCCTGAAGAAATGTAAAAACCGGTGACTCGTCATTAATTAATCTTGAGTTCAATATAAGACTATTTGAAGTATCTGTTCCTTTCTCAATGTTTCGCCACCAAAGAAGTATACCATCTTTAGGCAAACAATGGCCACCTACTCCCAGCATCGGTATCAGAATACCACCACTTGGAACCATATTGGGGTCTTTTGTTGCATCATCAGTCTGGGAAAGGAGCAAATTGATTTTATCTCGCACTTCGTAGAAATCAATATTCATATGATCGCAAAAACGTACTATTTCAGTTGAAAATGCTATTCTAACATCTCTGTAGGCATTCTCGAGTGTTTTAACGATCTCCGCTGTAAGACTGTTGGTTGACAAAAGGGAACCCTCGGTCACTATATTCTGATATAGTTTTGTTATGAGTTTCGGAGTCAAAGGATTCAACCCCCCTATCAGTTTATCAGAGGTTCTGATACGTTCGACCAGACGGCCGGGCATCACCCTGTTTGGACTATTGCCCAGCAAAATATCTTTCCCGTCTACCAGTCCATATTTAGCAAAATGTTCTTTTATAAGAGTATCCATTGTGGTTGGAGCCAGGGTGGATTCAAAAATAATTAAAGGGACCTTACCGGCAGGTTTTGCTTTAAGAGCTTCCCCAAGCTTCTCAAGTGCGCCGAAAAGAGGTCCGTAATCAGGTTCAAATCCCTTTTTATCAGTCTGAACAGCAACCAAAATAACATCTGCATCGGATAATTCATTAAAGTTGCTGGTTGCAGATAAAATTCCGGAAGAAACAGATTCTTTAATTATTTCATTTAAATCGGGTTCTATACCTCCAATTACGGATATTCCTTTGTTTATACTTTCGATTTTCCACCCTGAATTTTTTGAATCACGTTGTACAACAAGGACAGTTGCGGGTTTATCTGTTCCTATTTTAATTTGTGCATTTGCTAACATACCTGCCATAGGCATTCCTACAATACCTGGTCCTATTACGCCGATTTTACTTATTTTCCAGTTATCTGGATCAATATTAACCATATTCTTTTGTTATTTATTTATCAATAAACTGATTAAACCATAATTCCAAAGATAAAATTCCCCATAGACCACGTCCAAATGGCCGTTCTGATAAAATTAAATCCTCAACATATTTTGAATTAATAATATTTCTCTCTTTCGCCTTTTTTGATAATAAAGTGTCTAAAATGAAACCCTTTGCTTTATTTTTTGACCAAATATGCAAAGGTACCGGGAAACCCATTTTGTCTTTACGGTCAAGAATCTTTCGCGGCATTATGTCTTTTATAGTACGCTTAAGGAGGTATTTCATTTCACCCCCCTTAAATTTCATTCCAGCAGGCATTCTCGAAATCAGATCAACAATTCGCCTATCGAGAAGAGGAACTCTGGATTCGATAGAAACAGCCATACTCACCCTATCCTCAACTTGTAATAATCCAGGCAAGCTGGCCACCATATCAAAATGGGTCATTTTATTAAAGTAACTTTTTGTATCCGAATGATTAAATACACTGGAAAAACTTTCGAATATATCATCTTTATTATAATTAGCCAAAAATTCCTCTTTTAGAAATATCTCTGTACTGCCCATACGGTTAATCAAGCGGAAATATCTTCTGTCCATTGATTCGAATAGTTCTTTTTCCCATAAATCCTTTAGCATTGGAGTATAGGCTCGCAAATATGGAAGATTAGGAAGGATCGACTGCAAAGATACAATATGTTCTCCCTCCTCATTATTCTGATAAATAGATCCCTTAATCGCCTGTTCAAGGTAGGCAACAAGATACCTGGCATATCCTCCGAATATTTCATCTCCTCCCTGTCCTCCTAACACTACCTTGACATGTTCCGAGGCTAGTTTCGAAACTATATATTGTGGAAATAGCCCTGGTCCGGCAACTGGTTCATCCAGATGATAAATAAGTTTTGGCAACAGGTCAATAAACTCCTGTTCTGTCGGGATAACATTATAAAGCTCTGAACCGGCAACTTTCGCTGCCTCCTTTGCAAATTCAATCTCATTGAATTCCGGACCTTCAAGAAATGATCCGGTAAATGATTTAAATTGTCGACCATATTTACAAGCTGAAAGAATGGTTACAAATGAAGAATCTAACCCGCCACTTAAATATGACCCCAGTGGAACATCACTTCTGAGCTGCTGAGAAATTGTCTGATCAAGTATATCGCGTAACTTCACAATAAAATACTCCTCCGTATGATACCTGTCAATACTAAAGTTTGGCTCCCAGTATCTCACTTTGTCAATCTTTCCGGTTATATTATCCAGAATCATATAATGGCCCGGTAATAGTTTAAAAATATTTTTAAACATGGTTTTCTCGCCCAGAATGAATTGAAAGGTCATATACTCATTAAGACTTTCCCAATCTGGTTTTGAAACTATATCAGGGTGTTGGAGCAATGATTTTATTTCACTTGCGAAAACTGTTTTTTGATTATCCTGATACCAGTACAGTGGTTTTATTCCGAAATGATCCTTAGCGATGAGAAATCTGTTTTTAGGCTTATCAAATATTATAAAAGCAAACATCCCATTCAGGTTATTTATAAAATCATCTCCATATTCATCGTACATATGTAATATTACCTCGGTATCAGATGTTGTCATAAACTGATGCCCCTTCATCCTCAATTCCTCCTTTAATTCAATATAATTGTATATCTCTCCATTATATACAATCGTACAGTTCTTATATGACATTGGCTGAATACCTGTTGAAAGATCAATTATCGATAATCTTTTATGATAAAAACCAACAGAGTTGTCAATGAAGATACCCTCTCCATCGGGACCTCTGTGATGAATTACAGAAGCCATCTTTTTTAGCAGACGGCTATCAGCCATCGTGCCGTTCCTGTTAACAATACCTACAAATCCACACATATGAAAGAATATAATTCAATTAAATTTAACAATATTTGCATTTTATGCATTATAAAGTTTTCATGAAAAAAAGAGGGCTGCTTTTTATATCCCTGTTTGCAGGAGTGGGGATATTTGGATTATTATTCGTTAAACCTGCATTCAATTATCTTTCCGGGTACTTGTCAAAGTCTGAAGAGGTATCTGCAAATATTCTTCTTGTTGAGGGTTGGCTTCCCGAATATGCAATTGATATGGCATTTAGCGAATTTAATAAAAACAAATATGAATATGTAATAACTACCGGGCTAAAAATTCCTGAATACTATTTGGTTTCTATGGATGGATACCTTGTTTTTTATCCTAAAAGGAGGATTGTTCTTAATAGCGGTATCAGTAATCATTCAATTGAAATTGATGCTTATAGTGAATTAAATGGAGATAATGCTGCCCGATTCAATCTATTTATTAATGATTCTGTTGTCGGGAGTTTCGAGGCTGAGAAGCGGAAAAGGAAATACAATATTAACTGGAAGGGTGATCTGACAACTATTGATTCTATAATGGTCCAGTTCACCAATGATGCAATCGGCGATTTTGGAGACAGAAACTTATATGTCAAAGAAATTATAATTGATCATAAGTTTGTAATGGAATATCAAAAAAATTCTGAATACATAATCGGAGCATTGGGTTCATCCTGGAGGATAAAAAATGATTTTACTTCTTATGCAGAATTGGCCAGAAACAGGCTGCTGTCTTTAGGGATGGACTCTGCAAAAATTAAGGCTATTGATAGCAAAAGAGCCAGGATCAACAGGACACTTACGAGCGCTTTGGCTTTTCGCGATTGGCTTAGAACTACCAATATACCTGTTAAAGGAATAAATATTGTGACAGTGGGCACTCATGCCAGAAGGACCTGGATGACTTATAATAAAATTCTGGATGGAAAACACAAAATAGGTATCCTCTCTCTGCCTGATTATAAGAATAACTTCTCAAGGAAATACAAAATTTTAAAAACGATCAGAGAAACTCTAGGAATAATTTATTACTGGATAATACTGATTCCTTATTAGACTTCTAAAAATTTATTTCCAGGTTTTCCTTAAAGTTAAAAATATCATCTAACTATAGTAAATTCTATTCTCCTGTTTAGTCTCCTGTTTATTTCCAGATAATTAGATGCCACGGGTTTAGATTCTCCGTAACCTTTAGCAACCAACCTATTAGGTTTTACTCTTCTGGTTACCAAATAATTAGCTATCATAAGAGCCCGTTGCTGAGATGAAATTAGATTGTTTTCATGAGTATTTAAGTTATCAGTGTAAACTCCAATTTCCAGTTTAATTTCCGGATATTTATTAATAATTCTGATGATTTGATCAAGAAATATGTACGCTTTTGATGTGAACTTGTTACTAATATCAAAGTACAAATCCGCTTGATTACCAAACGTTTTTAAAATATTATAAAGTTCTTTTTCAGCAGGGTCTTCAAGTAATGACAATATAACATGAACATCTTTATATCCTTTCTTACGCATTTCCATGTAAGTAGGGTAAACTGCCATAAGATCAGATTGTTGATCGATCAGATAATGGTAAATACTATCGCTTGGGTCAAAATGTTCCATAATAGAGTATTCAGGTGGAACCTTAACAAAATAATTGTTACCAGAGTTAATTTTTGTTTTAGAAGATAATAACTCAACCTTGTATACCGATTCCCTTTTTATTTCAGTTTCTGCAGAGTATATTGTTTTAATGTGTGCATTGGAATACTTTCTTATATCGGGGAAGGATGTCCTAATTGAATCAGCTTTAGATTTATTTAATGGCCTTTTCTGATTTTTATTTAATACCAGAATTTTCTTCGAGGAACCGGTTTTATGAATTATGCCTGAAGAGTCAGATTTTAAAGTTAATCCAAGGTTAACTAAAAATTCTCCACTTTCTTTAAAAGCATGTTTTACTTTTTCTCCTATCATTTTACCGCCATCAATAAAATCCCATGAATAATTTAAAATCTTATAACCGGGAAGGAAAGATTTTAATCCATCAAACTCAATCGAATCTCCTTGAGTTACAATGTCCGGAGAATTAATGTATGGTTGTTCAAAATCTCTGAGGTCCAGATTATATATCAGTTTTGAGAAAAATAAGCTTCCGGTAGCTCTCTCAACAATGTTAAGTTTAACATTATATCTCCCGGTACCTTTGAAACAATGAGTTACAGATTCTCCCGAAGCTTTCTTTCCATCTCCAAAATCCCAGATATATTCAAGGTTTATAGTATCAATTGCAATTTTACCACTATCGGAGAATGTGAAACAATATTGATTGACTTTCTGTAACTCACTATAGAAGATCTGAGGAAAATTTGTCTCAAAGTGATATATATCAACCGATTTATTTCTGTTGGTAGAAAAATATCCTCTGCTAATCAGAGAGTCTGTAATTATTCCAAAATCGTCATATTCAGAGTTTATAGGAGGATCAAGGAGAACAGGATGTAACCATTTGCCATCCTTTAATCTGGAATAAAAAATGTCTTTACCTCCCAAACCCGGGTAACCGTCAGAAGAAAAGAAAAGTTCACCGGCTGGATTAATAAAAGGGTACCCCTCGTTTCCGTTGGTATTTATGGTCGGCCCAAGATTAACCGGATCATCCCAATAATCATTTTTCCATTCGCAATAGTAAAGATCATATCCTCCAAATCCACCCGGCTTGTCTGAAGAAAAGAAAAGTTTTTTTCCATCAGGAGATAAACATGGGGTGGTGACATTGTACCACTCATTATTAATTCTTAATTCCCTGACATTTGTCCATTCTTTCCCATTAAATACCGCATAAAATATCCCGAGTTTATTCCTTGTCTTTGAATTATCGCTCAATTTGCCTTCTACTTCCAGATTTCTTGAATAATAAATAGTATCTAAGTTGCGACTAAATGTTACAGGACCATCGTTATATCTTGTTTTCAGATTTTTAGAGAATAATCTAGGGGAGTGCCACTTTTCTAAACTTGTTGTATCGACAAAGTAAATTTTAAAAAGACCTTTATTCTGCTGGTCATAATAATCTGATATATAATTAGGATTTCTGTTTGTGCAAAAAACTAATCCGTTTTTATAAAAGACGGGCGAAAATTCATCATATTTTTCTGAACTAAAAAAAGCCTTTTGAATGGTATAAGAACTTGCCTGTCCAATAACCATTTGAGTAAATACGGCACTCAACAAGACTAAACCCAATTTTCGTATCATATTTAATTCCCTGTAAACCAAGATATTCAATAAATATTCGATTAGTTAAAAGTAAATTTATATCCTCTTATAATAACCTAAACCAGATTATGATATCATGGATATATTGTTCTCTATAACATTATTTATTATTATACACAAATATTAAAATGTCAAAGGACTTACTGCGTTAACTTTATATCGAAATTCATACCTGAGCATAACTTCATGTGTGCCATTACTATAATGACCAAGACTACCAAAATCAAAATCATACGTATAAGCAAATCTTATTTGATTAGATAGTGCACATTGAAACAGTACACCAAGTGATCGGCTACTGTGATATGAAACTCCTGTCCAAATTTTGTCATTTAAACTGACATAAGCATTTAGATCAATCAGCAACTTTTCTCCCGGGGTAACTGTAACTAAAGTTGAAGGCAGCAGCTTTATTTGTTGTGTCAGATTAAATCTATAACCACAATTTATTAAATAATTGTAGTGACCAGGATTGAAAATTAGTGTGTATTTATTCTTGTCATAATTAAATTTATATCCTATCAGCTTTGGGATTGATAAACCGCCATAACAATTTTTAACTGAAAAATAAGCTCCCGCATTAAAATCAGGTGCGACGAAAACGCGTGAGTTCGTAAGATAATTTTCATCCCCGGGATCGAGAGCAACAAGATCTGACCATGCAGTATTTGTGGCTACTATCCCGGCGCCTAACCCAAAAGAGAGGCTTCCTGTACCCATATTGATTTTATAAGAATAATCCGATTGAATATGTGTTTCCTTAGTTACTCCAAGTTTATCGCTGGTAATTATAAGTCCAAGTCCAACTTTTGAATCAAGTAAAGGGGCATCGGCTGCCAATGTCATCGTCTCTGGTGCACCAGTTATACCAACCCATTGACGTCTGTAAAAAGCTGCAATATCCAATGCACCCTTGTTCCCTGCGTAAGCAGGGTTAATCAGAAGCGGATTAAGTACATACTGACTTGTGACAGGATATAACTGACCTGACACATTTATTGGTATCAATACTAATATAAATAGTTTAATTATTCTCTTCATTATTAACGTCTTATTACTATATAACCACTTTTAGATTTGCCATTTGCTGCCCGCAAAATATAAAAGTATGTATCATCTGGTAGCGGTTTCCCATTATAGTCAATCCCATTCCATCTATTATCATAATCCATGTTTTTATATACCTCTGCTCCCCTCCTGTCAAAAATTATCAATTCTGTCTTTCCAAGAGTAGATAATCCCTTTAAAACGAAATAGTCATTCCTTCCATCCATATTTGGCGTAATTAAGGTTGGAATGACAAGATCATTTACAAAAACTATAACAGTGTCGGAAGATGAAGGACAATATCCGTTTGATACAGTCCAGGAAAATTTATTTCCTCCAAGAGAAAGTCTGTTCACAGTTGTTTTACCGTCTGTCTTATCCAGAAAGTCACCAGTCCCTGATATTACTGACCACATTCCGGTTTCATAATTATGTGCAAGTTGAGCGTCCATAATTGTTTCAAACAGGTAGTCCAGAGATTGGTTATTACCAGCAAATGCAACAGATTTCTCCCTGACTTCAACGAAAATTGAATCAGAATTTTTACATCCAAACTGATCAATAAGAAAAACAGTATATTTTGTAGATAAGACAGGGGCTGAGATGGGATCAGCAAGGGTGGAATCAGAAACAAGTTTTGCCGGGATCCATGCAAAGGTACCTGTTCCGGTAGCATGGAATTGAATATTGGTACCTTTACATATAACTGTGTCTTTCCCTGCATTCACGGATGGCAGATCATGGAAGCCTACTTTTACCTTATCACTTGATGTACACGAGCTGTTAACTACTGTCCACTCAAAGTCGTAAGTACCAAACTGATCTACAGTCACTGTTGCATTCGGATGATGATTATCAGGAGAAAAAACAGCATTACCCGGTCCATCAATTTTTGTCCAAGTCCCTGTTCCGGTTGTTATTACCGCATTTAATACAAAATCTTTATCACATTCAACCCCTCCTGTTCCTGCATTAGCCGGTGGCTGCTCAATGAAAGTTGCAGATTCACTTGCAAATGCAGTACATGTTCCATTAATCACAGACCATTTGAAGGTATAGTTGCCAAAGGCAGAAACTGTTACTAATGCATCCGCAGTATTTTCATCAGGACTAAATACTGCATCGCCGGGACCACTGACTTTAGTCCAGGTACCAATACCAACATTAAGAGAACCATTAAGGTAAAGTCCGAGACCACAAATATTGCCTCCTGTACCTACACTGGCAACAGGTTGCTGATAGAAGGTTACTGTAACAGATGAACTGCTTGAACATGCACCACTTACTTCGGTCCAGGCAAATGTATATAATCCATATTCTGATACAGAGACTTTTGCTGATGGGGAATTTGAGGAAGGATCAAAAGTAGCTGTACCAGGCCCGGAGATTAATGACCATGTACCTGTGCCTATGCTTGGTACAGCACTAAATTTGAAATTCAGATCGCATGCATTTCCACCCGTGCCTGCATTTGCAACTGGCTGAGGGTTGACTGTATTAGTTATTCCTGCTGAGGTTATTGTACATCCGACAGAATTAGATACTTCAACAACTACAACCTGCCCATTTGTTAATGAACTGGAGGTAAAGGTTGGAGATGAACCATTCTGAACACTCGATCCTGAAACTCTGAAGTTATAATTTGTACCCCCGCTAGCAGTGAATGTGACACTGGTTCCAGAACAGAAAATATTATCGGTATCTGAACTCGTGAGAGTTGGTGTCGGAATTGCTTTGACAGTATTTGTTATTCCTGCTGATGTGGCGACGCAGTTGTTAGAGTTGGTTACTACAACATCAACAACCTGTCCATTAGTGAGTGAACTGGTAATATAGGTCGGTGAAGCACTATTCTGCACACTTACACCATTCACTCGGAAGTTATAATTTGTTCCACCTCCGGCTGTAAATGTCACACTCGTACCAGAACAAAAGGAATTGTCTGCATCAGAACTTGAAAGTGAGGGTGATGGTAAAGCATTTACAATCGTTGTTATACCTGCAGATGTAGCTGCACAATTGTTACTGTTGGTTACCACTACATCAACAACTTGTCCATTGGTAAGTGAATTGGTTATATAGGTTGGCGAAGTACCATTCTGCACGGTCACGCCACCCACACGAAAATTATAAGTCGTTCCGCCTCCCGCTGTAAATGTTATTGTCGTACCAGCACAGATTATGTTGTCCGGATCTGAGCTTACCAGAGTTGCTGCCGGCAATGGATTCATAGTAACTGTCACGGGTGTTCTTGTGCTGCTCACACAACCAGTTGTGGTATTCCGTGCTAGAGCATAATAGGTACCTGCAGCCGATGGAGTGAAATTCGGGCTACTACCCTTAAGAAGAGTACCTCCAGATGAGGTATTATACCAGTCAACAGTTTCCCCACTTAAAACAGTTGCAGTTATTTCCGGAACTGCACCTGAGGCACAATATGATTTGTCTCCCCCGCTTACGGGAGCTGATACTATCGGACATGAACAATTAGGAGCTGTCACAACTATAGAGTTTACACACCCTCCTGAATCTGTTACCTTAACCGTTATATTTGTTCCGGATGGGACTCCTGATATTGCCCATACGGAACCTCCGGTATTCGTAACAACCCCCGATGTACTTGTTACAGTACCAGAGTTTACTACGACCGAAAGCGAATAGGTAGTCAGGTCAGGTGAACATGCAGCAGGAACGGTAATAAAAATAAATGGTAATGGATTTACATAATTTGTTATCCCTGACGAAGTTGCCATACATCCGTTAACAGTGGTGACAATTACATCCACAGTCTGACCATTTATCAATGAACTGGTTGTGTACGATAGCGATGGGCTATCTTGTACACTGGTTCCGCTTACTCTGAAGTTATAACTTGTTCCGCCTCCCGCAGTAAAGGTCACACTCGTACCTACACAAAAGATATTGTCTGCATCTGAACTAATTAACGAAGGCACCGGTAACGGATTTACTGTTATTGTTGCTGTTCCAGTGATAGTATTAGAGCATCCAGGGCTACTCTGGTAAATTACACTCACTAAATTATATGCAAATGTACCGGCAATATTTGCCGGTGCAGAAATAGTTGCTGAACTATTTGGATCAACCGATATTGTATTTTGATTAGTACCATTAATGTTATATGTAATAGTAACAGACAACGCCTGCGGATTGGTGAAAGTAATGATAGGAGCAGATTCATTTTGACAAATTGAGGTGGTTCCGGTAACGGTTGCAGTCGGGGTCGGACGAACAGTTACAATAGTGGATGCAGATGATGATGGCCCGCTACATCCATTTGCAGTCACACTGACAGTTGCAGTGCCAGAAAAGCCAGCGGCCCAAGTAACAGTTCCTGAAGAGCCTGTCCCCGTAATACTATTGCCAGTTCCACTAACTGTCCAATTATAACCTGTAGCATTCGGAGCTGATGTAGTAAACACAGTGTTGCCACTCCCATGGCAAATAGTGACTGCAGACGGTGAAGGCACATCTGGTGTGCCTACAGTCGGTGTAACGACCACAGTACCGCTTGAACAAACCGTAGTATTACATGTTCCTGATGCGAGAACGTAATAAGTTGTACTGGTTCCTTGAGCAGGATCTACAATTATAGTCAAACCTGTTCCTGCCGAGGTACCTCCACAAGATCCGGTATACCATTCCCATGTTGCATCTGTTCCTAAACTTCCACCTGTTGCTGTAAGTGTTTTCGCTGACCCGCTGCAAGTATTATTATTTGTTATATTAACTCCAGTTGGTGGAATCGATTGACTGCTAACAGTTACAGCCAATGCTGCGGCAGGACTAGTTCCACAACTATTGCCTGCAGTTACCGTAATATTCCCATTTTGTCCCGATGTTCCGCACGTGACTGTTATTGATATCGTTCCTGATCCTGCTGTAATCACCCAGCCTGCCGGAACTGACCAGTTGTATGTCGTAGCATTTGTTACTGAACTTATACTGTATATCTGACCTGTCAATCCGGGACATACTGCAGCAGTGCCGGTGATGACACCGGGAACTGCAGGAGTCCCAGGGTTTACCGTAACTGCAAGGCTACT
>JBARBF010000143.1:0-30751 GCA_049792755.1 Bacteroidales bacterium | reverse complement strand
GGGTACATGATTATAAAACTATTAAAGGTGGACTACGAAGTGAATATGTACCTGTAAGTATGAATATCAGAACAAATAAACCGGAGGTATTAACAAGAAGCATAAAAAATCTTCTATCAAAGGATCCGGATATTGATGTGAACTTTAGTGGATCCCTTATAACAGGACAAAAGCTATTCAGGGAATTGATTATTGTTCTTATCGTGGCATTACTGCTTCTCTATTTTATTCTTGCGGCTCAGTTTGAGTCACTTACCCAGCCGATAATTGTCCTTCTCGAAATTCCTATTGATATAGCAGGTGCTTTACTCCTGGTAAAACTTTGGGGCGGAACTATAAACATCATGACAATGATCGGATTAATTGTTATGTCTGGAGTTATCATTAATGACTCTATTTTAAAAGTTGATACTATCAATAACATCAGGAGAGAGGGAATCGGATTATTGGAAGCAATTTACACTGCCGGATCCCGTCGTCTGAAACCTATTGTGATGGTAGCGTTAGCAGCTCTTGTTTCAACTTTTCCGATAGTTTTGAGTTCCGGGATAGGTTCTGAGCTTCAGCGTCCTATGGGCCTGGCTATTATAGGTGGTATGTCACTTGGAACAGTGGTTAGTCTGTTCTTTATTCCGTTGGCTTACTGGTATATTTACAGGAAGAAAGATGAGGTAATAAAATAGAACTAAGAACAATTGAACAAACGAATTCAGAAGTCAGAACTTCTGATTTCACTGTTCGAATGTTCTGAGTTCTTAATTCAAAAGTGGGGGTGTTGAAGAAGTACATTTTAACCGCAAAGGACGCAAAGTAGGAGCAAAGGACGCAAAGTTAATGCTTTGTAAATAAGTTCTTTGCAATCTTTCTGTATAACTTGGCGAACTCCGCGGTTAATGGATTTCGTCTTTTTCAACAGCCCCATACAGTCTGAAGTAAAAAAGGAACGAGGTGGTATTTCGGGATTACGCCCTCACTTCGTTCGGTAGTGATCCCTGTGGAGGTGGCTTCAAAGCTTAAATTACCCTCCGGGTTATTTGATTTTCCCTGCAGCTCCTATCGAAAGCAAGCTTTCTGCGGTCCTTTGGTAAAATCAAAAATCCCGCTGTCGCGGGATTAATTTAAGCTTTGGCGGAGAAAGAGGGATTCGAACCCCCGGAACCGTGGTTACAGTTCAACGGTTTTCAAGACCGCCGCATTCGACCGCTCTGCCATTTCTCCTATTCGGTCACTCTATTATACTCTAAACTTCAAGATCGCCTGACCGCGGCGTCTATCCCGCAAGGCGGGACCATTTCTCCATTTTTCCATTCCAGAACCGGTCATTTGGGCCGCCGCAAAGATAGTATTTTTTTGTTTTTGGAGAATCATTTTTGTCATTTTGATTAATTATCTGATAATCAGCATTTTATTATTTTTGTTAACATGATATGAACAAAAACCCTCAACAATGTATCTGAAACTGAATAATAGTGCGGGATTCCGACTTTTTGACCATTTTCCGTTTTTCGTCCAAAAATATGGCTGTTTTAACCTAAAAGTGGCACTATTTGTGGAAAAACGGCAAAATAAATTTGCGTATGAATTTAAAAAAAATAAATTTGTATTCAATTAGTAAGATTGGTCTAACCCTTAAATCTTTCATTATGACAAAAAAAGAATTAGTTAATGCAATCGCTGCTGATGCAAGTCTTTCTATTAAAGATGCAGGCAAGGCTTTAAACGCATTCGTTGGAGCATTTGGAAAATCTATGAAAAAAGGTCAGAGAATTCAGCTCCCGGGCCTGGGAACTTTTAAAGTTGACAAAAGAAGTGCCAGAGTGGTTCGTAACCCCCGTACAGGCGCTAAACTTAATGTTCCTGCTAAAAAAGTTGTAAAATTCAAAGCAGCTCCCGCACTTAACAAAGGTCTTTAATCTTGACTGATTGAGATTGTTAAGGGGTGTTTCCACACCCCTTTTTTTTGTCTCAGATATTCTCCGTGTTCTGACCCGGTCTCCTCAGTCTACTGCAATCAATGAGTTATTCCCGAAAACAAATAATTGCTTATATTTGATTTGAAGTCAATTAATACAGATAATTAATGATAACAATATTTACGACTTGCAGGATAATTTTATTATTAACAACCTCCCATTATAAGTAATAAAGATTATAATGTTGAAATACAATCTGGCAGCAGCATTCAGAAGCATAAAGGAGAATCTGGTTTTTTCCTTAATTAATATCTCAGGTTTTTCCATCGCTCTTACCCTTGTACTAATATTGTTGGTCTGGCTTCAGTTTGAATTCAGCTTCGATAAGTTTCATGATAACGCAGACAGAATATGCAGAGTATTTGTGGAATTTAAAGAAAAAACATCTTCTGATAATTTTGCAAATACACCTGCTCCACTGGGCAGTCTGTTAAAAAATGAAATCCCTGAAGTGGCTGATTACGTACGATTTGGACAGATGGGCAGGATGCTGGTAAGTTATGAGAATAAACTTTTCTGGGAAAAGATTGATTTAGCCGATCCTTCAATTTTTAAAACTTTCTCCTTCAAACTTTTATCAGGCAATCCATTAACAGCTCTTAGTAATCCTGGTTCTATTGTAATAAGTGAAACCAAAGCTAAAAAGTATTTTGGCAGTGAATACCCGTTAGGCAGGACACTTTTACTTGGTGATGACAAATCTCCCTATATCATAACCGGAGTAATGAAAGATATTCCTGCTAATTCCCAGATTCAATTTGACTTTCTCGGCTCTTTTTCAGAAATTAAAGGAAATCTGTCATGGGGAAACTGGAATTACTCGACCTATATATTGGCAAAAAATGAGGCTTCTTTAAGGGCAATAAGTGATAAACTGCCCGGATTTGTAAAAAAAATACCAGATACAGAAAACTTCGAGTTACATATACAGCCGTTAACCAGTATCCATTTGCATTCAAACCTGCGTGAGGATTTACCAACAAACACAAACATTAAAACCGTCTATGCTATCAGTTCAATTATTATTCTGATTCTGACTATCGCCTGTATTAATTATATTAATATGGCTACTGCCCGGTATACGCGAAGAGGAAAAGAAGCTGGTTTCAGGAAAGTAGCAGGCGCGACAAATTCAAATCTTGCCGGACAATTTCTCTGTGAATCATTTACAATAACCTGTTCTGCGTTTATACTTGCATCAATATTGAGTTGTATATTTATGCGACTGGTTATTTCCCTTACAGGCATACCCCTTGACAACATATCTATCTGGAGTTTAAGCTTCTTTGTGAAATGCATTCTACTGATTTTCCTTATATCATTTATATCAGGAATTTATCCGGCAGTTATGCTTTCATCTGTAAATCCGGTAGCAGCCCTACGCGACAATTTTAAATTAGGAAAAACCGTTTCGGTAAAAAACTTAAGGAAAGGACTTGTCATTTTTCAGTTTTTTGTTTCAATTGTACTGATTGCATGTACCATTATAATTCATTTACAGATGGATTTTATCAGGAATAAAAACCTGGGGTTATCTGATGAGCAGGTAATAGTTGTTCCTATATATCAGTCTGAAGTTAAACCTAAATATGAATTATTTAAAAAAGAGATCCTGACCTCTTCATTTATTTTAAATGCTTCAGCGGTCAGCTATTTTCCCGGAAGTAATTATTACCACCAGAATGCATGGTGGGAAGGTCTTCAAAAAAATGACTTTTCAAATGGAATGAGCTGGATTCCTGTCGATCAGGATTTTATTAAAACTCTGAAGTTAAAAATGATTAAAGGTGAAAATTTTCCTGATAACATTTCCGGTTATGGTTCTAAATTGTACATTTTAAATGAATCTGCTGCAAAAATGATACAATGGAACGATCCCATAGGTAAACAGTTTAATATTGTAGGGGCCGGAAAAGTGATCGGAATAGTTAATGATTTCAATTTCAAATCTTTATATTCTAAAATTGAACCGGTTGCACTAGTCTCTTTTCCCGATGCCTTTGATAACCTGATGATAAAAATATCTTCAGAAAACATTCCGGGTACAATTGAATTTATTCGTGAGAAATGGAAAAGTTTGTTCAATCAGACTCCCTTTGAATTTTCTTTTCTTTCTGATGATTTTCAAATGATGTATGACAAAGAAGCCAGAACACTGAAAATGATAACTTTAATTTCCATATTGTCTCTCTTCATCTCCTGTATTGGATTATTCGGGCTGGTTTTATTCACAATTGATTGCCGTATAAGGGAGATTGGTTTAAGAAAAATTTCAGGTTCAACTTCTGGTGAAATTGTGTTATTGCTTAACCTCGAATTTGTAAAATGGATATTAGTATCTTTCATAATAGCGACCCCTGTTATAATATATTTTATGCATAAATGGCTTCAGAGTTTTGCTTACAGGATCAACCTTAGCTGGTGGATGTTTGCAACCGCGGGATTAATTGCTTTAATTATATCATTACTGACTGTCAGCTGGCTGACATCCTATACTGCAACACGCAACCCTGCCGAATGCCTCAGACATGAATAACAGGTTCTCCAAGGTCTTCTGCCAATCAACCTTTTTAACCTTATTATTACTATATTTGAAATAGTTTATTACAGTGTCATATGAATGTGCCAGCTATAAATATTATGGATCTTTCAAAATTCTACGGTAAAGCCAGGGGAATTGAGCATATAAATCTGGTGATTGAAGAAGGAGAGATTTTTGGTTTTATCGGACCCAATGGCGCCGGAAAGTCGACTACAATAAGGATATTAATGAACCTGATCTTTTCTTCCGGAGGCAACGCAAGGATAATGGGAATGGATGTCATAAGAGATACAAAGAAAATTAAAATGCAAGTTGGTTATATTCCTTCAGATGCCAGTGCATATTCTTCCATGGATGTCCATGAGTTCCTGAATTATTGTATTAATTTTTACCAGTTGCAAAATGGGGAAAAAAGAATATCTGAGCTCTCGGATTTGTTTGAGCTTGACCAGAACCGAAAAATTGCAGACCTTTCCCTTGGAAACCGGAAGAAAGTCTCGATTATCCAGAGCCTGCTTCACAGCCCCAGGCTTCTGATACTGGATGAACCGACAACAGGACTTGATCCATTGATGCAGTCAGTTTTTTTTGAACTTTTACGTTCAGAGAACAGGAAAGGAATGACAATCTTTTTTTCTTCACACATACTGGCTGAAGTTCAGATGCTTTGCAAGCGGGTGGCCATTATAAAAGAAGGCAAAATAATTCAGCTGGAAGACATAGACAACCTAAGAAAAAAACAATTAAAAAAGGTCTCTGTCGAGTTTGAGGATCATATGAATATAGAAAGATTCAGCATTCATGGTATCGAAAGTTTAATTACCGGACCCGGCAACACACTTACTTTCATGTACTCGGGTAATATCAATGAACTTACTAATTATCTGTCGGGAAAACAGATAAATAACCTGACGATAGAAGAACCTTCACTAGACGAAATTTTCCTGCATTACTATAAGAATTAAGCTTAGAATCAGATGAACAGAAACCTCTTTTTAAAAGAGATCAGAAGAAACTCCGTCAGTCTCATGATATGGATGGTTGTAATAACCTTACTTATTGTGATTACCATGTCGTTCTACCGTACATTTATGGAAAACCAGTCGAAGATTGTCGGGATGCTTAGCATCATTCCGAAAGGTGCCTTGCAGTTCAAAGGCATCTCGAATTTCAACGACCTCCTTTCGGTTATTGGATTTTATGCTGCCAACAATGTCATTTATATGATGGTTCTGGGGAGTATTTTTTCCATTGTGTTGTCTTCAAACATCCTGCTTAAGGAAGAATATGACAAAACCGCAGAATATCTGCTGACACGCCCGGTTACACGGAGCGAGATTTTCATCACCAAACTGTCAGTTCTTTCAGTTAATGTGTTTTTGTTGAACTTTGTTACAGCACTCGCAGGATTTATATCCATGGAGCTGGTAACGAAAAGTCCCTTCAGTATAAGGGCATTTTTAATTCTATCAGTTTATACTCTGTTATTAAATATCCTTTTCGGAACTATCGGGCTCTTTTTGTCGACCCTGGTAAAGAGAGCCAGGCCTATAACCACATTCAGTATAGGTCTGGTGCTGATCTTTTATTTCATTTATACTCTTTCAAAAATCACCGAAAGGGCTTCAAAAATAGGATATCTGAGCCCATTCAGATTTGCGAACGTGGATGCGGTAAATCCGGCCTATACAATAGATTTATTGCATCTGGCATATTTCATTGGCATCTCTGTAATTCTGACGGGTCTCTCCTACCGTATTTATAAAAGGAAGGATATTTATACATAAGACAAAAGATAAAAGTAAAAAGATAAAAGTAAAGAGATAATAGTGGCGTATTATATAAAGTCTAAGGAACTTTTGTCTTGCGGCTTTTGTCTTTTATCTTTAACCATATCTTAATTATATGTTAAATATTCCAAACTTCAGTCCTGCTTCAGAATCTAATAATACCTTTGTTCTGTAAATCAAATATTTTATTATTATGAAAAAAGTATTATTTGTTGTTGTATTATTGATGTCGGTTCTGGTAATCAATGCTCAGGCTACAAAAACTACCGTAACCAATGCAAAATCAACCAAAACCACCGTCAAGGTAGCTGATCTTCAGAAATCTATAACTGACAATGTTGCTAAAGATTATGCTGGTTATACAATTAAGGAAGCAACCAGCGTTACTACAAACAATTCTGTTACTTACAATGTGGTTGTAGTTAAAGGTACTGCGTCTGAAACACTTGTTTATGACAAAGACGGAAAATTCGTAAAGAAACTTCCTCCTCACTCAACGGCTAAGCATCACTCAACCAAGAAATAATAATCCTGGTGCAGCTATAGAGGATGCTCTTTTTAATTCCTGAATTGACAAAGTCTATCCATAAAAAATGTTAAAATTGTGGATAGACTTTTTTTTATGCTATCTTTGGAAAAATTGAATATAAAAAAGATCTGACATGCTTGATTTTAGTAGTCCATTTCACCTCATTTTAATAGTACTTATAATAGTATTATTATTTGGCGGGAAGAAAATTCCGGAACTGATGAAAGGAATTGGTCAGGGTATGAAAGAGTTTAAAAAAGCCTCGCAACTTGATGACGAAAAGCCAAAACAGGAGCCGGAGACTAAAGTGACTGAGACCAAAGACTCAGAAAAAAAATAAAAGAACTCCCCCTGACAGATAAGCCATCCGCATACTATTATATATTATGGGTATAAGGTTTGTATGTAAAATAATGAAGTCATTCATTGTATCCTATTTTTCTCTTCCTGATTTTATTTTTACAAAGTGTCGCTGCGGTTTAAACAACTGATCGAAAATCCCGTTATTCCTTCCTGCATAGAAAACATCAGGATTTAAGCTCGAATTAAGGATATATTCATCATTATTCTCTCCCATGTAACATTTTATTGAAAACTTTAATAAGTTGTTTCCTTCAACCAAAATCTGGTAAACGGGATTTAATATTGGTTTAAAGCCATCTTTGAATCCCTGACCATACATTAAAACCAGTGAATTAAGATAATTTGCCACACTTGAGGAATCGGCTTTTATGTTTCCTGCATACCAGGCTGAATCTTTCCTGATCAAAGCAAAACTGCTGTCAGCAGGATAGATAAAGCGAATATTTGTTATATCATTTTTGTTGGAATGAATAAAGGTTCTGTCCCTCCAGTCTTCAAATTTTATATTGAATGAGAAGGGTAACATACCATCAACCGCATATACTTCTTTCCCATTGTAAAGCCTCACATATGATGTCATCTGAACATTGTTTCCACTATATCCTTTTACTGGTTTATCAGCTTGTTTCAGGTCCAGTTTCCCAATCATAAGATCAGCAAGTATCTTGCCTTTCTTATTTAGAAATTTAATTCGCGTGGCAAGACTGTCGGTAAGTTCAAATTCATTCCATCTTGATTTGTTTATTGCTGCCAGGCTCTGGGGTTTTATGTTTAGTACCTCACCAAATATATTAGCAACAGCTCCTTCCTGAGTGGGAGATCCAATATTACCCTGTTGAACTGTCCATTTACTGTTAATCCGGTTAAATTCGACTTCTTTTCCGTTACTAATCCTGTTGGTCAGAATGATCTTACTCACAGCTGAGGTATCGAAATCAACAATATTACTTTTAAAAGTCGCATTTTCTTTTGGGATCTTTATAACCACAGTAAGAATTAATATAATAATCAGCCCTGAAAGCAGGTATAGCAATCTTTTATTGTTGAACCTTTTACTCATTACTCACCTCCATTCTTTTTATACGCTTACGATGGTTAATTTGCATCCTTATGAGCCCATAGACAATTATCAGAAAAACCGGCGCCAGAAAATTAAACCACTTTAAGAATGCTTTTGTACTATCCTCAGGTTGTTTTATTGGTCTTGATGTAATACCCTTAGTCCTTAGATCTATTAATCCGGTCGCGTCCGAAAGCCAATCAATGGAATTTACCAGAAGGTTAACATTATCAGCCGGTAACTTATTTCCTCCCTGCGGAGTTCCAACAGCAAAGTCCCCGTTAGAAACAAGAACAATTCTTGAGTTTCTGCTACCTGACAATTTTCCTTCAATGATTGCTGCCACCACCAGAAAAGACATTGGAAAATCACTTTTCTCCCATTTCTTTTGAACGTCGAAATATAAAGGAGTCTTTAAACTTCCTGATTTATCAGATGAAAAAGCAATGGGAGTAAATTTAATGGTACTGTCTCCCGAGAAAGTTATCGGACTGGCAAACTGCAGACTTACCGATTCAAGACCCTTGGTAATAGGGTTATCAGCAAACTTATGTATCTCAGGCAAATAGGGAAACTGAATATTTGAGGACATAGTGAAACTGGCCTGCTGCTGACGGACTGTAACATACCCGCAACTTGCGTCAATTATAAAATTATCGTTTATTGTAATTCCCCTTTTTCTCAGCCAGTCTTCCATTCCTACACTTACTGAAATTCCGGATGCATTCGTGAAGTTTCCTTTTACCCGGTTTACTGCCAGGAAAATATTTCCTCCCCGAGCAAGATATTTATCCAGAATTGATAACTGCGTTGCAGAGATAGTATCTCTGGGTCTGATGATTGCAACCGTTTTAAATTTATCGGGTATAATGGTTGTATCGGTCAGAGTTAATGTCTGAACATTATAAAGAACGCTTAATTCATTATAAACCTGCATAATATCGCTGATATAGGGTTCACCATGGCCCTGAATCAGGGCAACGGAAGGTTTATCGGTTACAGAGAGCTTTTTAATTGCTGTTGATAAAGTATACTCCATTGCCGAACCGGGTTGGAGGAAAGGTATCTTTTCTTTTTCTTTTCCCATCGAAACTACTGCTCCCATAAAAGCTTTTTGCTGTTTAACCTGGTCCTTTTCTCTTACATTTATCATTATTGGCTGGACACCATTTTGAATTGCTTCATTCTCCAATTCGCTTTTTTCACCAGGATTTACAAACTTATAAACCACCATTCCTTTTGACCTGTCACTATATTCAATCAGCATGTCTTTTAGGTCGCCTGAAATATTTCCTATATTCGCCGGAAGATTTTTCGAAATATAAGCAGTAACCGTAACAGGTTTATCCAGGTTACTCAGAATATCCTTTGTTGCCTTACTGAGCGTGTATTCTTTACCTTCAGTAAGATCGAGTCTGAACTTATAGTTTTCAGCCAGCACGTTTATTATTATTACAATAATTGCTACTAATAATATTGTGGTAGATATTTTTGCTGATTTCATCATATATCTTCAGATTTTAAGATCACTAATTGAATGCATTACGCTTTGACAGGGAAACTTCCGTAAGGAACAATCCCAGGAATATAATCGATCCAAAATAAATCAGGTCTTTAGAGTCGACCACTCCCCGCGAGAGGCTTTCGAAATGGACATTTACACTCAGCGAACTGATGATCTGTCCCGGAAGTCCTTTCATGTCACCTGCTATTACCTCAAAGATGAAATGGAAAAACAGACCGATGAACAAAGCCGAAAGGAAGGCTACAATCTGGTTATTGGTTATGCTGCTGGCAAACAGACCAATGCTGGTATAAGCTGCGCTCATAAGTATTAATGCCAGGTAACCGCAAATTACACCGCCCATATCTAAATTGCCCAGTTTTGAAATGGTGATTATCCATGGCAAAGTAAACAGAAGTGCAATTATTATTAAGAATAAAGTAGCCAGATACTTACCAAGAATTACCTGCCTGTCGGTTACTGCTTTTGTAAGAAGCATCTCAATTGTGCCGGTTTTCTTCTCTTCCGCTATCAGGCGCATAGTTAAAGCAGGTATAAAGAAAAACAAAGTCCAGTATGCTATCGAGAAAAACGATTGCAGACTGGCCTGACCTGTCAGGAATATGTCAGAACCTGATATCCAGGTAAAAAACCCGCTGAATCCAAGGAACAGAATGATTATTATAAATGCTATCAGTGAATCAAAGAATGAATTTAATTCCTGTTTGGTAATTATCCATATTGCTTTCATCATCTAAATTTTTAATTCATTGTCAAGTCTCTGAAGATGTCTTCAAGTTTTGTCTCAAACGGAGTCATTTCGGTAAGCACCCATTTATTTTCGACACAAAGTCTGAATATTTCACGTTTTACATTTTTATCAGTACAATGAATATCGAAACGGTTTGACTTACGGTCAGCCAGTTCAACCATTGAAACCGACCTTAGAGCCCTTATGGATTTGAATATCTGATCTGGTTCGCCATCTTCAATTTTTACTTTGATTATATCTGAACCCTTTGACTGCTGTCGAAGCGATTCAGCAGTTCCGTCTGCAACAATTTTTCCCTTGTTAATTATAAAAATTCTGTCGCAGGTTGCCTCAACTTCCGGAAGAATATGAGTGCTCAGAATTACAGTTTTCTCACTTCCAAGTTCACGGATAAGTTTTCTTATTTCTGCAATCTGGTTAGGATCGAGGCCGGAAGTTGGTTCATCGAGTAATAATATTTCAGGATCATGAATTATTGCCTGGGCCAGACCTACCCGCTGTTGATAACCTTTTGACAATTCCCCGATTTTTTTATGCTTCTCTCTTTTCAGTCCGGTTATTTTTATCATTTCGGCAACACGATCCGATATCCTGCTTTTTTCAATACCTTGAATTCTGGCACAGAAATTCAGAAAATCTATTACGGGCATTTCCTGGTACAAAGGATTATTCTCAGATAAGTATCCGATATGTTTTTTAAGCTCATAATAATTATCTGAAAGTAATTTTCCTCCGATATAAACTTTCCCTTCATCAGCAGCAATAAAACTGGTGATAATTTTCATTGTAGTCGTTTTTCCGGCGCCATTAGGACCAAGAAAACCAAGAATTTCGCCTGTAGCTACTTTCAGCGAAATATTGTCAATTGCTTTCTGATTGCCATATCTTTTTGTAAGGTTCTCAATAACAATATCCATATGAAACTTATTTAATGAACTTTTGATCTAAAAATCAGGGTGAAAATAAATAACGTAAGGCTGGATTTAAAATTTTAATAGTTAAATATTTCTTAAAACCCTTACCTGAATATTTATTACGCTGAATCTGTAAGAAAAAATCATTAATTTCGTTCTCTTAACTTATTAATTAATTTGTATATACTTATAATCCTGTATTAATGCGAGAGAAAAACTACAAGCTGATAAACAATATAACAGGATGGGTCGCCTTTGCTGTTGCCGCCGTTACCTACCTGAGAACAATTGAACCGACTACCAGTCTGTGGGACTGCAGTGAATTTATTTCTTCTGCTTTTAAGCTTGAAGTCGGACATCCTCCGGGAAATCCCGTGTTCATGATCATGGCGAGGTTTTTTACCCTGTTTGCAGGAGGAAATGTCTCCAAAGTGGCTTCTATGATAAATTCGATGTCAGCCCTGGCCAGTGCATTCGCCGTACTATTTCTGTTCTGGAGTATTACTCATCTCGCAAAAAAAATGATGATTAAGAATGAAAATCAATATACTCCGGGAAGAATTATGGCCGTTATGGCAGCAGGCCTTGTCGGATCGCTGGCATATTGTTTTTCGGATTCCTTCTGGTTTTCTGCAGTGGAAGCAATAGTATTTGCTTCATCCGGATTTTTTACTGCTCTTGTATTCTGGGCAATTCTCAAATGGGAGAATGTTGCGGATGAGAAATATGCCGACAGGTGGATTATCCTGATAGCATTTCTGATCGGATTGGCTATTGAGGTTCATCTTCTTAACCTGCTGACGATACCTGCAATTGGTCTTGTGTACTATTTCCGAAAATTTGAATTTTCATGGAAAGGATTTATTACTGCGATTGCCAGTTCTGTTTTGATTCTGGCCCTTCTGATGTATGGGATCAGACCAGGCATTGTGACAATTGCTTCAAAATTTGACCTTTTCTTTGTGAATAGCCTGGGCCTCCCAGTACTGAGCGGATTACTGTTTCATCTGGCTCTTATTATAGTATTTTTTGTTCTTGCAATAAAATCAACTTTTGATGGTTCAAATCTGAAAAAAACTGCTATCCTCTCTTTTGGGGCACTTTTTCTAAGCGGAATATGGGTACTGTCAGGATCGGTTATATTCAACTTGTTAATGGTAGTTTTATTGGCTGTTGCAGTATGGGTCATTTCAGGAAAGAATAAAGTAATTCTGAATACAGCTCTCACAATTGTAATGGTAATTTTGTTAGGATTTTCTTCAAATGCAATAATTGTGATCAGAGCCTCGGCTAATCCTCCTCTCAATGAAAATAATCCCAGTGATCCGTATAATCTTTTGTATTTTCTGAATCGCGAGCAATATGGAGACAGACCATTGTTTAAAGGTCAGTATTTTAATGCCCCCAGAATTGGATCGAGGGATGGAAAACCGAGGTATAATTATGTGAACGGCAAATATGAAATAACCAGTCATGATGTTTTGATAGATTATGATCCCCGGTTCGTTACACTGTTCCCAAGAATGTGGAGCGCTGAAGGTGATCACCCGCAGGAATATCAGACATGGTCAAAGATGAAAGGTATTCCTGTTCAGGTCACTGACGAGTCAGGCAAGAGTAAAACAATCCGTAAACCGACCTTTATTGAGAATATGCGATTTATGTTTTCATACCAGATCGGTTATATGTATTTCAGGTATTTCATGTGGAACTTTTCAGGGAAACAAAATGATGTCCAGGGAACGGGGGGATCGGTTAATGGAAACTGGATTACCGGTATTAATTTCATTGATGAACCAAGAATCGGTACCTCAGATATGCCGGCTGACATGAAAAAAGATCCTTCAAGAAATGTCTATTACATGCTACCTCTTTTGCTCGGAATTATAGGATTGCTATATCATTTTAAAAGAGACAATAAAAACTGGTGGGTCATTCTGCTGCTGTTTTTTATGACAGGTCTGGCAATTGTATTGTACCTTAACCAGTATCCCGATCAGCCCCGCGAACGTGATTATGCCTATGCCGGTTCATTCTACTTCTTTGCTATATGGATTGGAATCGGAGTTCTTGCACTGTTTGAGCAACTTGCCAAACTGTTTAAAGAAAAATATGCTGCCCCGGTTGCCGGCATTATCTGTTTTCTCGCTGTTCCATTATTAATGTGTTCCGGGAACTGGGATGATCACGACCGCTCCGGACGTTATCTTACCAGGGATGTCGCGTTTAATTATCTCAATTCATGTGCCCCGGATGCTATACTGTTTACCAATGGAGATAATGATACATTCCCCTTATGGTATGCTCAGGAGGTCGAAGGAAAAAGAACCGATGTTAGGATCTGCAACCTGATGCTGCTGAACACCGACTGGTACATTGACGAGATGAAGGATAAATCACATGAATCTGACCCTTTGCCGATAACCCTTCCTGAAAAGAAATACTATGATGGTGTAAATAACCAGGTCTATATTGTGGAAAAAAGCAAAGATCCGGTGGATATTTCAACAGTTATTGAATGGATAAAAAGTGACAATAAAGCTACCAAAGTACAGATTTCAGAAACTGAGGAACTTGATAATATTCCTTCCCGGACTATCAGGATTCCGGTTGATGCTGCTAAAGTCATTGCTTCAGGCACTGTAAAGCCGGCTGATGCGGATAAAATAGTTCCATATATTGATATCAAGCTGAAAGGCAGTGCAATTTTAAAAAGTTCAATGCTGGTCCTTGATATTCTGGCCCATAATGACTGGAAACGGCCGATATATTTTGTTACCGGATACCATGAAGATGCCCTGGGGCTTGAAGAGTATTTTCAGCTTGAAGGATTAGCATACAGGCTTGTACCGATAAAGTCAGAGAATAAAAGCTGGCTCCGATATGGAAGAATTGATACCGATATTCTCTATAATAATCTGATGACAAAGTTTGTATGGGGCGGTGCAAAAGAGAAGGGAGTTAATATTGATTACAATCATAAAAGAAACCTGCTGGTTATTAAAGCAAGATACGACTATTCAAGACTAGCCAATGCTCTTTCCTCAGAAGGGAAGAATGAAAAGGCCATAAGTGTGCTTGATTATTGCATGACTACTTTCCCTGTTGAGAAATTGTCCTATGATATGTATGTTCCAAGTATAATTGAGGCTTATGTCAACGCCGGCGCAGTTGATAAAGCAACAGAACTTACCCGTGAGCTTAGCAAATATTACTTTGAAAAGCTTGATTATTACCTGAAGCAGAAGCCGGAAATTATTGCTTCTGCAGGATACGAAGTGCAGACTGCAATCCAATTTACCTCTCAGGCAGCAGATGCATGTAAAACAGGGGGAAAAACCGAATTCGCAGATGAAATAACCAATAAACTTCAGAATTACTACACTAAATATGTTAAAATAGTCCAACCTGATGGGAAGTAATTTTTTTTGCCCCCTTTCCCCCCTGGCGGGACTATTATCTGAACATGATTGTAATTATTTTTGATTACTCAATTTGGTCTTCCCACAGGGGGATGGACGCGAAGCAGTCTGGAGGTTCATCTCCCGAAACAATATAATTTAGTAACATAACTGTAAGACCTTAATTAACTACTTATAATCAGACAAAGCCTGTTACATTTAATTTGTAATATAAAACCATTAAAATGAAGAAGATAATAACAATCCTTTTGGGCGCCGGTTTAATATCTGTCTCTATAAATTCTTTCTCTCAGACAACTTTAAAAATCGGACATGTAGATATAGCTGAATTACTGGCTGCTCTACCGGAAAGAGACAGCGCCGCTGCTGTAATAGAAAAAGAGACAAAAGAGATTCAGGCGACTTATGATGATATGACTGCTGTCTATAATAAAATGCTCGACGATTTCGAAAAAAAACAATCTACCTATTCAGAGCCTGAGAAAAAGAACAAGGAAACTGAATTGCTTGATAAGGAAAAAAGATTACAGGAATTTGAACAGAATGCTTCTGCCAACTTACAAAAACGAAATTCGGAACTTATTCAACCACTCCTTGATAAAATACTAAAAGCTGTGGACAAAGTTGCAGCTGAGAACGGTTTTACATATATTCTTGATGTAAGCAAGGGTTCTGTGGTATATTCTTCAAAAGACAGTCAGAATATTAATCCATTGGTACTTAAGATATTAAAACCATAGTAAAAATACCATTACTGAAGTATTACACTTAATTGATTTCTATATCCGTCATATCACCCTATTTCATTGGTACTTCCATAAGTAAAAATTCAGCATCGGTATCTGCCCTGAGTGATAATTTATCAACATCCCAGATACCAAATCCGTCACGTGGTTTTAATTCCTGATGGTTTATTGTTATTTCACCGGACAGGATAAAGGCATAAACCCCATTCCCTTTCGCCTTGATATTGTAATCCGAACTGAATCCTTTATCGAATTGTCCCAGATGAAACCACGCATTCTGATAAATCCATACTCCTTCCTCATCTGGTTTGGGCGAAAGGATCTGTTGGAATTTGTTATGCCGGTCAGCTTTGTTTAATGTTATCTGGTCATAACGTGGTTTTACATTTCTTATTCTTGGCAATACCCAGATCTGTAAGAATTTGACCCTTCGGTCTTTATTCTTGTTGTATTCACTGTGTGTAATTCCTGTCCCGGCACTCATTACCTGAACATCACCGTTTTTTATAACGGATACATTGCCCATACTGTCTTTGTGCTCCAGATCACCTTCCAGAGGAATTGAAATGATCTCCATGTTATCATGAGGATGAGTACCGAATCCCATTCCGGCTTCCACTATATCATCATTCAGTACCCTGAGCATTCCGAAATGGACCCTTTCAGGATCGTAGTAATCAGCAAAGCTAAAAGTGTGTCTGCTATGCAGCCAACCGTGGTTTGCATCACCGCGGGTCTCTGCTCTGTGTAGTATTGTATTAGCCATTTTTAAAATATTAAAAGTATTTCAAATAATATATTCGGATAAGAATTCGGTTTCATTTTTTCTAATTTTAAGTTTTTATAATTCCTGGAATAATTTATTCAAAGATGTACCATTGTGCAGAAACCAGGGTTGTACGTTCACTTTTTACTTTTTACTGAAAACTTGTACATCTTTTAAAATAAAATTTATAATTTTATTAAAGAAATAAACTGCTCGCGGCAGTAAAAACTTCATATTAAATTTTTTAAGAACCATAATTTTTTATTAAGTGAGGAAAAATGAAGTTAATATAACTACCAGGCTGATAAACTTTCTATTGGATACTTTAGCATTTACATTGATTACAATTCTAACAGTACTGATCTTAAAAAATTTCCTTCCCTCCTTCCGGTATTATAACGCTAATAACAATAGAATTCTCGCTTTTGTTTTATATTTCATTTACTATTTTATTTTTGAACTGGCTCTTTCATCAACCCCCGGAAAACTGATTACAGGAACGAAAGTCATTGGGAAGGTTTCATTATCTAAGCCATCCGTCCTGAGAATTTTAGTAAGAACATTTTGCAGATTTATTCCTCTTGAAGGACTAAGCATATTCTTTACCCCTGATAAAAATGTCTTGCATGATATAATTTCAGGGACTACCGTAATTAATTCACAATGATATGTAATTCACATAGAAATCTAAACTGTATTATTATGAAAAAAACGAAAATTAAAATCCTGGCTTTACTTTTATTAGTAAGTGTAATTATTACTTCATGTGCAACCGTTTTTTGCGGACCGGTTTCAACATGTCAAAGGACAAAACCTGCACCAGGACAACCTTCACGGGAAGTACGGGCAGGTGCTTTAGTTCTGGATGTCCTGCTCTTTGTTCCCGGAGTAATAGTTGACTTTGCTACAGGAGCAATTTATAAACCGTGTACAAACAAATAACAGATAACCGAGCATCGGCTCTTCATTATTCTATCATTTACAGGCAGCAGTTTACTGTCTGACAATCCTTTATAACGTTCGGTGAGCCCGGATTCCATTTTGTGACCAGTCCTGTTATCAGATCAAAGAAAACAGGACTGCGGCCAATATATATTTATTGTGTATGCTTAAACCGTAATTGTCCGGCTTTTTGCTGCACAACCTTTACTGTTTCATCACACTTCTATCCTGACATACCTGTGAAATATGTTATTCACCCACAATATTCATCCATTTACCGATAAAGCTTTTCTATAACAGTGTTGCATCATTATTTTTATGAATTGTTCTAAACAACCTTTAAAAACTAACCTGATGAAAAAGATTTTATTATCGTGTGTTTCAGTACTTACCTGTATTTCGATGATGGCACAAAACAGTGCCAGCCTAAAAATGAATCTGGAAAAAAATAAGGTTTATCGGTTTAGTTCCACTTCGGAACAGACAATTATACAAACGGTGAACGGAAATCAGCAAACAGTAGACTCCAAAACCAATAATGCTATTTCAATAAAAATGGTTGATGCTACCGCCGATTTTATGATTGTGGAAGTGCATTTCGATACCATTATATATAATACAAATTCAATGGGGAAAACGACCATAATCAGTTCAGTCAGCGAAGGCAACATTAAATCGGCAGAAACTGCTGATGTTATGTCCTGCATCATCAACCGGTTAAGCAGGAATGCCCTTTATGTTAAAATGGACTTCGCCGGCAAGGTTCTTGAAATTGTGAATTTGAAGATGTTGTCTGATGTGATTATGAAAGATACCAGTTCCATTACGCTGACAGGTCCCATGGCTTTGGGAGTAAAAACTCAGATAAACAATATGGTCAGCGACCAGACATTAAAAACAATGGTTGAAATGTTTACCCATTATTTACCTGGCAAACAGGTATCCACAGGTGATAACTGGAATGTAACTATTACTACGAATTCCGGTGGAATGACACTCGAAATAAAAACAGACTATCATCTGGCCGGAGTAAACAGCAATAATGCTGATATTACTGCCGAATCAAATATTAAGGCAGCCGAGAATGCGGGCCCAATGATATCAGGTGGAGCTACAATTACATATGATGATATAAAAGGATTAAGCAAATCAAATATAGCCATTGATACCCATACCGGTCTTTTAGTTGAAGATAATACCAAAACGCATATTTCAGGAAATCTTGGAGTCAGTGGTCCGGGATTTAGTATGCAAATACCAATGGATATTAACGGGACATCGAAAGTCGTTGCAAAACAGTGAATTGATACAATAATAAAATGAGAAAAACTATATTCTGTTTACTTCTGATAATATCAATATCTGCCCAGGCCCAGAATATCAAGGGAAAAGTATGTTTCGAGAAAGACAGACAACCAGTGCAGTTTGCAACTGTTGCTCTCCTTCAGTTGCCTGATTCAGCCATGATCACAGGCGTTATAACGTTGACGAACGGGGGCTACCTGCTGGAAAAGGTAAAGCCTGGAAATTATTTTATGAGGGTCAGTTTCGTGGGATATAAAACTGGCGGCAAAAAAGTATCGGTAGAAACCGGTCAGGGCGAAATTGTTGTAGATACCATTTATTTATCTGAAACAACAGCCAGCTTAAATGAAGTTACAGTCACAGCTGAACGGATAAAGGGGAAGGAGATGGTTGACAGGACTGTTTATGCCATTCCGGAAGTCATAGCTAAAAGCTCAACTAACGGTTATGATATCTTAAAGAAAATTCCTCAGGTCAATGTCGATTTTCAGAATAATATTACGCTAAACGGAAGCAGCAATTTCATTATCCAGGTGGATGGGCGACAACGCGACAGGGAATTTCTTAACAAACTTCTTCCTTCTGATATCCAAAGCGTTGAGATTATAAGCAACCCTTCCGGTAAATATGAAGGCAATATCGACGGTGTTATAAATATCATCCTGAAAAAAGAAGCAAGGTATGGGATGAACGGTAATGCAGGTTTTAATATCAAGCCTTTTAATAAGCCGACAGCTTCAGCAACCGGAAGTCTCGATTATGCAATGGGTAAAGTGACTATATATATAACTGCTTTTACTTTTTTGCAGAAACTGAGTATCAATACCACGAATACAAGCAATTTCATAATGAACGATTCCACCAGCAACATGACAGGAAAAGGCGCATTAAAAGTAACCGGTCCATCAGTTAACACAGGACTCGATTATTATATTAATGATAAAAACAACATGAGTTTTAATATAAGCTATAAACCAATTGATCAGGATATTAATATTCCTGGTGAAACAGTCCTGTCCAAAAGCGGTGTTCCACTTAATACTGTCGCATCACTCTCCACGAACAATGTTCACAGTGATGAAATATCAGCATCACTTTTTTACAAAAAGACATTTAATAAACCGGTCCAGGAATTCACAGCCGAAACCAACTTATACTGGTTTAAATCAAATACATGGAATGACTTTACCAATAGAGGGTACCTCTATGATTCAGATACACAAATCAGTTCCTACTCCCGGCTGGAGGATGATATAAGCCAGAGAAAATATTTCTCAGTTAAATTGAATTATGTACAGCCTATCGGGATGTCTGCAAAAATTGAAACAGGATATCAGTTATACAATCAGCAGATGAGCTATCTATTTATTATCGATAACCAGGAAGAAAATAACATTTTTAAATACAATGAGTTTCGTAATTCAGTTTACGGCGGAATTACCTGGAATCTGAAAAAACTTGGCTTTCAGGCTATGCTCAGGATTGAAAACAGCCATATCAAGGCTGATTCGGCTACATCCCCGAACTATACCTGCTTCCTTCCGTCTACCAATATTCAATACAAATTTTCGGCATCACATAATTTAAAATTCACATATAATCGCAGAATCAACCGGCCGGGAATCTATAACCTGGATCCATATTATAAAATAGGACAGAATTATGACGTATCACAAGGCAATCCTGACCTCAAACCCGATTATCGCGACCGTCTGCAACTTACCTATACATGGAACTTCGGTAGCAATTATTTCTCCCCTTATGTTTATAAAGAGTTTTATACCAATAAAGTCGGAAATGAGTATCAGGTAGTCATCTCGCCTATTACCGGCAGCCTGACAACATTTACTAAACCTTTTAACCTGCTCAGCGGTTATGAAACTGGTGGTGGTCTTAATGCCATGCTATGGTATGTAAATATTAATGCAAGGATTTATAAGGGACATATCAATGAGTATACCGGACAGATGGTTACAATTCCCGGTCTGGATTATTTCTCCTATAGTATAACCAGCTATGCATTTGCGCCCCTTGACAAAAATAAGAAAACCACTGCCTTTGTCTTTTTGAGTTACAATGGTGTAAATATGAATGCGCAGAGTAAAACATACAGCATTCCTTTTTATGGTATTGGGGCCCAGAAGCAAATCAAGGATCATAGTTTTGGTATATTCTGGCTGCTGCCCTTTTCGAAAAATATAAATTTCCAGAAGACCCTAACTGAGACCCCTGCCTTTAACTCAGAAAACATTATCGGTTTTAACGTCTCAAATTTTATACAGTTCAGTTATTCCTATAAATTCAATAAGGGCAAGAATGTCAAAAAACTCGACCACAAGGTAGACGTTGAAAGCGACAGTAAGAGTCAGACGATAGGGAAATAAGAGAATGGCGTGATAATATTTTTCTTAACATTATAGCTATTACAACTATGTTTTTCTAATTTTACACCTGGTGCTCTCACATAGTTTGACCAGATTTGTTCGTTATCATGTGATAAAATGACAGATAAGCCAGGTTACGGGAAAAAATTCTGTTTAAATTATCCCCGTAACCGGGTCAGATTTATCAGCATCCTCGTCATATCCTTCTTAGCTGTTACACCTGGTATATCAGGCAGAGGTCCATCAGTTCTGATTCATTCTTCAAGGCAGGATAATGTTATGCATGGGGCAGCCCATTTAACTGATTTGACTCTTGCATACAAAGAATTATATCAAAATAAAGGTTATGTCAAAGGTCGGTTAGTCAAAATTAAAACAAATTCCCCTATTAATTTTGCAGACATATCCAGCAACGATAAAACCTTGTTTACAAAGTCAAATTCCAAAGGAGAATTTCTTCTTTCTCCACTTATTTTTCCGGCTACTATCAAAATAAGGAAATTCGGCTATTATGATGAGACTATTGTTCTTGATTCTTCAAAAGATTCCGTTCTGATCTCACTTACTCCTTTTGAGATTCATAAAAATAATTATGGTAATAAGGCACCAATACATTTTGGATTGGTACTTAAAAAAGCTCTGGAAAAATTCAGGATAAATGACAATTCTGAATCTCCGGATCATCCGCAAAGGGAACTTGTATATTGCCGTATCGCTACAACAGTCGATTCGACGATTAACAGATTGTTTGAAAGTTATGCTCATATGAACGTTAATAAACATGCTCTTCAGAAAGATCAATCAGATATTGCCCGGTATGCATCATCAAAAGTTTATATCCCCGGACTTACAGAAAACAGTTTGGAATTTAAAATTGAGCCTTTTATAGATCTTCCAATGTTTATTGAAGGTTATATCAACCGGATGGGATTTTTTGAACAGAACGGGAGTCTGATTGCAGTGGTTGGGGTCCATTTGGAGGAAACCAAAAATGTATATTACATTAATGTTGCCGACACTTCGATCGTATATATAACCAGCCATTTTAAATCAAAAAGCAGGAATCGGATACAGGGATCTTCGACAGTATGGCAGGATAATAAAAGTTCTTCAACTGAAATTTCTTTTTCTCCATGCGTTGAGAATAGAAACTGTTATCTTATCAATTGTATAAGTGAGAATGAAAATTTCAGGCTGATTCGGAAAAATAAGTCTGAACAATTCATTTCTAAAAGCACTCTTTTTGCTGTAATTCCTGATTCTTCCTTGATTAATAATTCTGTAAAAGAGTATATTTCACATGAAACATTAAAGGAGTCGAGGCAGCAGATTAATTTTAATGCAAATTTTTCTTTATCCGGAAAGTTAACAGCTTTTAAATCGGAAACAGAAAAACTGTTCCAAAAGTCTTATAATCACGATTTCTGGGTCCAAAACTCATATGTTAAGCCGGATTTTGAAGAAAAAAATCAAATTCAGAACTGGGAGAATGATAACAGTTTCTATTCTGAAAATCGTCTCTCCCCGGCAAATGAAATAATCGGAGTGGACTCGCTGGTTAAAATAATGAATAATAACATTGTTGCTGTTGAAAACGTATATATTGAAACCGATCGCCACGATTACCTCGCAGGAGACACTATCTGGTTCAGCGCTTTTGTGTTCGACAACCTGCATCTGGATTCGACTTTCGTAAGTAAAATTTTGTGTGTCGATCTGATCAATGCAGATAATAAACTGGAAAAGCATTTGAATCTCATCATCAGGGATGGCCGTACAAGAGGTGATTTTACGCTAAATAAAGATCTGAAAAATGGAATATACCGTTTAAGAGCGTACACTCAATATATGAGAAATCTTCAGAGCGAATATCTCTTCGAAAAGGACATTATTGTTCATCAGTCGAACTTCAACAATCTGATAGTTGTAAATCCTGTAATAAATAAAAGCGCTGAGGGTGATTCAATAGACTTGTACCTCCATTCAATTCTGCCTGAAGAATACAGAGCTCAGGAAAAGCAACTTGAAGTATTTGTAAGACTAAATGATACATTAAGCATTAGAAAGATTTTCAATTTTAAAAAGGATTTCAACGGTTCTATGGGGTTTTTTGTTCCATCATCGCTTTCCTGTTCTTTTGCCGATATAAGACTAACCCTATCCGATAATGCTATCATTTCAGAGCAACGATTATCGCTTCCATTGAAATCAGGAATTAACCTTCAGTTTTTCCCGGAAAGCGGGAAAATGGTTGCAGGTATCGAATCAGTAATTGCCTATAAAGCTGTGGATAACAGAGGTAATCCTATAGAATTTGATGCCGATATAGTCGACGGAAATCAAAACATAATTACACACGTCACTGGAAATAAATCGGGAGTCGGGAAATTTGGATTTACCCCAGAGTTAAATCAATCCTACCGGGCTCTCTTGACTTTGTCGGGCAATAAATATGTTTTTACTCTTCCGGTTACTGAACCAAAGGGTTATGTTCTGAATTTCAATGCTGATTCAAAAGTAATCTATGTTAAAAACAATCAGAACACTTATAAAAGCCGACATTATCTCCTGGTATCCGTTAGGGGCGTTGTTTATAATTCAATTGAGACAACACTGAGTACCAAAACACTCCGGATCCCTCTGCCTTTTGAAACGTATCCCAAAGGTATTGTACAAATAACCCTTTTTGATAGTCTGTTCCGTCCTCTAGCCGAGCGGTTGGTTTTTAATAACCGACCTGATCAGAGGATGTTAATTCATGTTGAAACCGATAAAAAGGAATATCAACCACGGGAAAGAGTCCATCTGACTATTAATGTCACTGATGCTGCCGGAGAAAAGGTTGAATCTTCTCTCGCAATGGCAGTGGTGGATGCTTCAAAAACTGACTCACTTTCAAATGCTCCTGATATTGAGTCATACCTCTATCTATCTTCCGAAATAAAAGGGGAGATCGACTACAAATTAATAAATCTTGCTGATACAACTCCTTCCGGTAATAGAAATATTGATCTGTTAATGATGACTCAAGGCTGGCGAAATTTTTTATGGAACTCAATCCGGTACAGCAATACAATAAAAGAGATGTATCCGGTCGAAAAGGGGTTTTACATCAATGGGACCGTATTAAATAATATTAGTCGCAGATCCGGAAGTGATTATAAGCTTTACTTTTTAGACTTTAAAACAGGTTATAATGGTATTGTTAAAGTTGATGAAAAAAGCAGATTTAAAATTAGCGTTCCTTTCTTTTACAATTCCCATATTTTTATCATTCAGAATAGGAATCAAAAAGAGAGGATTGACGATCTGGGTTTTACTCTTGATACTATTCCTGTTCCCGGAATAAATTATCGGAACAATGAACTACCCTTTGTTTCATATAAACCGGGTTACCTGAAAATCCTGAATGAAAAATATGCTCAAATGGAGTCACTGGATGCCTCAAATATAAAATATAATTATCTGCCGGAAGTTAGTGTGAGAGCAAAATCGCACCCCTTGTATTCTAAACCTGATGTTATGATTGATTTAAATAAGAAAGATCCAACAGGTAAAAAATATAATAGTCTCTTTCAGATGATATATGAGGAATTTGGCGAAAAAGCTTTTACCGCTATCGGTTTCGGTGCATCCGGTAATGCGATTCAGCCGATTCTTGTTGTAAACGGAGCCCCTTTGACAGCTGCATCCTGTCCCCCTTGTTATGATGCTTTGCGTTACCAATGGGTAGCTAGCATTCCTGTCAATGAAATATCGAATGTCAAATTTTATGAGGCTGGAAGTGAATACAGCAGATATGTAACACCCCCGTTAGGCGCACCAACCTCGTTGTCATTTGATGAAGCAGCGCCACCTTCTTTTCTGGAGAAAGGATCGTCTATGGAATGGATAGATTATTTACCTGTTGTTTCATTTACAACCTATTCAAAGGCTTACAGGGGAAATCCCAAAGGAACAATTATTTTCCCTTTTCAGGGAATATACCAGGCAAAAGAGTTTTATAAACCTGATTATGAAAATAATAACAGCAAAGTACCTGACAACAGGACGACACTATATTGGAATCCGGAAGTAAAAACCGATTCAACAGGAATGGCAAAGGTTTCATTTTATAATTCCGATCTGAAGGGTGAAGCGCTTATCAGAATTTCCGGGGTAAGTTACAGTTTAAAAGATGCCTCAACAGTTACATCGCATTACATGTCTCATTAAAGCGGTTCTTTATGATTAATAACCAACCAAAACATTGAATAACCTGTATCAACAATGAAAATATTAATTATCCTTGGACACCCTGATAATAAGAGTTTTAATCATGCTATAGCTGATACATGCAGAACAAGATTAATTGAAAATGGTCATTCGGTAATGTTCCACGATTTATATAAGGAAGGTTTCAATCCCGTTGCTTATGCTAACGAATTACCAAAACATGGAAAAATAGATAATCTTCTAAAAACTCATTGCGACGAGTTAACAGATAGTGATGGAATAATAATAATTCATCCAAACTGGTGGGGACAACCACCGGCGATTCTAAAAGGATGGATAGACAGAGTCTTCAGACCCGGAATTGCTTATGAATTTGAGGGAGGTGATTCCGGAGAAGGATTGCCGGTTGGACTTCTCAAAGCAAAGGTTGGGTTGGTTTTTAACACATCCAACACAAATGAAGATCGGGAAAATAATGTATTCAAGGATCCACTCGAAACCATTTGGAAAAACTGTATTTTTAGTTTTTGCGGTATAAAGCAATTTGACAGAAAAATCTTCAGGATTGTCATCACCAGTGATTCAATTCAGAGACAGATATGGTTAAACGAAACAAAAATTATGATTGACAAATACTTTCCGGAAACGATATACAAAGAAAAGTAACTTATGAAACAAATATTCAATATCCCGATTTGCAAAGACATTTACTAACTTTATAGTGTATTTGATAATAAAAATATGGAATTCAGATCAGCCGTATAAGTGTGCTTTTTAATACAAAAGTATAGTATGATTTTTGTGAATAATATTATACCTAAAATATTGAATATGAAAAAATTACTGGTAGTGATTCTTAGCATTTTCACGGTTTCCGTCTGTTGCGACAAAGACCGGATTAATGAGAACTTCCAGGATGACATGTCAATCGGGAACATAAACGGAAGATGGAAGGTTGTCTCTTATGAAGATTACGAAAAGGCATCCATAACCGTTAAAAATGATGTTGATTCATGGAATGGTATGGATGTTATTCTGACCTTCGCAAATGATACATTATACGGGCAATGTACAAGCAATGTTGTTTCAGGAAAATATAGTTTAGCCGGAAGATATATCAGCATCGTAAGCTATGGAGGGACTAAAATTAGTCAGCCCGCCTGGGGAAATATGTTTTCCGATATTGTATATCAGCTAAGATCATTTAAGATAAATGAACATCAGCTGAGGTTTTACTATAACCATTCAGAGAAGAGTGTTACCCTCAATCACAACTGAGTAAAAAGATTCATATTGATGGTACAAAAGAAATTAAATCATAATTTTATGATCATAAACTTAATTTTTTTATGATGAAAATAGTAATCTCAATTTTACAATTAATTTGCTTCTCCGGATGCATAATTGCTCAGGATCTTAATCCCATTGCACTTAATCCTCCGGATCTTAAAAGAGGATTATCTGTTATGGAAGCTTTCTCGCTGAGAGCTTCAGCCACTGAATTCAGCGATAAAAAACTGAACCTGCAGGATCTTTCTGATCTGTTATTTGCCGCCAATGGCATTAACCGTAAAGATGTCAGTAAAAGAACAGCTCCTTCCGCCATGAATGCCCAGGACATTGATATCTTTGTGTTCATGCAGGAAGGCGTTTACTTTTATGACCCGGTCAAAAGTGTTCTAAACCCGATAGTTGCCGGTGACCAACGTCTTATCGTTGCCGGAAGACAGGAAGCATTTGCAAAAGCATCTGTAATGTTATTGCTGGTCTCCGACATTTCAAGGTTTAAAATGTCTGATGAGGCTGCAAAACTGGATGCAGCTGCCAAAGATGCGGGTATTGTGTCGCAGAATATTAACCTCTTTTGCGCCGGTATGGGTCTTGTTACCAGACCACGGAGTACTATGGATATTGAAAAAATCAGGAACATTCTTAAATTAAAGGACTCTCAGCACCCTATGCTGAATAATCCTGTGGCTTATCCCGTGACCCAGAAATAGGTTTCAAATACATTGATGCGGTGTAAAGTGCAGGGATTGTAACCTTGTTAAGGGAAAATAATATTTTCTGATATTCAAAAATTTGAAATGTCTTGATTATTGACCAAAAAATTGTTGTGTAATTCGGACTTCAGCTATTATTTCCAAAAATTACAGACCATTATGAAAATAATCGATTTAACATCAGAACATGAAAAACAGTACTTCTGTTGCCTGGAAGACTGGTCAGATGAAGTAAAGGAAGCAGGCGATCATAAAGCCTGCTGGTATAACAAGATAAAAGATAAAGGTCTTAAAGTAAAACTTGCCCAGGATGAAAATGGCGTTATCGGTGGTATGATACAATACTTACCGGTTGAACATTCATTATTTGAGGGCAGAGACCTCTATGTTGTTTTATGCATCTGGATTCATGGTCATAAAAAAGGTATAGGAAATTTTCAGAAAAAAGGAATGGGGAAAGCCCTTTTGAAAGCAGCAGAAGAAGACGTAAAAAGCATTGGTGCCAAAGGATTGGTTACATGGGGTGTAATCCTTCCGTTTTTTATGAGAGCTTCATGGTTTAAAAAACAAGGCTATTCTGTTGTAGACAAAGATGGAATAATGAGGTTATTATGGAAACCTTTCTCACGGGAGGCAATGCCCCCGTCATTTATAAAGCAAAAGAAAAAACCTCAGCTCATACCCGGGAAGGTAACCGTTTCACTGTTCCTTAATGGCTGGTGCACAACCCAGAATATGACATATGAAAGGACAAAGCGTGCCATCGGTGATTTTAAGGACAAAATTGAAATTAATGAATATCCGACATTTGAAAAAGATATTCAGAGAGAGTGGGGAATTTCGGATGCAGTATTCATCAATAGGAAAAAAATATGGGGCGGACCTCCCCCATCCTACAAAAAAATAAGAAGACTGGTTGAGAAAGAGGTCAAAATGGTTAAATAATCCACACCTGATCCTCCTTACCTGTACAGATTCACTATACTACCATTAAAAGTTTAACAGGATTATGCTGAATGAAAGTGTTTGTGCAAAAGGAAAAGATTACAGATCCTTGAATTTCTCATCAATCCTGTCATTAAACCACTTATCGATCATAGATTTTTTGAATCTCCACTCTTTCCCCAGTTTTGCAGCAGGTATCTTCTTTTCCTGCGCCCATGTATAAATTGTCTGTGGCTTTACCCTTAGATATTCCGCCACTTCTTCCAGAGTCATTATCTTATCATCGTTTGACATAATTTGTCTTTGAAGTATCAGACTGTTGTTCAGGAAGCTTATCCTTAAGTACTACCTGATCTCCTGCAGTTTTGAACAGATTTGCTGCCGACTGCATTACAGCAACATAAAAATTACTCTGTTTTGTTCTGAACAACTCCTGAGGAAGATCACGACTCCCGACAAATGGCCTTAGACTCCAGGCTAATTGCGAGCTTACAAAAGCAAGTATCACCACCCATATTTTAAATATTTTCATACCAAGTTTTGGATAGATATTTTTCTTTTCACAGGAGAAAGTGAGCCCTTCAGTAATTGTTTTGACGGCAAAAATACCTGAAAAAACAAATATTGCCACATGCAGCAATTTGATGAAGGAATAATTATCGCTGGTGATCATAAAAAAGATCACTATCGGCGCGAATGATAATGAGATTGTCGAAAAGACAAAAAAACCTGAAAGTATTATATTGGCCATTTGGTATATAGTCAGCGTGGATCCTATCATATATTGTATGACAAAAAGAGCTGGGAAGCAGATCAGCAACGAAAGAAATATCAGGCAGGGTATTTTAATACCGGTAACCATACTTTGCAAAAATCCATTGTAACTCCCCATTATAATACCATAAATAAAGGTAAAGAGCAGAATGAACAGCATTTGCTTAAGAACATACTTGCGGGAAAAAGTGTTATCACTCAGCTTTTCGAAATATTCTTCGCTGTGCTGAAATACTTTAAAGATGGGTAATTCTGTTTTCATTTTGTTTTTTTGACAAATTTATATTAAAATACATTAACAAACAATAGTAACTAATAATATTTATTAGTATATTTGAAAAGTCCTTTGTGAATCTTGGTGCTAACCTTTGCGTACCTTTGTGGTTAAAAAAACCATTTTGCCACAAAGGAACACTAAGTACATTCAAAGGAACTCTAAGAAGAAAACCATTAAACATTTCCTGTTATGACAGAAAAAATTAAGGAATTCATCAACGACCCTGAAAAGCTTGAGAGACTTTATCATGAAGATAAGAAGTCTTTTGAATTGGCTTTTGAGAAAATCTATCCGGAGATTCTGAATTCAGAATTGGCAAAATTCTGGAAAAGCCGGTTGGATTTTGATAAATCATCCGGCAATATAAAGGTTGTCTTTGGTACAGACATTTTTATATTGATTGCAGTTTGTTTAGTTGCAGGATTTCTCATTAAAATTCCCGATCTGTTTGGCATTAATGTTACCAGCTTCCATTTTTACGAGAAGGAAACGGGAATAATTGTTTTCCTTGGTATGGCAATTTATTCATTTGCAACTAAAAGAGATTTCGCCAAAAGAAACCTTTATATCACTTTTCTGATCTTTTTAATATCGATAATATATATCAACGTTTTGCCTGACTACAATAAAAGCGACTCGATCACTCTCGTCTATATTCATATGCCTCTGCTTATGTGGTGCCTTTACGGACTGGTTTATATTGACTTTGACTGGAAGAATTATGCTAAACGGATTGAATATATCAGGCATAACGGAGATCTTGCAATTATAGTGGCCTTAATCATATTAGCCGGAGGAATATTGATGGCTGTTACCGTAGCTTTGTTCCAGGGAATCGGTATTCCTGCCGGAAAATTTTATACAAACTATATTGTACCTGTTGGCTTTGTTTCTGCTCCTGTAGTTGCATCTTTTATATTGAAATACTATCCAAGCCTGTCAAATAAAATAGCACCGATAATTGCAAATCTGTTCAGCCCACTGGTCCTGATAACCTTAATTATCTATCTGACTACCATAGCTGTCACTGGTAAAAACCCATACAATGACAGAAATTTCCTGCTGATTTTTAACATAATGCTGATTGGTGTGATGGCCATTATTGTCTTTTCTGTTTCCGGGATTTCCATGTACAGAAAAAAGATGTTCAATGATCTGGTTTTATTTATTCTTTCAATAGTAACTCTCATCATTAATCTGATAGCTTTATCAGCCATCTTTTACCGTCTTGGTGAATTCGGACCGACCCCAAACAGACTTGCTATTCTGGGATCTAACATTTTAATTTTTACCAACCTTATTTTGATTACGGTTGATCTGTTTAAGATAAATTTCAAAAAGACAGATCCCGAAAAAGTGGAATTTACCATCTCAAAATATTTACCGGTTTATATCATCTGGACGTTGATTGTGGTATTTGGATTTCCGCTGATTTTCGGAATGAAATAGAAGCATGAATGAGGCGTGAGGCGTGAGGCGTGAGGCATGAGGCGTGAGGCGTGAGGCGTGGGCGTGAGGTGTGAGG
>JBARBF010000142.1:0-12393 GCA_049792755.1 Bacteroidales bacterium | reverse complement strand
GGAAAGATTGCTTCTCCCGCTTCGCGGGATCGCAACGACCCGTCCGTCTATCGGGATCAAGAAAGTAAGTCAAACGAAACTTGATAAAATTTACCCTCATTGCGAGGAGCACAGCGACGAAGCAATCCCTTTAATGCAAAACGCAATAATATAATGTAATGGTTTCCCCTGGAGGAGCGACGACGAAGCAATCTCATGGTATCAGCAATACAAAAAAGGACTTGCCAGCGCAAGTCCTTTTTCTCGATATCAATATTCTATTAATAGAACTTATACCTTTTATCAATTATATTTGCACTCTTACGCAAAGCATCATAGGCTTCATAGGTACCTCTCATCTGGAAGGTACTTTTCAATCTGTCGCTTAATAATTTTAAATCTTCTCCCTGAGTAGGAGTTAAGTTATTGGCAGCCAGTATATAAACACCATTATTGCCTTTTACCGGTCCTTCTATGACTCCCTGTTTAGCAACAGATGCAGCAGCAATCAATGCAGGTTCTGTGCCAGCACCCGGAACCGTGTACGATCTGAAATTTATTTTGGTAGCCTCCTGTACCGTCAGTCCCATAGACCGGGCAATATCTTCTAAAGTTTTTCCAGAACTCATGTTCTTATTGAATTCTGCGGAAATGAGTTCAGCTTTTTTGTCTTTTAAAAGAGCGAACTTGATATCATTCTCAACGTCTTTTTGCGGAGCAATGCCATCCTCCTGAACCTTTGTACAATATGCAACAACATACTTTTCCCCCACTTCAAAAACTGCCTGTTGACTGTTGTCAAGAATAATCTTTCCTTTTTCTGCCTGAAATAATGCCATGATCAGAGATCTTGGATTGTCAAGCCCCGGCAACGTTTTTTGCTGTGGTCCAATAGAATTTGACACTCTCTTATTCAATCCTTTTTCAGCAATTGTTTTTACAAATTTTTCATATGTATCATTTGTACCGGCAAACTGACTTGCCTCACTATATGCTTTCTGGTTAGTCAAAGACCCAGGAGCAATTTTCCTGTCAATATATCCTATATTATATTTGCGTGACTCCTTTGATAGTGCAAGGATTTCAATAATATGAATACCAAAGGTTGTTTCGACTGTTTTTATTTCACCTTTTTTACCCGTAAAACAAGCATTGTTAAAAGGCACTACCATTTTACCTTCAGGAAACCATCCGAGATCACCCCCTATTTTTGCTGAACCCTGATCATCAGAATTTGCCATGGCAATAGTTTCAAACGGAGTTCCTGATTTAATTAATTTGATAAGACTGTCAGCCTTATGTTTTGCATCATCCAGGGTTCTGGTTTTGCCGGTTGATAATAAAATATGACGAACATGAACAGAATCAGGTCTGTCGCCTGCTGCAATCAACCTGGCAACTTTGTATGAACCATTCTCAATGTAAGGTCCGAAAACACCCTTTAAATCTTCCTTCTTTACCCATTCTTTAAGATTTTCGGGAACACTGCTTAACGGAATGAAAAAACCGATATATCTAGAGTCAGAGCTGAGATTAATATATTCAACCGGATCCGGCACCGATGCAAATTCCTCTTTGGTTTTATTAATCCATTGTTCAGTCTGTTTTATATCATCTTCAGAAGGAACAACATCAAATGTAACGTATTCAATATCTCTTAAGGCAGTTCTTTTGTAACTTTCCTTATGTTTTGCATAGTAAGCCTCTAAATCACTCTGATGAATTCTTATCGAAGAATCGGGCACTGAAGCATAATTTTTAAGGATATAGCTGAAATCAACAGTATTATTATTAAGATTTTTTTCAAATTCTACCTGTTTCGATGTAACATAGAGTCCTTTGGAAACGAGATTATTATATTTTGTATTTGTCCGGTCATTTACAATCTCGTTTTCAAAAAATAACCAGTATTTTTTTGCTGTTTCGTCAACCTCGGTCTGTTTCAGGAAATTCACAAGAAAAGATTTATTAAAAGTTCCCGTTTGCTGGTCAGTGAACAATTGTTGAACAATCTGATGGGGATTGTTTCCTAGAACCAATTCGTCTACTTCTTCAGTGCTGACACCTAACCCAAGTTTTTTGTACTGAGGATCAAGAATTTTTTCTCTTACCATCTGTTGCCAGGTCTGTTCTCTTAACGATTCACTAGTCGCTTCATCTACATTCGATCTTCCTGATAATTTATAAATCTCCAAGAGATTTTGTAGTTTTAATTCATAATCCTGATATGAAATATATTCTCCGCCTATCTGCCCGATCTCATAATATTTTTTCTGTTTTAGTCTCTGTCCTCTTCCTCTTCCAAAGAAATCACTGACAACAAACAGGAAAAGTGAAAAACCAATTAATCCCGCAACTAATACTCCGGCTTTCTCGCGTAAAAATTGAAGTGCTGACATCTAATATTTTCTTTAATAATTAATTGAACTTTAACTTTTTTAATACAGGCGACAAATATAACAAATTTTCATTAAAACTCTGACCTGTCATTAAATTGTTATTGGTACTGTTATGGATAGTATCTTATGCCGGATAAAGAGACAAATTCGCAAAAGAACACAACTCTTCCAAATTCATCCATGCCAGTAAAAAATATATAAAAAATCAGAATTAGTATTAAAAAACAGGGGTGTGTTGAAAAATAAATGCAAAAAAAAGTAAAATTCATATAAAAAACAGGGTAAAAATTAAAAATACTTATATTTTTGTAAAAAAATTTAAAAAAATGGCAGAACTTAGATTTAGTGCTTTAAGAGAAGTATTCAGCAGGGGACCTGTTGAAGTTATTACACCGTCGAAAATCGTATCCGAATACTACGGAGAAAATGTTTTTGATCTTCCTAAAATGGAACGTTTCCTTTCTAAAGAAGCTTACAAGGTAGTGAAACGTGCAATTGATGAGGGAAAATCCTTAACCCGACAGGAGGCTGACCAGGTTGCTATGGGACTAAAAGCATGGGCCACAGGTAAAGGTGCAACTCATTATACTCACTGGTTTCATCCTCTTACCGATGGAACCGCTGAAAAACATGATGGATTTATTGAGATTGTTGAAAACGGACAAGTCGTAGAGAAATTCTCAGGCGAAGTTCTGGTACAGTCTGAGCCGGATGCTTCCAGTTTCCCGAGCGGTGGTCTACGCAATACATTTGAGGCAAGAGGATATACTGCATGGGATGTTTCGTCGCCTGTTTTTATTGTTGGAACTACTCTCTGTATACCAACAATATTCGTTTCATGGACAGGTGAAGCCCTCGATTATAAAGCACCTCTTCTGAAAGCTCTTTCAGAGCTTGACAGGGCTGCAACTGATGTCTGCCAGTATTTTGATAAAGATGTTGCCAAAGTGATCGCTACACTTGGGTGTGAACAGGAATACTTTTTGATTGATGACGCTCTGTATTATGCAAGACCCGACATTGTTCTTGCTGAGAGAACTCTGATGGGCCACCAGTCATCAAAAGATCAGCAGCTTTCCGATCATTATTTTGGTTCTATTTCAGAAAGAGTTATGGCTTTTATTGAAGACTTCGAATGTGAGGCCTATAAACTTGGAATTCCGGTTAAAACACGTCATAATGAAGTAGCTCCGAATCAATTCGAAAGTGCTCCGATCTTCGAAGAGGTAAACCTGGCAGTTGACCACAACCTGCTGCTGATGGATGTTATGAGAAAAGTTGCCAGGAAACATAAACTCAGAGTTCTGTTTCACGAAAAACCATTTGCCGGCATCAACGGATCCGGGAAACACAATAACTGGTCAATGGCTACAAATACCGGGGTCAACCTGTTATCTCCCGGGAAAAATCCAAAAACCAACTTACAGTTTCTTACTTTCCTGGTAAATGTTATCAAAGCTGTGAACGACAGCAATGACGTTCTCAGAGCATCTGTAATGAATGAATCAAACTCATACAGGCTTGGAGGTCACGAAGCTCCCCCGGCAATAATTTCAGTTTTTCTGGGTACTTACCTGATAAATATGCTTGAGAATATAGCACGGAAAGTAACGGATAAGAAGATGACTCCGGCTCAAAAAACCGAACTTAAACTTGGAATTGGAAAAATACCTGAGATTCTGCTCGACAATACTGACAGAAACAGAACATCACCATTCGCTTTTACAGGAAATAAGTTCGAGTTCAGAGCTGTAGGGTCTTCAGCAAATTGCAGTCCTGCAATGATTGTTCTCAATGCTGCAGTTGCTTATCAGTTGACTCAGTTTAAGAAAGATGTGGATGTTATTATTAAAAAGGGTGTAAACAAGGATGAAGCCATTTTCCAGGTGTTGAAAAAGTATATTCTCGAATCAGAGAGAGTATTATTTGAAGGTGATAATTATAGCAAAGAGTGGCATGCGGAAGCGAGGAAAAGAAAACTCTGCAACCTTTCCAGCGTACCTGAGTCAATAAGCCTGTATCTGACCAAGCAATCAAGAGAAGTTCTGGTCGGATCAGGAGTTTTTACAGATAAAGAGCTTGAAAGCCGCGTTGAGGTTGAGTATGAGAAGTTCGCTAAAAAGGTGCAGATAGAATCAAGGGTGCTGGGCGATCTTGCAATGAATCACATTGTTCCTATCGCAATTACGTATATGACCTCTCTCATTGAAAACGTCAAAGGGCTTAAGGAAATCTTTAATAACACAGAATATGAGAGACTTGCAGGAGCGCGTAAAGAAGTAATAATAACTATTTCTGATCATATATCAAATATCAAAAAGCTTGTCAATGAGATGGTTGAAGAGCGCAAAAAAGCTAATATTATTGAGGACAATTACAAAAAGGCAATAGCTTATGAAAGTAAAGTCAAACCATACCTCGATGAGATCCGGAATCATATTGATAAACTTGAGCTTGTTGTTGATAATGAAATGTGGCCCCTTCCTAAATACAGAGAATTACTTTTCACAAGATAGGTGTTGGTTAGTTTTTTTTCAAGTTAGGTAAAAGGATTCCTGTTCAGGGATCCTTTTTTATTGGTAGGAAATAGATCTTTCTCCTGAATAATAATAATAAAGTGATGGCGTTTATTATGATTACCAGAATTCCCTAAATTGATTACTTTTATAGTCAAAAGAAGACGGATTATGAAACAATTATTACTTTTCTCTATATTATTGATTTTTGTAACTTCTCAGGATGTTACAGCTCAGAAACGTAAATCAGAAAAAGCATATTCTTCCTTCGCTTCCGGGGAATATTTTGACGCTATTGATCTGTTCAAAGATGCATATTCCAAAACAAAGAAGGCAGATAAAAACACACGGACCGATCTGGTATTTATGATTGCAGAATGTTACAGGCTTACGAATGATCCGAAAAATGCTGAAACATGGTATAAGCTTGCAGTCAAATCATCATATTCTAAACCTGAAGCTCAGTTCTGGCTGGCAGAGTCAATGAAAAAGAATGGAAAGTATCCTCTCGCAATTGATGAATTTAAAAAATATAAACAGATAGCTCCTTCAGATGCCAGGGCTGAGCAGGAAATACGGTCATGTGAACTGGCTATCGAATGGTTAAGAAATCCTGAAGCTTATAAGGTCGATGAACTTAAAGATGTAAACTCAAAAGAATCAGATTTCAGTCCGGCCTACGGACGCGATGATTTTGGAATGATTTATTTTACATCCTCGCGTGATGGGGCTACTGGTAAGAAGACACATGGTGCAACTGGTCAGAATTTTACCGATATCTTCGAAAGCAAAATTGACAAAAAATCAAAATGGAGCACTCCTGTTCCCGTCGAAGGAATAAACAGTGAATTCGAGGACGGAACGCCTTCATTTTCCTCTGATTATAAAGAGCTGTATTTCACCCGTTGTGAAGCAGGTAAGCGTGAAAAAAAGGGTTGCATAATTATGTACTCAAAAAAAACAGGCGATAAATGGAGCTCTCCAAAAAATATTGGAATTCTTCCTGATTCGCTTGTTGCAGCACATCCTTCAATATCTAAAGATGGACTGACCCTGTATTTTGTCTCTGACCTGGCAGGTGGTTTTGGTAAGAAGGATATATGGAAAGTCACAAGACTCAGACCCGGAGATGCCTGGTCAAAACCGGTTAACCTTGGTCCGGATATCAATACTCCTGGCGATGAGCTATTTCCCTATATAAAGGATGACGGGACATTATATTTTTCCTCCGATGGACTTATAGGAATGGGCGGCCTTGATATTTTTAAAGCTAGACCCCAACCCGATGGCAGCTGGATAGTACAGAATATGAAACCTCCCATTAACAGCTTTGCCGATGATTTTGGTATTGCATTTGAGGATGGGAATGAAAAAGGAATATTCAGCTCAACAAGAAAAGGAAAAGGGAATGATGATCTGTTTACATTTGAGTTGCCACCGTTGAAATTCAATGTCACCGGACTTGTAAAAGATGAAAAAACAGGTATAGCAATTCAGGGATCAGTTGTTCAACTTATAGCAAGCGACGGATCGAATCTTCAGGCTGAAACAGGCAGCGGAGGCGATTTTAAATTCAATCTTAAAGCCGATGTTGACTATATCTTCCTTGCTTCAAAAAGAGGTTATCTGAACGGAAAAGAGAAAGAAACAACCAAAGGACAGGATAAGAGTCGCGAATTCATGGTTACAATTCTGTTAACAGCAACCGACAGACCAATTGAACTGCCAAATATTCTGTATGACTTTGACAAATGGGATCTCAGACCCGAATCTATGGTCTCATTGGATAAACTGGTCGAGACGCTTAATGATAATCCGAATGTTACCATTGAACTTATGTCCCACACTGATACAAGGAATACTGAAGAGTATAATTTGATTCTTTCACAGAAAAGAGCGCAATCAGTTGTCACTTACCTGTTAAGTAAAGGAATTGAACTGGAAAGACTTACCGCAAAAGGTTATGGAAAATCCAGTACAAAAGTTGTTGATGCAGTTATCGCAGCACAATACCCATTCCTGAAGGTCGGTACACAACTCACAGAACAGTTTGTAAACAGCCTTCCTACTGACGAGGAGAAGGAGATTGCTCATCAGATAAACCGCAGAACAGAGTTTAAGGTTCTGAGAACAGATTATGAGCCACCGAAGAAATAGTTACTCCTTTATTGACTACTGACGAACCAAGCAGTACTCCTGTTATCAAGTCCTGCAAAACAGCTATAAACCACAAGTAAAGTCTGTAGAGGAGTAATATTCTTCATACATCATCTTTTTTCTATCTTTGTTACCTTATCTGATCAAAAATGGCTATCGAATCGAAGTACAGCAAAAGAGGAGTTTCTTCTACAAAAGAAGATGTACATTCAGCTATTAAAAATATTGATAAAGGGTTGTATCCCAAGGCATTCTGTAAAATAGTACCAGATCTTCTTGGCGGTGACAAGGACTATTGCAATATTATGCATTCTGACGGAGCAGGGACAAAATCATCACTTGCCTATATTTACTGGAAAGAGACAGGCGATCTTTCAGTCTGGAAAGGTATAGCTCAGGATGCGATAGTCATGAATCTGGACGATCTTTTATGCGTGGGTGCTTACAACAATATTCTTTTTTCATCGACAATCGGACGAAATAAAAACCACATACCTGGAGAGGTCATCGCTGCCGTTATAAATGGTACAGAAGAAGTACTGGAAAACCTAAGGGGTTTGGGGATTGGTATCTGGTCAACAGGAGGTGAAACTGCCGATATGGGAGACCTTGTCAGAACTATCGTCATTGACTCAACAGTAATAGCCAGGATGAAAAGATCGGATGTGATTTCAAATCACAGAATAGTTGATGGTGACATAATCATAGGTATGTCTTCGTCCGGTAAAACCAGTTATGAGATTGAGTATAACAGCGGTATGGGTAGTAACGGACTAACATCAGCGCGACACGACCTTTTTGCACCCTATCTTGCTTCTAAATACCCCGAGAGCCTTGATACGACTTTACCGTATGACCTTATCTATTCAGGCAAATACAGACTCACTGATCCGATAGACGGTTTAAATACCGATGCAGGCAAACTCGTACTTTCACCAACCCGGACTTATGCTCCTGTTATAAAAAAGATTTTTGAAAACATGCATTCCGAAATTCATGGTATGGTGCACTGCTCAGGAGGAGGATTGACAAAAGTCATGCATTTTATTGATAATATGCATATTGTGAAAAACAACTTATTCCCGTTACCAAAGTTATTCCACCTGATACATGAGCAATCCGGAACAGCCTGGGAAGAGATGTATAAGGTATTCAATATGGGTCACAGGTTTGAAATTTATACTGATCAAAAGAATGCTTCAGAAATGATCAGCATAGCATCAGAATTTAATCTTGAAGCAAAAGTCATAGGTTATTGCGAATCATCTGAAAAGAAAAGGTTAACCATAAGTTCGGAATTCGGAACTTTCGAATACTAAGAACTTATTGCCGCCCAATCCGGCAAAGCAGGACTTATTTCAATGCACAAGTGCAATTATTCTTAAATCCGGAATTTAGTCCGCCTTCTGGGGGAGCCCGCAATGCGGGAGGGGGCCTACCGAAGAAAAAATTACTTCAGCGGGATGGACGCTAAGTGGTCAGGGGGCTTTGTGCCTTTGTAACTTTTTTATTACCTTTGCACCCTGAAAATTTATTATAATATGGCAAACAACATGATTCTTGAGAGACTGGAGGGTGTAAAATCCAGATTTATCGAGGTTGGCGAACTTCTCACCCGACCCGATATTCTCTCGGATATGAAAAAGTATGTCAGATTGAATAAAGAATATAAAAACCTTATCCCGATAGTTGAATCATATGAAAGATATAAACTGGCGCTCAGTAATATAACCAGTACAAAAGAGCTTCTGGCTACTGAAAAAGATGAAGAGATGCGTGAGATGGCAAAAGCCGAACTGGATGAGCTCACTTCTCATATACCGGAAATGGAAGAGGAAATTAAAATGCTCATTATTCCTGCAGATCCCGAAGACGATAAGAACGCTGTGATGGAAATCAGGGCAGGAACAGGGGGTGATGAGGCAAGTATTTTTGCCGGAGACCTTTTCAGAATGTATAGTAAGTACTTTGAAACAAAAAACTGGAAGGTTGAGGTTAACAATTTATCGGAGGGAACTGCCGGTGGTTATAAAGAGATAGTCCTGAGTATAACCGGGGAAGGTGTATACGGAATAATGAAATATGAATCGGGTGTTCATCGTGTTCAAAGAGTTCCGCAAACTGAAACCCAGGGGCGTATTCATACTTCCGCAGCATCCGTTGTGGTTCTTCCGGAGGCTGATGAATTTGATATTGACCTGAGGACTGAAGATATCCGGAAAGATACTTATTGTTCATCCGGACCCGGTGGCCAGTCGGTAAATACAACATACTCTGCAATCCGTCTTACACATATTCCGTCAGGAATTGTCGTTACATGTCAGGATGAAAAGTCGCAGCTTAAGAATTACGATAAGGCTTTAAAGGAGTTGAGAACCAGGCTCTATAATCTTGAATATCAGAAATATCTTGATGAAGTTTCTCACAGGAGAAAGACAATGGTTTCGACCGGTGACCGTTCTGCAAAAATCAGGACATATAACTATCCGCAGGGAAGAATGACGGATCACAGGATCAACTTTACTATATATAATCTGCCTTCAATCCTTGATGGTAATATTCAGGAGGTCCTCGACAAACTTCAGATGGCTGAGAATTCGGAACGTTTAAAAGAAAGCAATATTTAATCCGGCAAACTATGGATCATAAGAAATTATTTGAAAACATAGTCAAAAAGCGCTCATTCCTTTGCATCGGACTTGATTCAGAAATTGAAAAGATCCCATCTTTTCTTCTGAAGGGTAAGGACCCGATATTTGATTTCAATAAGCGGATCATTGATGCAACTCAGGAGTTTTCAGTAGCTTATAAACCGAATGTTGCATTTTATGAATGCTATGGAGCAAAAGGATGGATATCTCTTGAATTGACAGTCAGGTATATAAAAGATAAATATCCTGATATTTTTGTAATTGCAGATGCTAAACGCGGAGATATCGGGAATACTTCAAAGATGTACGCGAAAGCATTTCTGGAAAACCTGCCTTTCGATGCCATAACTGTTGCTCCATATATGGGAGAAGATTCTGTGACACCATTCCTGTCATATAGTGATAAATGGGTTATCCTTCTGGCACTTACTTCCAATAAGGGTGCAGATAATTTTCAGTACCACGATGAGGATGGGATAAAACTTTTTGAAAGAGTATTATCTGTTTCACAGAAATGGGGCACTATAAATAATCTTATGTACGTTGTTGGTGCTACGCGTGCTGAAATGTTGAAAGGCGTACGTATGCTTGTGCCTGATCATTTTTTGCTTGTTCCGGGAGTAGGTGCCCAGGGAGGCAGCCTTGCTGACGTGGTAAAATATGGTCTTAACAGCAAATGCGGACTTCTGGTTAATTCCTCGCGTAGCATAATTTTTGCTGACAGCTCAGAAGAATTCGACAAAGTAGCAGGTGAAAAGGCGAAAGGGATGCAGATGGAAATGGAACAATATCTGCGCCTTCATAACCTGATCTGATGTCCTTTTTTCAGAAAATTTGACAATAGTTTTTTTCATAAATTTTTGTTCTATCATTCCTTTTTTCATAAATTAGTGTTCTCGCTGTTTTTTAATTTGTACTAAAATGAAAGAGGAATTTCTTCATTATCTGTGGAAATACAGTCTCTATGATCAGGATAGGCTGTTCGATAACGAAAACAATAAAATTATCGTTCTTGATCCCGGGCAATATAACCGTGATTCAGGTCCTGATTTTTTCAATGCACGTATCTCTGTTGCCGGCACTATCTGGGCTGGTAATGTTGAAATACATGTTAAATCATCACATTTCTATAATCATGGACATCAGAATGATCCTGCATTTAACAATGTTATACTTCATATCGTAGCCGATAACGATAAGTGTGTTTATAATGAAAAAGGGGAAGAGATTCTTACTGCTGAAATATCATTTGATTCAATCTATTACGAGAAATATATTTTTCTTGTAAATAATCCTTATATAATTGCATGTCAGGATGATATTAAGAAGCTCGATGATATAATCATTTTCCACTGGTTAAATTCACTCGTAATTGAAAGATTTCAGGCCAAATCAGAATCGATCCTGAAAATATTTTCTGAAACAGGGAACGATTGGGAAGAAACCTTTTACCGTATACTTGCCAGATACTTTGGATTCAGAGTCAATACAGAACCTTTTGAGATGCTTGCTTCAGCTCTTCCATTCAGAATAATCAGGAAGCATACCGATAATATCTTTCAGATTGAGTCTCTTTTATTTGGGACAGCAGGGTTGCTCGAAACAGGGTTGTTTAAGGAAGCCCTCTCTGATGAATACTATCTCAGCCTTATTAAGGAATACGCTATTTTATCCGCAAAATACTCTCTTCAACCTCTTCACGGCTGGCTGTGGAAATTCGCAAGGTTGAGACCTTCCAATTTTCCAACAGTACGATTATCGCAGCTTGCTTCGATGCTATCAGTCACAGGAGGGCTCTTTTCTAAAGTAATGGAAACAACTGATATAAAACAAATTAAAAAGTTATTTGAGGTATCAGCATCAGGCTATTGGGACGATCATTTTGTTTTTGGCAAGAAAAGCAGGAATACTACTAAGAATACCGGATCGCAGGCTGCTGACATACTTCTGATAAATGCGGTTATCCCAATGATTTTTGTTTATGGACAAAGCAGGGATTGTCAGAATATTAGTGAAAGAGCCCTTTCCTTTCTTGAAAAAATCAAACCGGAGGAAAATATCATAACTTCAGAATGGGAAACGGCGGGAGTTGTTGCTGAATCAGCATTTTATTCACAGGCACTTATCCAGCTGAGGAATGAATACTGTAAAAAAAGAAAATGTCTCGATTGTCGTATTGGCAGTAAGATCATAAGCCAGGGGAAAAAACTAAAGGATCGGGAGGAACTTATTCTGGAACCTTAACGTAAGGCAGGGAGAAAAAATGAACAGCAAATTCAGGCACATTTTATTCCTCCATCGAAGGGGAGGTGGTGGGTTTAACCTGGTGTGAAATATCTTTTTATTTGATACGTTGGACTATATTTTGACGAAACCCTGATTTTCTTTGACAAATATCTGAAGGATAACATATTTCAACGCAACGTTCACAATCATTTTTACGTCTTTAAATTGAAGGTGAAACAATAATTTTTTGCAATTATTCGTTCAAGTAAAAAGAATTATTTCAGGAACTTCTTAAAAAAAAAGTAAATTGTTTGATTATTTACATAAAAAAGCCTTATTTTTGCGTTCCAAAATTGGAGACTCAATCTATATATGGATTAGTAATATTTTAATTAGAGATATGTATTTAACAACAGAAAAAAAGCAGGAGTTTTTCAAAACCTTTGGAACATCTGAAGTCGATAC
>JBARBF010000141.1:0-1997 GCA_049792755.1 Bacteroidales bacterium | reverse complement strand
ATGTCATACCATGCAAGACCCGGCATGCTGATAGTCGGCAGCGATAGCCACACCTCAACCGCAGGGGCTTTCAACGCGCTGGCAGCGGGTATCGACAGGACCGAATCGGCAGGTATATGGAAAAAAGGAGAAACATGGGTCCGCGTACCTGAATCAATAAAGATTTCTCTTACCGGAAGACTTACGAAAAATGTATCTGCGAAGGATCTGGCCTTGTGGATCATTGGGATGACAGGGTCGGATGGAGCTAACTATATGTCGGTTGAGTATCACGGAGAAGGAGTCAAAACTCTCAATATTTCTGATCGCATGACAATAGCAAATCTTGCTTCAGAGATGGGCGCAAAAAATGCTGTTTTTCCGGCGGATAATGTATTGTGTAAATTTTTAGGGGAAAAAACTGAAGGGGTTTGGGCCGATGTTGGTGCGAAATATTTCAATGAGATTAATATAGACCTCAGTAAAATATTTCCTGTTGTTGCAGCGCCTCATAATGTCGATAATGTAATGTCAGTATCCGAGGCTGCTGGTACCATTGTACATGAAGGACTGATTGGAACCTGCACAAATGGCAGGATAGAGGATTTGAGAATAGCCGCACAAATTCTCAACGGCAAAATGTTAAAAAAGGGTTTTCAGCTTCATATCATTCCGGCTTCATCGAAAATATATCTTCAGGCAATTGAAGAGGGACTAATTTCTACTTTTATCGAGTCAGGTGCAAATGTACTCACACCATCTTGCGGACCATGCCTTGGAACCGGTCAGGGTATTCCTGCAAATGGTCATTCAGTCATTTCAACAGCAAACAGGAATTTCCCTGGCAGAATGGGTAATAAGGAAGCTCAGATTTACCTGGCGTCTCCTGCAACTGTTGCCCATTCCTCACTAACAGGCGTTATAACCGATCCCAGAGAAAAGCCGGGGAAAGAGAAGTTTCCATATAAAATTTCACAGAGCAAGACATTTGAAATAAAACCAGGCGAAAACAGAAGAACAGGTTCGGTCTGGAATTATGCAGATGTTGATAACCTGAATACTGATCAGATGTTTTCAGGGAAGCATACTTATAATATATTAAGTACGGATCCTGCCGCAATTGTACAGTTGCTTTTCAAAGATTTTGATCCTGACTTCAGTAAAAATGTTAAAAAGGAGGACATAATAATTGCGGGTGACAATTTTGGTTGCGGAAGCTCAAGGGAACATCCCTCAGTGGGATTGGCCTATATTGGTATTAAAGCTGTCATCGTAAAATCAGTGAACAGAATATTTTACCGATCTTCAATTAACCAGGGATTATTGCTTATTGTTCACAGGGAAGCTGTGGAAGCTTATAAGCCTGGTGATTATATAGATATTGATTTTAACGGCGGAAAGATAATTGTCGGATCATCAACTTTTTCTTTTGAACCACTTCCAGATAAACTGAGACAGATAATAGACAGGAAGGGGCTTGTTAACTACATGAAAACAATGTGAACAAAGGTACAATGGCTCGAAGTCATCCAAAACTTTAACGTTTCAACGAGTTGTAATGAAAAAGTACAATCAGTAAGAAATACAGTTGCAAAAATTGAAAATAAATGTATTTTTGCACCCTGAAAAAGGTTCCGTAGCTCATCCCGATAACTATCGGGAGGATAGAGCAATCCCGCGTACGCGGGATGGGTCGGGTGTTTGATTCGAGGTTTTATAGAATTTTGAAATATTGGTTCCGTAGCTCAGTTGGATAGAGCAACAGCCTTCTAAGCTGTGGGTCGTGCGTTCGAGTCGCACCGGAATCACAAAAAAGAGGCAATTAATTATTGCCTCTCTATTTCTTGTCATCTGTATCCTATCAGTCCAAGAAATCCATTACCCAGAAATTGTATAACAGGTAATATAGGGAAGACATTTAATTTAGTGGCAAAACTTAGTATTATCAATCCGAATAAAAGGAAAGATCCATATTTATAAAGACCGTTATAAAGAACCGGATGTTTTTTGAACTGAGA
>JBARBF010000140.1:0-11680 GCA_049792755.1 Bacteroidales bacterium | reverse complement strand
CCATTTTATCATTCCAGAAGCCTGATAAAGTAATAATGCTGGAAGCGGACGACAAACACGGAAAATTTGAATTCCGTCCGCTTGAACCTGGCTATGGTATTACTGTCGGCAATGCACTAAGAAGAATACTTCTCTCTTCATTAGAGGGTTTTGCCATTACAACGGTTAAGATCGAGGGCATTGACCATGAGTTCTCTACCATAACAGGTGTTATGGAGGACGTAACCGAAATTATCCTGAATCTTAAACAGGTTCGTTTTAAAAGAACTGTGGAGGATGTCGATCACGAGAAAGTTACGATCAAAGTAACCGGGCAGGATGTATTTAAGGCCGGTAACATTAATAATGCTCTGAGCTCTTTCGAGGTCCTGAATCCCGAATTGGTTATCTTCAGAATGGAACCGGATGTCAAGATACAAATTGAACTTACTATCAATAAAGGCAGAGGTTATGTTCCTGCAGAAGAGAATGAACCAGTCGATAGCGAATTCGGCCTCATTGCAATCGATTCTATTTTTACTCCCACAAGGAATGTAAAATATACTATTGAAAACTACCGTGTTGAGCAGAAAACTGATTATGAAAAACTTCTTTTCGAGATAGAGACAGACGGATCAATACATCCGAAAGATGCTCTTAAAGAAGCAGCAAAAATTCTGATATATCACTTTATGCTATTCTCCGATGAGAAAATCACACTCGACTCGGATGACAAGATGGCAAATGAAGAGTTTGATGAGGAAGTTCTGCATATGAGACAATTGCTCAAAACTAAACTGGTCGACCTTGATCTTTCCGTCAGAGCACTAAATTGTCTGAAGGCTGCAGAAGTTGAAACACTTGGTGATCTTGTGAAGTTCAATAAGAACGACCTTCTTAAATTCAGAAACTTTGGCAAAAAGTCACTCACCGAGCTCGATGAATTGCTTGAATCCATGAGCCTTTCATTTGGGATGGATGTAAGTAAATATAAGTTAGAGAAAGATTAATATAAACTGGTTAAGGAAATAGAGAAATGCGACATTCAAGAGTTATTAACCATTTAGGAAGAACCAGTTCACACAGGAAGTCGATGCTTTCGAACATGGCAACATCACTTATCCTTCATAAAAGGATTACCACAACAACGGCCAAAGCCAAAGCACTTCGTACTTATGTTGAACCACTTATTACTAAATCCAAGGAAGATTCAACACACTCAAGAAGAGTGGTATTCAGTTATCTGAAGGATAAAACTGCTGTAGCTGAACTATTCAGAGAAGTATCCCCAAAAATCGCTGAGCGTCCGGGCGGTTACACACGTATATTAAAGATTGGCAACAGGATAGGAGACAATGCAGATATGTGCATTATGGAGCTTGTTGATTATAATGAGGCTATGCTTGGAGGAGAAGCTGCAAAAACCAAAACAACAAGAAGAAGGAGAACAGCAAAGAAAAAAGATGAAGCTGTACCTGCAGCTGACACAAAAGCTCCCAAAGCAGGTAAGCAGAAGGCAGCAAAAAGTGAGAAACATGCAGAAAAATCTTTAGAAGGAGCTGATGAATCAGTTCCTAAGGAAGAATAAAAAATAAAAATACATAGATTGCAAAGGGATGAGAGATTGACAGCTAATCCCTTTTTTTATATTTTGCAGCATTGTTTAATATTTAAATAAAATTATATGGGTCAGATTGCAAGTATTCATGCACGTGAGATTCTTGATTCACGTGGAAATCCAACAATTGAAGTTGATGTAATGACAGCAAGCGGGTATTTTGGAAGAGCAGCAGTGCCATCAGGTGCATCAACTGGAGAGAATGAAGCTCTGGAACTCAGAGATGGTGATAAGAATCGTTATCTTGGCAAAGGTGTCCTGAAAGCCGTTTATAATGTCAATAATGTCATTGCCGAAGATTTAATCGGGATGGATGTCACAGATCAGGCCGGAATCGATAAGAAGATGATTGAACTCGATGGTTCAAAAACAAAAAACAACCTTGGCGCGAATGCAATACTTGGAGTCTCACTTGCAGTAGCTAAAGCGGCTGCCTCTTATCATGGTCTCCCATTGTTCCGTTATATCGGTGGTACCAATGCAGTTACATTACCTGTTCCGATGATGAACATCATTAACGGAGGATCTCATTCTGACGCCCCGATCGCCTTCCAGGAATTCATGATCAGACCAGTCGGAGCTCCGTCATTCAGTGAAGGATTACGTATGGGCGCCGAAGTGTTCCATTCATTGAAAAAAGTTCTCAAAGAGCGTGGGTTGAGTACTGCAGTTGGTGATGAGGGTGGCTTTGCCCCAAAATTTGAAGGCACCGAAGACGCACTCGAAACAATTCTTAAGGCAATTATTGCTGCAGGATACAAACCGGGTTCCGATATTACGATTGCTCTCGACTGTGCAGCTTCTGAATTCTACAAAGAAGGTATGTACAACTACTCAAAATTTGAAGGACCAAAAGGTGCCAGAAGAACTTCTAAGGAACAGGTCGATTTTATAGAACAACTTACAATTAAATATCCTATTGATTCGGTAGAAGATGGTATGGCGGAAGACGACTGGGATGGCTGGAAATTACTGACAGACAGAATCGGAAAGAAAATCCAGATAGTAGGTGACGACATATTTGTAACCAACGTGGAGTATCTGAAAAAAGGCATTGAGATGGGTTGTGCAAACTCTATTCTTATTAAGGTAAATCAGATTGGATCTCTTACAGAGACTCTGAATGCTATTGAGATGGCTCACAGGGCAGGGTATACAACTGTTACATCGCACCGTTCAGGCGAAACAGAAGATACTACTATTGCTGATATTGCTGTAGCTACTAATTCGGGTCAGATTAAAACAGGATCTGCCAGCAGAACCGACAGGATTGCAAAGTATAATCAACTGCTCAGAATCGAAGAGACTCTCGGAAACCTGGCTGTTTATGGGAATAAGAAATAGCCCGAAAAACCACCCAACCCCCCAAGGGGAGCTAATTCTCTTTCGTTTAGATTAATAATGGTAAGCACACAAAATTAATTCCCCTTCAGGGGGTATTAATTTCACCTGGGATTTATTAAAATATCACCTATTGTCATTTTCCGCCGTTATTAACAATTGTTGATAACTTCTGTTTATATCAGGTTTACAACAACAGCTTCCTTTCTATTGTTTTTTAAGATTCCTGCAGTAAATTTGATTTTATCAGGTGAGCGATAAAAGACTGCTCAAAAGATGTGGAGACGGCGAATGTTACTTAAATGAATCAGGATCCGTTTCAGTCAGACCTTCGGGTCTGCACACCAGGAGAGCCGAAGCCTGAACTAAGTGGACTTAGCGTCCACGATGTTCAGTAAGTCAACGAAAACCGGAAACGTTCTTTCAGCGATTGAGTCACAGGGCTTCAGTAAATGAAGGGCTTCGGCCCCGGGTTATCTGAAACTGATGCATGATCCTTCGGGAATATGTACCAGCGCCTGAATGACACTTCGTCCCGGAAATCCGCCTTAAAACGGACGAACGGACAGCCGGAAGGTTATGCCGTAACAGGTACAACCCGAAAGCCAGGGGTTGCAGAAAAGGGTCTCGTATCCAATGACGCAGCCGGTCAGAATAACAGTAATCTGGCATCGTTAACAACCTCGGTTGTAAACGATGAATGGGAACTAATCCTAGCGATGAGTTCCCATTATTGTTTTTATAGCTCTTCAGAAGAATGCCAATAAAGTAGAGACGCCCAATTTGGGCGTCTCTACTACTTTTTTAACAGCCCATATTTGTTCTTAGTCCCCCATTTGGTGGATTTAGGGGGTTGATTAAATCACTTTGGGTGATTTAGGGGGTAAAATTATGAGTTATTCAATATCTTTGAGTATCAAAATAACCCCGCTGATGAGTTACTCCGGATTAACAAAATTTGTTGCTGAACTCGAGAAAAAAAATGAACTTCACAGGATTAAACAGTTCATCGATCCTGTTCTGGAAATTACTGAAATAACCGACAGAATTACCAAATCAGGGGGAAAAGCTCTTTTATTTGAAAATACCGGTACAAATTTTCCGGTCCTTATAAATGCATTTGGATCCGATTTAAGAATGTCCATGGCTATCGGACGAAAAAGTCTTGATGAAGCCGGTACGGAGCTAGAAAATTCATTTGATGGTTTATTATATGGTAACAAGACACTCATTCGGAAGTTATCAACCCTTCCTTCTCTCTTTAAGCTTGCAAGGCTTCTTCCTTCACTCACCAAAAGAAAAGGTATTTGTCAGCAAATAATTCACATTACGCCCGACCTTGGGATACTTCCGGTTTTGAAATGCTGGCCTAATGATGGCGGCCGGTTCATTACACTGCCTATGGTACACACACGCCATCCTGAAACAGGCAACACTAATGTGGGAATGTACAGGATGCAGATTCTTGATAAAAATACAACTGCCATGCATTGGCAACGTCATAAAACAGGTGCAAATCATTTTGAAGCATGGAGAAAAACAGGTAAAAAGATGCCTGTATCTGTTGCTTTGGGTGGCGATCCGGTTTATTCATATTCAGCAACGGCTCCTCTTCCTGAAAATATTAATGAATATATTCTCGCAGGATTCCTGAGAAAGAAAAAGGTCAGGATGGTGCGATGTATAACCAATGATCTGTATGTACCTGAAGATGCAGACATAATTCTTGAAGGTTTTGTCGATCCGTCTGAGGACCTTGTATGGGAAGGCCCATTTGGAGACCATACGGGATTCTATTCTTTAGCCGACTGGTATCCTAAATTTCATATAACCTGTATAACACATTCATATAAAGCAATTTATCCTGCAATAATTGTTGGTGTTCCTCCACAGGAAGATGCCTGGATAGCAAAAGCCACGGAAAAAATATTTCTTTCACCGATAAAATTGACCCTTCAGCCTGAGATAGAAGATTTTCATATGCCAGATGCCGGTATAGCTCATAACCTGGTAATTATTAAGATTAAAAAAAGTTATCCGGGTCAGGGTATGAAAGTAATTGGTTCGTTGTCGGGAGCAGGACAGATGATGTTCACAAAGTATATGATTGTTGTGAGCGGTGATATAGATATAAGAAATTATAAATCGCTGTGCACTCATGTTTTTAATAATACCGATTTGAGCAGGGATCTGTTATTCAGTCATGGTCCTCTTGATGTTCTGGATCACTCATCAGATAACCTTTCATTTGGAGGAAAGATTGGAGTTGATGCGACAATAAAAAAAATTGAAGAAAGTTCAGGAAGGGGGGAAACAGCAAGATCTGATAACAGGGATATTTCTAAAATTAAATCAGATATCCTTGACAATAATATCATTCAAAATTATAATCTCAATCTCTTCTCAAATGATCTTCCGATCCTTATAATTTCAGTGAACCAGTCAGAGGACGCTGATGTAATTGAAAAAGTAAAGAAAATATTACGGGAGAATGATGCTGAAGCGATCTTCAGGCTTATTCTGATAGTTGATCATACTGTGGATGTCAATGATTTGTTTATGGTGACCTGGCAACTTCTTGCCAACACTGACCCTCAAAGGGATCATGAATTTATTTCACCCCGGTCTGTTTTGTTTGATGGAACAATAAAGAAATTCAGTAAAGGCGGATTTCCAAGAAAATGGCCGAATGTGGTCAGCTCCGGTAATGAAACTATATCAGAAATAGATCATAAATGGGAAACTCTCGGATTTGGAACTTTTATAAATTCCCCATCAAGCAGATACATAAGATTATGCCATGGTGGCACCGATGAAATTCTCCGCGATTAGACCCCATGTATTTTTGATCCATGCTGAAAACTTCCGGATAATTAATCTACTTTTGTATTATCCGATGGGAATCATGTATTTGACATATTTTCAGGAACATATTATTAATGGTATTATAACCTTTAATGGTATTTATTCAAGAGATGTTTCTGATTCTCCTGCATCCTCTTTCCATCTGATTCTTTACGGTTCACTGCTGATATCATTTATCTTTCTGCTTGTCATATTACAAACAAGAATGCTTTTAAGAACCAGGAGATTGCTCAGAGAAAAGGGGCAGGCTCTCGAACTTATTGAACTGCAAAAGGTTGAGTTGGAATTAAAGGATAAGAACATTACTGATAGTCTGATATATGCTCAAAGAATACAGGAAGCTCTTTTGCCGTCAGAATCCTATTTCAGAAAACACTTTTCAGATTCTTTCATATTCTTCAAACCTAAAAACATTGTAAGCGGTGATTTTTATTGGATTGGTGAGAAGGGTGAAAAGGTTTTTATAGTTGCAGCTGATTGCACTGGCCATGGGGTTCCCGGGGCCCTGATGTCTATGATCGGACTTAAGATAATTGAAAAAACAATAAATGAAGATAATATTGAAATTCCTTCAAAGATTTTAGCTGTAATGAATAAAGGATTGGAAAAAACCTTCAGCAGGGAAAAAAACATTGGAACCATCATAAGGGATGGAATGGACATTGGTCTTTGCGTTATCGACAGAAAAAGAAAAAAGGTTGGATACGCCGGAGCTTTTTTACCCCTCTATCTTATTCGTGACGGCAGTCTGGTTGAAATAGCGGCTGATAAGATTATTATTGGCATGAATCCGGTAGGACTGCCATATACCGATAATGAAATAGATCTTCTGGATGATGACATATTCTATATTTTTTCTGATGGGTATGTGGATCAGTTTGGCGGGTCGGAAAATAAAAAATTCATGTACAGACGATTCAGGTACCTTTTGATGACTATCCACAATTTCCGTGTGAATGATCAGAAAGCAATTCTTGAGGAAAATATTAAGACCTGGATGGGTTCTAATGAACAGGTTGATGATATGATGGTAATCGGGTTCAGGCCATTAATCAGACAAACTAAATGATTTTCTTTATTTTCTCAATCAACGCAGCCGGTTGAAAAGGTTTGCTAATATAATCATCAATACCTGCTGACAGACATTTCTCTTTATCCCCGATCATGGCATTAGCCGTAATAGCTATTATAGGAACATGAGTATTGGTTGTTGATTCCAGCGCTCTTATCTTTTCAGCGGCAACCAGTCCGCTCATCACTGGCATTTGAATGTCCATAAGGATAAGGTCAAAATGCGTAGTACCGAACCTGTCCAGTGCCTCTTTCCCGTTAGAAGCAGTATCTATACTATGGACCAGAGGTTTGAGTGTCAGCAAAGTTATTTTCTGGTTAATAAGATTATCTTCAACAAGAAGTATCTTGAGATCTTTGAGATCTTTATGAGTTTTCTCTTTATTAATTAACTCTTCAATCTTCTGAGATGCTATACTCTGTTTGGTTTCCGGCAAAGGATTGGCATAAGGGAGAAAAATATTTAAAACCGTGGAATTGATTCCAATCTCCTGGTTGAATGTGCCGTTTCCAGATGAGATGAACCTGGCGGCAAGACTTTTCTCAATGCCAAGATCATTTATCAGGACAATAGGATTATCTGTCTGGATCCGCAATGATACAATGCTTTCAGTTCCTGTTTCTTTCGTTTTTTTCAAGTTTATTGTAACCTTGGTAACTCTTTCAGACGATTGAATCTCAATAGTATTGAACAGGTCAAGAAATATCTGTTTCAGAATTATTGGATCACCGAAACATTCAAAGTCACTGAATTCTTTTTTGCTTAAAATAAAATCGATATTCGCTTTATCTTTTAGACTATATAGTTCTATTGTATTCTGGATAGTTGAAAATAAATTAAATCTTATAGCTTTTCTATGCTCATAACTAAGGTTACCGGCAGACTGCATCGTTAATTCATTTACTGTAGTCACCATGTTATTTGTAGAAGCAATGAAAGTCTCAAGCAGTTCCTTTTGTTTCTTCTGAAGGCCCGATTCCATAAGCATATCAGAGATAATAACCAGGTTATTTAAAGGTTCTCTTATCCTGTGAGAAAAATCAGTTATGACATCATCTTTCCTTTCGTTCAATGAAGAAAACTCTTTTAATGATAACTTAAAGCCGGTATTAAGGTTCGAGGCTTTTTTAACGATAATTATACCCAGACATGCGCTAATAATGATAAGACATCCAGCCGGAAGTTTAAGATTAAAAGTGATTAATATTACAGCAGATATAAGTATCAGAAGTACAACTATTGAGTATGATTCAATGGACTTTCTCTTTTTTTCGAAAATTTCCTCAGTAGACTTATTTAAACTGTTGCTTCTGATACCGTTTTCAGTTTCACTGACCATAAACCATACTTTTGATGTTATGTAAATTTAAACAAAATAAGTAATAAATATACATTAACTGAAAATAACAACCTTTGAAGGAAAACGTTAAATTTGTGGTTCCGGTACGAAATTTGAACTGATTAGGAAAAACTTCGATGCTATGTTGAAAATATTAAAGACAATTTGTTTAATTATTTTATTTTCACAAGGTATACCTCTTTACCGGATGTCAGGACAAGAGAAAGAAGGTATGGTAAAATACACTCCCGATTTCAGGTTTACTGATGGTATTTACCTGAATTTTGATCAGGTGAAGCTGAACAGCCCGATACCTAAATCAAAATTACTCACTTCATTGGATTATAACGACAGAGAATTCTTTAAGAGAATCCTCGAGGGTGATAAAATCTATTTCTATGACAATATGGGTGTGAGACAGGAACTTGCGAAAAACAGCATTTGGGGTTATTCGCGTAATGGAATTCTGTACATTCAGATTCAGGGTAACTTCAACCGGATCACATTCGTTGGCAATATCTGTCATTTTGTAGCCGATGTAACAACTGTTGATTCGCGTTCATACAGCTCTCCTTATGGATATTACGACCCTTATTATTCTCCTTACAGCTATAGTAATTATTATAATCCGTATAACCCATATTATTCGCCTTACAGGTCGAATATGACCAGAGACGAATTAAAACAGTATCTGATCGATTTTGAAAGTGGGAAAGTACTGGAATTTGATGTTGATAATACTGAACTGCTTCTGATGAAGGATTCTAAACTTTATGAGGAGTATGTTCAACTTTCGAGGAAGAAGAAGAAAGAACTTATGTTTGTATATATCAGGAAGTTCAACGAAAATAATCCCTTGTATATACCGGTACCAGTTCAATAAGGCCAACGAGATGAGAACAATACTTCTTATACTTGCTCTTCTTCTCCCGGTCGTATTATCAGGACAGGCCCCGTTCCCAAGCAAAGATGAAATTAAACAATTTACCGCTTCAAAAACCTGTGTTGTTCTTGAAGATGATCCTATGTCATCTTATAATATTTATATAAAAGAGGCAGTTAAATCTTCCTGGAAAATTACACCTTATGAATTTATTACTGTAAAAGATTTTAATGTAAGAAGACTGAATCCTGCATACTCCTTTCTTGTCATTACTCAGACTAACTTTGATAAAGATAAATCTCATGGCCTCTATAATTTTCTAAATCTGCTCCAGGGCAAAGATGTAAATAAACTGAGTGAGATGCCTGAAATCTGTGCTATCCCTCTTTCATTTGCAGGTGTAAATGATCTTGTTTACAGCTACAAGCTTGGTGCTATTGTCTCTTTTATGCAGAAACATGCTCAAAAGATTATAGAAGATCCATCACTTACCTTGAGAGAATATCTTAAATTTTACAACAGAAATATTCCTGATCTGAAGAATAAGACTATACTGGTGGAAGAGGATGATCTTTCTCCACAGATATCCACAATCGAAAGGATAAAAAAATTTTGTACCAATAATATTGAGATAGTTACAGATGATGAGATTATTAAGGCAATTCAGAACAAGACTCCAGATATTGTTATTCTTCATAAGGTTGGACCGATGGGGGACAGGTATTCAGGTTATTGTTTTATAATGCTTATTGGTGCCGATGATTCCGAATTGTACTATTATAATCTGCATATGGTTGATAACGCTAATCCTAATGGATTGCTGCCTGATGATCTTAAACGGATTGGAAGATAATATGCAGCATTGGAAAAGTAATGCCGTCTTTTAATAAATACTTAAATATCATGGAAGAGAGCAGAGTATTATCAGAAACAGAAAGAAATTGGGCGATGCTATGTCACCTTTCAGCTTTTGCTGGTTTCTTTTTCCCCTTCGGTGGAATTATAGGGCCCCTAATCTGCTGGTTGACAAGAAGAGATGAATCTTCATGGGTAAATGTAAATGGGAAGGCATCTCTTAACTTCCAGTTATCTATGCTACTTTATATCGTTCTCGCTATTCCCTTATGTATAATAATTATTGGTATTCCTATAATTATGGTATTGGGAACCATAAAGGTGGTATGTATAATTATTGCTAGTGTTAAAGCACCCAAAGGTGAGCTTTTCAGGTACCCTTTGGCAATACCGTTTTTACAGTAAACCCCCCCCATCCCTCCAAATGGGGGTTTTTTTATTATTCGGATTTTTAAAGTCACCCATATGGGGGGATTTAGGGGGTTGAAGCTCCTTTGTTACTGAACTCACCCCTGTCCCCCTCTCTTCTCTGCAAAGAGGAGGCGTAACACGCTATATATTAATGACATCCCCCCTCTTTACGAAGTCTACCCTTTATACACATCTTTTTCCCGACGTTGACTTATGTTTTAAATAGCTCTGAAAGAGCTAAATACGAATAACCCCCGGCAAGTGCCAACCGGGGGTTATTCATATTTATCCACTTCGTGGATAATGCTATTTGCAAACTCTAATTTTAAAGATGTGTATAAAGGGTAGTTACGAAGTAGAGAGGGGGAAAAGAAGGGGGTGAGTACATTGATTTTAATTTCTGGTTTTCAAAAATTTGTGTTATTTTTCAGTTTCATTAATAATCTCATATCATGGCAACTAACAAAGAAAAGAATTCAGCTAAAGGAAAATCTTCAGGAAAGGACGATTTATATCATGATATTGAACAGGAAAAAAAGAAAAAACTCGATTCCGGGAAATACGAAGAGTTACTTTTAACTCTTGAGGTTGAGCTGGTAAAGCTTCAGGAATGGGTAAAAGCAAATAAACTGAAAGTTGTAGTTGTATTTGAAGGGAGGGATGCAGCTGGGAAAGGAGGCGTAATTAAAACAATTGCAGGTTGTCTGAATCCCAGGATATGCAGAATCGTTGCTCTCGGTATCCCAACTGAAAAGGAAAAATCTCAGTGGTACTTCCAAAGATACGTATCCGAATTGCCTGCGGGAGGCGAGATTGTTCTCTTTGACAGGAGCTGGTATAACAGGGCAGGTGTGGAAGAGGTAATGGGTTATTGTAACAATGATGAATACGAGGAGTTTCTCAGATCGTGCCCTGAATTTGAAAAGATGCTGATCAGATCAGACATTATTCTTATTAAATATTGGTTTTCGGTCAGCGACCATGAGCAGGAAAAACGGTTTCAGGACCGAATCAAAGACCCGACAAAAAGATGGAAAATAAGTCCGATGGACATAGAATCGCGCGATAAATGGGTGGAGTATTCAATGGCTAAAGATAAAATGTTCTCTTATACCGATACTAAACAGTCACCCTGGTACGTTGTCCGTGCTGACGATAAAAGAAGAGCAAGACTAAACTGTATCCATCATCTTCTTTCACTCATTTCTTATGAGGATCTTACCTCAAAACCATTAAAACTGCCTCCCCTGAAACACGATGTAGCCTATGTAAGGCCTCCGGTTACCGAGCAAACTTTCGTTCCGGAAAAATACTAAA
>JBARBF010000139.1:0-28721 GCA_049792755.1 Bacteroidales bacterium | reverse complement strand
TCAAATAATGAAGGGTCTCTTAACAAAAACAGACCCACTTTTAATAGTTTATAATCCATCTATGGTAAAAGAAACTCGCAAAACCAATATGATGATGATATTATGAATATGTTTTTAGAGTAGACTCATCAAGACAAAGAAAGTAACATTAACGCAACCTTTTTATAATAAATAACATCAATCTTTAAAGAAATACTGGCATATACGATAATTATTTTATATTTTTATGTTCTCAATCAGGTAATAAACCTTGTCGGAGATAAAAAAAATAATAAAAGGTTGTCTTGCCGGTAACAGAAGGGACCAGGAACTTTTGTACAGGAGGCACGCTGCAAAGTTATATGCTGTGTGCCTGCAGTATTCAGGTAATGACGAAGAGGCAAGAGATATTTTACAGGAAGGTTTTATTAAAATATTTGAAAACCTTGATCATTATAAACATGAGGGTTCTTTTGAGGGTTGGATGCGCCGGATAACTGTGAATACAGCTCTTGAAAAATTCCGCAACAGGCATAACCTCTATCGTGTGGATGACATAGATACAATACAGGAGCCTGATGCAGAACCTGATAATCAGGACTATGCAGGTCTGGAAGCTAATGATCTGCTCGAAATTATCAGGGAGTTGCCAACAAAGTACAGAATGGTGTTTAACCTTTACGCAATTGAAGGATATTCTCATAAAGAAATTAGTAAAATGGTGGATATTTCAGAGGGAACATCAAAATCAAATCTTTCCAGGGCAAGGGTTATACTTCAGAGAAGGGTAGGATCGTATACAGGAATTAAGAAGAAAGTTGCAAATGAATGAAAAAGAGGCAAATATAGACCTTCTATTCAGAAACGGGCTTAAAGATTTTGAAGTACTTCCACCACCGGGGGTTTGTGACAATATTCTGTCGGCAGTCAGAATAAAATCGAAATCATATATTTTCCTGAGGATTGCAGCTGCAATTACAGTTCTTCTGACCATAAGTTTTTTAACTTACAGATGGAACCGTGAATTATCCCCTGTACCTCAGGGTTCTGTAATTGCCTTTAATGTGAAGGTTTCCTCTCCTGTTTTCTATAACCCAATTGACAATTCGCAGTTTCTGAGGGAAAAGAAAATCAATCCTGCAATAAGTTCCTCAGTTGTCCTTGCTGCCCTGGAAAACCAGACTGTAGTTTACAACGAGATTGAAGAAACAGCTTCTCCTGAACAAATAATGAATGTCCCGGAAACAAGAAACCTGTATTTGACAAAAAATGAGACATTTTATGGCCTGGAACTGAAACAGCTAAATACTCCGCAGGAAAATTCAATAAAGATTCAATATCCTGATCTTCAGTATCCCACGGTGAATACTATTGCTAAACCGGTGAAAAGATGGTCAATAGCAGCTTTGGCTTCTCCAACATATTATTCTTCATTTAATTCTGGTAATGAGCAACTTAACGGTCAGGTTACATCCCCGGAAGAGCCTCTTTTTTCATATTCGGGAGGAGTTGCATTTTCGTATAAAATAAGTAAAAGATTCAGCATACAATCGGGGATCTATTATTCCTCTCTCGGACAGAAAGTAGATGGCATCTATTCCTTCAGCGGATTTCAGAAATATAACAATTCTAAAGGGGGTCCTAATTTTATAGTGCCTACCACAAGTGGTACAGTATATGCAAATAACCCCGATGTTTTCCTTACCGCTTATGGTAACGGCAAAGTGTTAACAGCTTACAATAATGATGTATTCGACCCAAAAAAAGCAAGCCTGCAATATATCAGCAATTCATTAACCCAGAATCTAAGCTACCTGGAACTTCCTGTTATTGTGAGATATAAAGTTATTGATAAAATGATTGGCGTTAATCTTGTAGGAGGGTTGTCATATAACCTGCTGGTTAATAATTCAGCTTATGCCATGAAGGATGGTTCCAAATATTCAGTAGGGGACACAAAAGGACTAAATCCTCTTGCTTTAAGCAGTTCCCTGGGACTGGGAATGGAATACAATCTCTCTGATAAATTATCGCTTAATATTGAACCAACTTTCAGATACTACCTTAATCCGTTTAGTGTTGCAACAGGTTCATTCATTCATCCTTATTCAATCGGAGTATTCTCAGGAGTTTCCTATAAATTTTGAGACCTAGCTTCCCTTTTCCACTTTTTTAACGGCCGTTTCTTCTTATTGCTTTCTGCGATATCTTCTACCTTAATAAATTACCTGAGCCCGGATTACTTTTCAGGTGCAAAAATGTTACCTTTGCACTTTATTTCTTATGGCTTAAATTATTATGATAAATATCAGGAGAAAAACGGCTCTTACTGCATCTGTTCTGACCGGATCAGCTATTATTATCCTATTGATCGCTCAGAGCTTTAAAGGAATTGATAACAACCCATCAGAGTCAAGACAGAGGTTAGATACAATATATAATATAAAATCATTTAAATTGCCTGATGAAGTTACATTTGCAGGTGAGAAAATGCCTCTCGACAACTTTGATACACGGGAAAGTCTTGAACGTGAAATCCTTACAAGCGCCTACAGACACTCTTCAACTATTCTGATTATAAAAAGAGCAAACAGGTATCTTCCGTTGATAGAAAGAATCCTTAAAAAGAATAATATTCCTGATGATTTCAAATATTTGGTAGCTGCCGAAAGCGAATACAGCAATATGGTATCTCCGGCAGGCGCTACAGGATTCTGGCAGATAATGACTGAGACAGGAAAGGAAGAAGGATTGGAGATTAATACTGTTATTGACGAAAGATATGATGTCGAGAAGTCAACACAATTCGCTTGTGATTATTTTATGAAATCCTATGAAAAATTTGGCAACTGGACACTTACTGCAGCATCATACGATGGAGGGAGAGCCGCAATTGATGAACAGATAGAAATCCAGCATCAGCATAATTACTATGATCTTCTTTTAAGTGATGAAACGGCAAGATATATATTCAGAGCTGTTGCATACAAACTTATTATAAGCGATCCGGAGAATTATGGGTTCAAAATCGAAAAAACTGATTTATATCCGGAACTTAAATTCTCTGAAATAAAAGTCGACAGCGCTGTATCAGATCTATCAGCTTTCGCTGAAAAGTTTGGAACAAATTATAAAATATTGAAAATTCTGAATCCATGGCTCAGAAAACCATATCTGACCCCAAAATCAAATAAAGGATATCTGATAAAGATTCCTTCGGAGGGGATGAGAAGCATTGAAAAAACAGAAAACGGAGTACTGAGCTTTTGATGAGGAGAAGTGAAGATGAATGAGGAGATTAAAGTTCTTGGTGCAAGGGTCCATAACTTACAAAACATAGATGTTACTGTCCCCCGAAACAGTCTCGTAGTAATTACGGGTCTAAGCGGAAGTGGAAAATCATCTCTTGCTTTCGATACAATATATGCCGAGGGGCAGCGTCGTTACATGGAGACTCTTTCTGCTTATGCCCGGCAGTTCCTGGGGGGGATGGAACGACCCGATGTTGATAAGATAACGGGCCTAAGTCCGGTTATATCCATCGAGCAGAAAACCACTAATAAAAACCCTCGCTCGACTGTTGGAACTATTACTGAGATTTATGATTTTTTGAGACTTCTGTTTGCCAGGGCGTCAGAGGCATATTCATATGCAACTGGTGAAAAAATGGTAAAATACTCAGATATCCAGATACTTGATCTCGTTAAAAGCCGCTTCTCAGAAAAGAAGGTTTTCTTTCTGGCGCCGGTAGTTAAAGGAAGAAAAGGGCATTATAAAGAGCTATTTGAACAACTAAGAAGAAAAGGATTCCTTAATGTGCGAATTAACAACGAGATCAGGGAGCTTACTCCCGGAATGAAGCTTGACAGGTATAAGACTCATTTTATTGAATTAGTTGTCGATAAGTTCAAAGTCGGAGAAACTTCCGATAAAAGACTCAATGATGCAATCCTTATGTCACTCGATCAGGGCGATGGAGTAATGATGGTTCTGGATAGCGAAAATAACGAACCAAGGTATTTCAGCCGGCACCTTATGTGTCCAACCACCGGATTATCATATAACGAACCTGCACCTCATACCTTTTCCTTTAACTCACCACAGGGAGCCTGTCCGCACTGTAACGGTCTTGGTGAGATATCAAGCATCAATGAAGAGAAACTTATACCTGACAGGGAAATCAGCATCAGAAAAGGAGGGATCGAGCCTTTGGGGAAATATAGAAATACATGGATCTTCTGGCAGATAGAGGCGATAGCCGAAAAAAACGGATTTACTCTTGATACTCCTATCAAAGAGATACCGGAAGATGCTCTCAATAAGGTACTTTACGGATCGGAAGAGGTGCTTAAGTTGTCAAACACCCCTTTGGGAATGACTTCCAACTATTTTTTAACTTTTGAAGGTGTTGTTAATTTTGTGGGGAACGTTGAAACAATAAATGGCAAGAAAAACGGAACAAAAATCAGGGATCAGTATGTGCAATATAATGTATGTCCGGAATGTCAGGGCACCCGGTTGAAAAAAGAGTCATTGTATTTCAGAATAGCTGATAAAAATATCGGAGAACTCTCAGCTATGGATATAAAAGAGTTATCTTTTTTTCTGTCCGATATCGAGGAAAAGATGAACGGGAAGCAAAAATTAATTGCTGCGGAAATTTTAAAGGAGATAAGATCCAGGCTTGGTTTTCTGCTGGAGGTTGGACTGGAGTATCTTTCGATGAACAGAGGCGCCAGAACCCTGTCAGGAGGAGAAAGTCAAAGGATAAGACTGGCTACTCAGATTGGTTCAAGATTAGTCAATGTTCTTTACATTCTTGATGAACCAAGTATTGGACTTCATCAGAGGGATAACCGAAGACTGATAGCCGCATTGAAGCAGCTCAGGGATGCCGGTAACTCCGTTATTGTGGTAGAACACGACAGAGAAATGATCTTATCGGCAGATCATGTTATTGATATGGGACCGGGAGCCGGTCGTTACGGGGGACTGGTTGTTGCTCATGGAACTCCGGAAGAACTTATGAAACAGGATACACTTACTTCTTCATATCTTAATAATAAAAGGAAGTTTCATATACCACCTGTTAGAAGAAAAGGAAATGGCAAATTTCTAACACTTGCAGGCGCATCTGGTCATAATCTTAATAATGTGGATGTTATACTGCCTCTCGGTACGCTGATTTGTGTTACTGGAGTATCCGGAAGTGGCAAATCATCGCTTATTAATCAGACACTCCATCCCGCATTGGCAAAGAAATTTCATAATTCAGGGAAATCACCTTTGATGTACAGAGAAATCACGGGACTTGAATATCTTGATAAGGTTATAGAGGTCAGTCAATCCCCTATTGGTAAAACACCACGATCAAATCCTGCAACCTATACGGGGGTATTTACCGATATACGGAAGTTGTTTGAACAGACCACTGAGGCTAAGATAAGAGGATTCGGCGCGGGAAGATTCTCTTTTAATGTCAGGGGAGGACGATGTGAAGGATGTGAAGGTGCCGGAGTGAAGACCATCGAAATGAATTTTCTGCCCGATGTTTACATTCATTGCACGGAATGTAACGGCAAACGTTATAATAGAGAAACTCTTGAAGTCAAATATAAAGGTAAGTCAATTAGTGATGTCCTGGAAATGACCATTAATATGGCAGTTGAATATTTTGCTAATGTACCTTCAATTTATCATAAAATAAAAACTCTTCAGGATGTGGGTCTGGGATATATTAAGCTGGGACAACAGTCAACAACACTATCAGGAGGAGAGGCCCAACGGGTTAAACTGGCAACTGAACTCGCCAGGCGTGATACCGGCAAAACACTATATATCCTTGATGAGCCGACGACAGGATTGCATTTTGAGGATGTAAGAGTTTTACTAGACGTGCTTAATAAACTTGTTGAAAGGGGCAATACTATTATAGTTATTGAACATAATCTCGATGTGGTTAAAATGGCAGATTATATCGTAGATCTTGGCAAAGAAGGAGGGAAAGCCGGCGGTAATATAATATTCTCCGGGACACCCGAAAAACTTACGGAGTGCTCTGAAAGTTATACCGGAAAATACCTGAAATCAGAACTGAAGGCATAAGAAATTAATTATATTTGAGTCGATTAACTTTTATTGAAACCAAAATGGAGAAACCTGCTGATCTTATTAAAGATGCTTTTGAACAGAAAACCTGGAATGAAATTCATACTACAGATTCATGGAGAGTATTTAAAATTATCTCTGAATTAGTCGAAGGTTTTGAAAAACTTGCACGAATTGGTCCATGTGTCTCGGTTTTTGGTTCAGCACGAACACGCTCTGATAATAAGTACTATATACTTGCGGAAGATATTGCATTCAAGTTGACTCAGAAAGGATATGGAGTTATAACAGGTGGCGGTCCCGGCATTATGGAAGCTGCCAACAAAGGAGCAGCCCGGGGGAAAGGAAAATCCGTGGGTATAAATATTGATCTCCCGTATGAGCAGCATCCTAATCCATACATCGATTCTGATAAACTGATAACTTTTGATCATTTTTTTGTCAGGAAAGTGATGTTCATGAAATATGCACAGGGTTTTATAGTTCTTCCTGGTGGATTCGGAACTTTTGATGAACTTTTTGAAGCTATTACTCTCATCCAGACAAGGAAGATCGGGAAGTTTCCAATTATACTTGTCGGGAAAAATTACTGGGGTGGATTGTTAACCTGGATTAAAGACGAGATGATGGCTGAGGAACATAATATATCACCGGAGAACCTTGATATTTTTACACTAGTTGATACTTCAGATGAGGCTGTAGATTATATAGTTAAATTCTATTCAAGATATCTGCTGAGTCCGAACTTCTGATCAGACTTTCCTCATCCTGTCCATCTCTCTAGAAGCATCTTTACGCTTGAGAGTTTCGCGCTTGTCGTATTCCTTTTTTCCCCTGGAAATTGCTATTTCGGCCTTTGCCAGTCCTCTGTTGTTAATAAATACTTTAATCACAATTATAGTTAGCCCGCTCTCCTTTATTTTCCTTTCAATTTTCTTTAACTCGCGGGAAGTGAGAAGCAATTTCCTTTCCCTGAGGGGATCATGATTATTAAGATTTCCCCACCAGTATTCGGCGATATGCATTCCCTTTATAAAAAGCTCTCCATTATTGAAAAAACAATAAGAATCAGCAAGAGTAGCTTTCCCGAGTCTGATCGATTTTATCTCTGTTCCTGAGAGGATAATTCCCGCTATATATTTTTCAATAAACTCATAATCGTGAGATGCCTTTTTATTCTTTATGACAATATTACCGGTGCCTCCTTTCATAATCTATAATAAAAAGTCAATTTGAATGCCCGGCAAAATTAATAAATTTATGGTATATTGCTTTACCAACCAAAGGATTAAAAATGTTACCATGGAGTTGAATTCCATCTATGATCTGTTATTGGTAACCGGGCCCACCGCATCAGGGAAAACTGCCCTGGCTGCAGCTATTGCCCAAAGAGTAGGAGGAGAGATTATCAGTGCAGATTCCCGCCAGGTTTACAGAGGCATGAATCTGGGTACCGGAAAGGATTATGACGATTATTATGTTAATGGTACTAACATTATTTGTCATTTAATTGATATTGCTGATCCCGGTTATAAGTATAACGTATTTGAATACCAGCGCGATTTTAACAAAATCTATTCTGATCTGAAAAAACGAAAAATATTCCCGGTTGTTTGCGGAGGTTCCGGAATGTATGCAGATAGCATAATATCAGGTTATAAAATGTTTGAAGTGCCTCCTGACAGTGGACTGAGAATTGAGTTGCAGAAGAAATCTTTGGAAGAATTAACAGAGATCTTGTCAACTTTCAAAACCCTTCATAACATAACAGATATAGATACTAAGATGAGGGTTATCAGGGCGATTGAAATAGAACATTCAGGCAGGAGCAGGAACAAGGGAAATCATCAGAATGAGTTTCCCAAAGTTAAAGCCCTTATAACCGGTATTCTGTTTGATAGAGATAACAGGCGGAAGAGGATATCAGAAAGGCTTAAACAACGACTTGAGTCGGGGATGGTAGATGAAGTGAAGGAGTTGATTGATTTGGGGATAAATACGGAAACGTTGATTTATTATGGACTTGAATATAAGTTTATTACGTTATTTCTGATCGGAAAAATTTCTTATAAGGAAATGGTCAGGGATCTTGAAATAGCTATTCATCAATTTGCAAAAAGGCAGATGACATGGTTCAGAGGTATGGAACGCAAAGGCATTAAGATCCATTGGATTGATGGTCAATTGCCTATGGAGGAAAAAATTGAGAAGGTATTAGCCTTACTTATGCCTTAAATGCTATGAATGTTCTACAGCCTCTATAGCCTTCCTACTTCATGTACTTGTCCAGCCACTCAAAAAACTCACGTTGCCAGATTACGGAATTCTGTGGTTTTGTAACCCAGTGACATTCATCCTCAAAGAAGAGCAGTCTGCTTGGAACACCATGTAACTGTGCAGCCGTAAATGCCTCCATGCTCTGAGTGTATGGTATCCTGAAATCATTAGCTCCGGTTATTATAAGTATAGGTGCGGTCCATTTATCCACCATAAGATGGGGAGAGAATTTATAGCTTGGCAGATTTTTCCAATAAGGACCTCCATAATCTTTGTTCGGGAACCAAAGCTCTTCCGTGGCTCCGTATTCGCTTTCAAAATTGAATACACCTGCATGAGCCACAAGCGCTTTGAATCTTCCCTGATGAACACCAGCAAGGTAAAAGACTGAATAGCCACCGTAGCTTGCCCCTACAGCACCCATCCTGTTTGCATCTATGTAGGTTTCTTTAGCCATTGCATCAGTTGCATCAAGATAGTCCTGAATGTTTTTCCCTCCATAATCACCGGAAATCTGTTCTTTCCATTCCTGCCCAAAACCGGATACTCCACGACGGTTTGGTGCGTAGACAATATAACCTTTTGCTGCTATCATCTGCATATTCCACCTGTATGACCAGAACTGATCCAGAGCAGACTGAGGCCCTCCTTCACAGAAAAGAAGGGCAGGGTATTTCTTTTCCGGCTTAAAATCAGGAGGATAAATTACCCACATCTGAAGATCTTTCTTATCCTTTGTCTGAGTATGTTTTTCTTCAACCTTACCCATCCTGATATTTTCATATATAGCCTTATTTACTGATGTGATCTGTTTAATCACCCCGGTCTTCATATCTACATTAGAAAGTTCAGGCGCCATCGACATGGAGGTGAGCTCGGAAATCAAAACTCTAGACTTCAGATTGAATGGTCCCAGATTGTGAACTCCCTCTGTTACTTTTGATACGCTTTTTCCCTGAAGATCCGTTTTAAAGATCTGGGAAGTACCCAGATGAGAACAAGAGAAATATAATGTCTCATTTCCATCCCATGAAATATTAGAAACATCAAAATCCCATTCTTTAGATAGCCATGTTCTGGTGCCTTTTTTGATATTGTAAACGAACAGCCGGTCGAGATCAGATTCATAACCGTCTCTTTCCATGCTCTGATATGCGATCTTTGAACCGTCGGGTGAAAAAACCGGGTATCTGTCATATCCTTTGTTCCCGTCAGTAATGTTAATCTCTTTGCCTGATTCAATATCATATAGATAAATATCTGAATTCGTGCTTAGTGCGTCTGCTTTACCGTAAAGTCTTTTAGTTGTGTAGGCTACTGATTTCCCGTCAGGATTCCATGCAATTTCAGCATCATCGAAGTATGGGGATGTAGGTGATTCAAACCTCTGACCTTCCATTATATCTTTTCCTCCCGATACAGTAGTCCCGTTAAAAGAGGCCACAAATAAATGACTGTATGAGTAATCACTCCAGTAGTTCCAGTGTCTGTACATCAGATCGTTGATGATCCTTACATTCGCTTTTGGAAGTTTATGTTTCTCATTTGCAGTCTGGTCTAATTTAACTCTCTTGGTAAAATATATATTGTTTCCATCCGGCGAAATACTGAAAATTTCAAAATCGGTAATTCCCGATATAACCCTTTGTCCGGAACCGTCTGCATTCATTGTGCATAAGTTACCTTTATTGACATAAGCAATAGATTTCCCGCTGTTGATCCATTGCGGAGAGCTTCCTCCGTCGCTGGTCAGCTGAACTGTATTTGTGCCATTTGAGGTTGTCTTGAAAATGTTTGTTCGTCTTGCTTCACTCTGAAGATCTATATCTGTAACTGTATATAAAACAGTTGACCCGTCAGGTGAAAGTGCAAAGGTTCCGAGTCTTCCGAATTTCCACATTATTTCAGGAGTCATAACTCCGCCTGCCTTTTCTTCAACAGTCAGCTGGTTGTTGAATTGCGGTAAAGCCTCTTTTGGAGCAGGAGGTTTTTGTTTGCATGCTACAGGGAAAAGCAGTGCCAGAAGAATTACAGGCAGAAGATGGTTTTTCATATGAGAGATTGTTAATTATTTTTTCAGGGCTTCAGACACTTTAGCCTTCAGTTCATCATACAGTTCCGGATTATCCTTAAGGATCTGTTTAACAGCATCACGACCCTGTCCAAGTTTAGTGTCTCCATAACTGAACCATGAACCGCTTTTCTTAATGATTTCAAAATCGACACCTAAATCGACAATCTCTCCAAGCTGGGAAATACCTTCACCATAAAGTATATCAAAATCAGCCTTTTTAAATGGAGGCGCAAGCTTATTTTTGACAATTTTAACCCTGGTGCGGCTTCCAATGATTTCTTCACCCTCCTTCAGCTGGCTTGTTCTCCGAATATCGAGTCTGACAGATGCGTAAAACTTCAGAGCATTGCCTCCTGTTGTAGTTTCCGGATTACCAAACATTACTCCGATCTTGTCCCTGAGCTGATTGATAAATACACACGATGTATTTGTTTTATTTATATTCGCTGTAAGCTTTCTTAGCGCCTGCGACATCAGTCTTGCCTGCAAACCCATTTTGGAATCACCCATTTCACCCTCAATTTCAGCCTTTGGTGTAAGGGCTGCAACAGAGTCAATAACAACTATATCGAGTGCTCCTGAACGGATCAGGTTGTCAGTTATCTCAAGTGCCTGTTCTCCGTTGTCAGGTTGAGAAATAAGCAGATTCTCAACATCTACTCCAAGTTTCTCGGCATAATTGCGGTCAAATGTGTGTTCAGCATCAATAATTGCAGCAATTCCTCCATTTTTTTGTGCTTCGGCTATAGCGTGTATTGCAAGTGTTGTCTTTCCTGATGCTTCAGGTCCATAAATTTCTATAACCCTTCCGCGTGGAATTCCACCGATACCAAGAGCAGCATCAAGACCGATTGATCCAGTTGAAATGACCTGGATATTATCGATTGCATGATCACCTAATTTCATTATTGTTCCCTTGCCAAAATCCTTTTCAATTTTTCCAAGGGTTATCTCAAGTGCTTTAAGCTTCTCTTTATTTATTTCTTTTCGTTCTTTGCTCATATAATTGGATTTATTGATTGGACAATTCGAAAATCTGTCGGGTATGTTCGCTGGTATCTACTTTTGTGATTATCTTTTCAATAATCCCTTTTTCATCAATAATAAACGTCGTTCTGATAACACCCTGGTAACTTCTTCCGTACATTTTTTTCTCTCCCCAGACACCATAATCATTAAGAATTTTTTTTGAAGTATCTGCTATAAGAGGAAATGGAAGGGAATATTTAACGGAAAACCCTTTATGCGACTTTTCATTATCGGGACTTACCCCGATAATTGCATAACCTTTGTTTACAAATAAATGCCAGTTATCACGCAGATTGCAAGCTTCAGCAGTACACCCGGATGTATTATCTTTGGGATAAAAATACAAAACTAACTTTTTCCCTTTGAAATCACTTAGTTTTATAGATCTGCCGTCCTGATCGATACCCTCAAAACCCGGGGCTTTCATTCCCTCTTTTAATTGTATCATGGTTATTTATTTTGTTATTATGGGTAAATTTACGAAGTTTGAATTGTTATTTACAAAAAATAAGTCAATTGTTATTAACATAAATCTTCTGGCGAAGGATTATATCTTCAAAGTAATGTGTTGAAAATTAATTATTTGCCATTTAAATCGCAAGTATGAAATTGAAGAAGCAGTTAATTTTGATTTGTCTTTTAGCGGTTATTGAAATACCTTTTAATGCTCTTTTCCCTCAGAATATCCAAACTAAACCTACTCGCCAGTCATCGTTTGAAGCATTTTCAAAGGGAGAATTTGAAAAAGCATATGCTCAATTCAGGGAACTGCTCCTGACTTATACCAAGGATCCATTGTATAAGTACTACTCAGGTGTATGCCTGGTAAAGCTGAACAAAGAGCCGGGTGAAGCAATTGCACTTTTAAAAGAGGCGCTTAAGGGTGGTGATGCCGTGAAGACATTACCCTCCGATGGATTGTTTTATCTTGGACGTGCGCAGCAAATGTCAGGCAAATTCCAGGAAGCTGTTGAATCGTACAAGCTGTACACCGAACGAACAGGGAAAAAGACAGCAAAGGAGATGGGTGTTCCGGAATTATTGCAGGAGTGCAGGCAAAAAAAAGGACAGATTGCAGATTCTGAACTCAAACCTGTTGCGAAATTAAATATTGACAAGGCAGATACAAGCCAGATCGGAGGAAGATCCTTATTTAAAGAACCAGTTCAGAAAAACAATGAAAAATCAGCTGACCTAAAAGAGAATCTTCCTGCAGACTATGAAAAAACTTTAAATGAAGCTATTGAATATCAATTTAAAGCAGACTCACTTCTTGAACTTGCCGGTGAACAGAGAAAAGAGATGGAAAAACTTTCAAATACTGAAAAGTCTGCCCTGAAAGCCAGGATCTCCGAAAATGAAAAACTTGCTGCATCATTTCAGAACATTGCAGATCAAAAATATAACCAGGCTAAGGGTTTAATTAATCCGCAAGCAGATACAAATAAACTTAAAACGGTGGCTCCTGTAAAAACCTTAGTCGGGCATGAAAAAGATTCTGCCCTAGCGGCAGACCTTAAGACAGTCAAAATTTATGAAAAGCAATCTGATACAACAAAAGGTAATCTGATGGTAGCCAGGCCTAAGATGGAAATCTTTGCTTTATTCGAAGCTATGCCAAAAACTTTATCAGACGCGAAAGGAAAGGTTGTTATTGATCCTGAGGTGCCTGAAGGACTAATTTACCGCATACAGATCGCTGTCTTCCGTAATCCGGTCGATGCTGCATATTTTAAAGGACTTATCCCGGTTTACGGTTTTAAAATTGAAGGAACGGATAAAACGATCTATTACGCTGGTATGTTCCGGAAAGCTGCAGATGCCGGTAAAGCTCTTTCAACAGTAAAAAACAAAGGATTCAAAGATGCTTTTATTGTGGCGCTGTCAGATAATAAACGTATTTCTAATGACAGAGCAGTTTTACTGGAGAAAGAGTGGGGGAAGAAACCTTTTTACTCAATTGAAAAAACAGTATCTGAAACACAGGCAGATACTATTACACGAACACTGACTTTCAGAGTTGAGGTGACCAGATCATTAAAACCGCTGAATATTGACATTGTTGAAGAAATCAGAAAAATGGCCGGGAACAGAGGTTTGGATATTCAACTGCTCGAAGATGGAAAAATTAGTTATTTGGTTGGAAAATTTATTACTTTTGAAACGGCTTCAGAGTATGCTGACCTTTTAAACAGAAACGGTTACCGGGAAGCAAAGGTTGTTGCAAAGCTTGGAGAAAAAGAGATACCTGTTGAAACAGCTAGACAACTATTTGAAAAACTGAAATGAAGGAAAAAATATTGCATAAGGATGATAAGCTGAAAAGCGGTAATGAATCAGGCTCACTGATCCTATATAATGATGATATTAATACTTTTGAACATGTCATCAAATCCCTGGTCGAAGTTTGTGGCCACGACGCTGTTCAGGCAGAACAATGTGCTCTGATTGTCCATTTTAAAGGAAGCTGTGAAGTAAAAACTGGTGTTGTTGAGGTGCTCAATGCCATGAGCAGGTCGCTTAATGCAAAAGGACTTAACTCCAAAGTTGAAAGCATGTAAATTGAAAGAGGACGATTTAGAACCTACTTCTCCCTGTAAAATATCTGATGTAAAGCCCGGTCGAACAAGGTAAGTATTAAGATTCCGACAATTACATACAACATTACCGAAGGAAGTGAAAACCGGAAAATCGATGATACATTAATATCAGGTATTGAAAACTTAAGGTTTTTTATTAAACTTAAGATTGGTTTAGCCATTGAATCAGATTGACTTCCGGGAATAAGAATAGCTGATGCTATTAACAAAACTGTAACAGAAGCCGAAATAACGGGAATAAGATTTTTCTTCCACGATTTCTCTACGACCATTGAAGGAAGTGTCTCCAGCCGGACACGTGTCATTACCTTTGAAGTAAATCCTTTGGGCGCTTTGGCAATCCTCTCAGAAGTAATATACTGCATGAGAAGATCTTCTTTATATTCTTCCTTGTTATTCATGATATATAAATTTATTCTTTTCTACTTTTTCAATTATTTCAAGCATTTTCTGTCTTGCTCTGAATAATTTTACTTTGATATTTGATTTATTGGCCCCGGTAACAGCCGAAATCTCTTCGGTACTCATTTCCTCATAATAATAGAGACTGATCAAACCTCTTTCCTCTTCATTGATTTTTTGAAGGGCAAAGTTAATCAATGCACTTCTGTATTCATTTTCTGCTTCCTCTTCACTTGTGTTACTCCCTATAAAGTCAGTGGCATCAGCAGGAAAGTCTTCAAGCGATAAAACTCCTTTCTTCTTGGTTCTTACATACGATATAGCAGTATTATAAACGATCCTGTAGAGCCAGGTTGCAAAACTGCTTTTCATTTTGAAACTCTTAAGTGACCTGTAAGCCTTTAAAAATGAATCCTGTGCGATTTCTTCTGCCTCTTCGTGGTTTCCGCATATTCTGAATGCCAGATTATAAGCTTTGTCTTTGTGGCGGTCAACTATATAGCTGAAAGAATTATTGTTTCCCTTCAGGATCTGCCCGATATAATATGTGTCACCTTTATAATCCATCCTGCATGTTTGACGAGTAAAGGTATTTATTGGTTACCGGAATGTGGAAAAATTTTATTAATCATTTTTTTGTAACCGGATTACAGATAAAGTTGTCTAAAGGTACAAAAAGAGTTCTTAACCAATAATTAATAAATAAAGTCATGGAAGTATTAGTTGCTTTTATCGCATTTTTTGCCACAGTATTTGGCATTTATTATGTTCGGGTAACTACCCGTAATAAAGAGAGAATGGCACTCATTGATAAAGGAGCGGACGCAAGTCTTTTCAATACAGGTAAAGAAGGACAGAGCTACTGGCTTAACTGGAACAAGTTTACTCTGAAAATCGGAATGCTTTTCATGGGTGTTGGAATTGGCATTATCGCCGGCGCAATTCTTGATTCCATGCGGGTTATGGAAAATGGACCGGATTATGTGTCAATGATCTTCTTATTTGGCGGCCTCAGCCTAGTATTGTTCTATCTTATTGACAGAAAGAACAAATGACATCTTTCTCTGTGAATTCTGAGTGTCGCTCACCCGTCAAAGCTTGACAAGTTGTGTAAGTTCTTATTTATTTGTCAACCGGAGAAACACAGAGAAGACACAGAAGGCCGTAAATGTATCAGGGATATATAGAAGTATATCCCTTTTTTATTTTTATCCAACCCGGATGGATTCTTCCTTAACGCCGCAGGTACAAGCATAGTTCTTATCATCATTCCCTGCAGCCTAATAATCAAACCCTAAAACTTTGTCAGTAAAACACATATCGACTATGACCTGTGCCAGTAATAAGATCGGGATAATAAACAAAATGAATTAAATGTTTGTTCTTATAGCTAATTTATTTTTGCCAGAATGATGTTTAGCTAAAAATATTCGTTGAGATGGATTGATAATTTGTCTATTTTTGCCACTAATTATTTAAATAAGCTGATATGCCAATATTGAATGATCCGGCAGTTTGGTTAAAAGAATTATTCCTTCATACCGGATTAAGCTATAGTCTTTCTTCATTTCTCAGTACTATTGCTCTGGTACTTATAGTAATATTTCTTAGCTGGCTTTCAAACATTATTGCAAAAGCTGTCATACTTAAAATTGTAACCAGGATTGTCAAAAAAACGTCTACCACGTGGGATGATGTTTTTCTTGAACAGAAAGTCTTTTCACGATTATCGCATTTTGCACCTGCACTTGTCATCTGGTTCATGGCAGCATGGGCCCTTAAGGGATATCCTACCTGGTTGCTGTTTGTTCATAAGCTGACATATATTTATATGGTTGTCACAGGTATGGTCGTGATTAATTCTTTTATTGAAGCCTGGCATGAAATATATAAAACATTACCAATAGCAAAACACCGTCATATAAAAGGATATGTTCAGCTTTTAAAGATTTTCATTGTAATTATTACCTTACTTATTATAGTTTCAGTAATTTTCCAAAAAGATATCAGCACTCTTGTGGCCGGGTTAGGCGCAATGGCTGCAGTTCTGATACTTGTTTTTAAGGATACCCTTCTTGGGCTTGTAGCCAGTATTCAGCTTTCTGCGGACAAAATGCTAAAAGTAGGTGATTGGATTTCGATACCTCGGCGTGATGTTGATGGAATAGTTTCTGATATTACTTTAAATACTGTCAAAGTGCAGAACTTCGATAAAACTATAATCACAGTTCCTGCTTACTCGCTGGTAAATGATTCGTTTCAAAATTGGAAGGGAATGGAAGAAGCCGGCATCAGACAGGTGAAAAGATCTATATTTATCGATCTTAAGAGTGTAAGATTCATTGACAATGAGCTAAAAGAAAGACTTTGTAAGGTTCCGGAGTTGAAAGAATTTATTAAATCGGAAGAAAAGAAAAAAGATATTATTGGTGAAGATTTAAACTCTTTGGAAGTACCGTTTTTCAATTCCTCAAAAATAACCAATCTGGGTATATTCCGATTCTATGCTGAGGCTTATTTGAAGAAAAATCCTTATATCGATACCGGGCAGGTAATTGTTGTGAGACACCTGCCCTTTGAAGGCAGTGGCCTTCCTTTACAGCTTAATTTATTCACGAGGAACACTCAGTTTACATCATACGAAAACCTCCAGTCCAATATAGTTGAACATCTTCTGGCAATAATGAATGAGTTTGGACTTAAAGTTTTCCAGCAACCAGCAGGTGATGACCTGCAAACTTTAACGAAAAAATAAAATAGTTGAATTTCACATCAAAACTTGAAGCCATGGCTGACATAAATACAAGAATTAGCGATTTTGTTTGGAAGAATCTTAATGAAAAACATGTTACTGGCAAAAGTGACCCATTCTGGGAATCACTTTCTAAAACAGGTACTGAACTCTGGCTCGATACAGGTGATGTGGAGGAAGCCGAAGCAAATTGGGCCACAGAAATGGCTGCTTTAACAACGAATAATTCCTTGCTTAACAATGAAATACAAAAAGGCATCTATGATATTTTTATCTCTGAGGCAAAAAGCGTTGTCAGGGATCTCCCACAGGAAGAAAGAGTAAAAGAGATAGCATTTATTTTAAATGCCAGGCATGCATTGCGGCTGGCTTTGAAGTTCGGAGGATATGTAAGCGTCGAACTTCATACCGACACCGCGCATGATATTAAAGCTATTCAGAACTATGGCAGGAGATTTCATGATATATGTCCTGAACAGTTTATTATTAAGGTACCTTATACGGCAGAAGGAATGATTGGAGCCAGGCTTCTGAAGGATTCGGGCGTAAAAGTCAATTTCACACTTGGATTCAGCGCGCGCGAAAATGTTCTTGTGACAAAAGTATCCAGACCCGATTATGTCAATGTTTTTCTTGGCAGAATAGGTGCTTATATGATCAACAACAAGCTTGGAGATGGTTCAGGGGCGGGCGAGAAGGCGGTTATTTCTTCGCAGAACTGGGTAACAGGACTCAGCTCCGAGAACCCTTGGCAAACAAAACAAATAGCAGCAAGTCTGAGAAATTACAATCAGCTTGAACTTCTGGCCGGAGTAGATGTATTTACTATGCCTCCTAAAGTTGCTGCTGAAGGGCATAAAGAACTATCCGGAAATTTCTCATCCCGCACTCATGAAAATTATGAAGTAAGTATTTTTGATTCAGCTAAAGATGCTCACATCGGGAAATTCTGGGAAGTTGATGATAAAGTGCTGAAACTTGCTGAAAGACTGGCGGGTAAAATGCCTGCCACCGGTTCTGAACTGATTCATATTGCTCATGAAGAGGGATGTGAAGATATGTTCCCGTCACTTTCTAAAGAGGAGAAAAGTTATATAGTCTCTGATGGAAAAATTCCTGTTCATTCAAGGTGGGAGAAAAAAATCAGTGAAGGGAAAATTGCTCCTGATACTTTGCTGACTCTGGCTGGTCTTGCTTCATTTACTGCTGATCAGGAGATGCTCGACCAGAGAATAAGAAACATTATCGAATAGCGATAAGGTTGCGCTGCCTTATTATCTCATACATAAGAATGCCGGCTGCAACCGACACATTTAGTGACTCTATTGTGCCCGTCATAGGTATTTTTATCTGATTATCGGATAATGCTATAAGTTCACGGCTAATACCTTTGTCTTCTGCCCCCAGAATCAAAACCGATGGCCCCGTTAACGTAGTTTCTGAAGCTGGCAAAGCTGATTTTTCTCCGGCACAAAAGACTCTGATCCCTGATTCTTTCAGGTATTCTATGCTTCGGACTATACTTTTCTCCCTGCATACAGGAAACGAATGTAAAGCCCCGGCCGAAGTTTTTACCGCATCGGCAGTTATCCGTGCTGATCCTTTTTCGGGGATGATTATTGCATGAGCTCCAAGACACTCTGCAGTCCTGACTATTGCACCAAAGTTTCTGACATCAGAAACTCCATCGAGTGCAATTATCAAAGGATCTACACCCTTTTCGAAAATCATTGGCAGAAGATTGGCAATATATTGATATTCAATAACTGATAGCCAGGCAAGAACACCCTGATGGTTTTTCCTTGTCACGAGTTCTATTCTTTCGACAGGAACAATCTGGTAAACAATGTTATGAGTTTTGACTTCTGTCATAAGTTCATGGTAGAGGGCACCCTGAAGACCCTGTTTTACAAGCAGCCGGTCAATCTGTTTCCCTGCTTTTATAGCCTCTATTACTGCACGGAGTCCAAAAATGCAATCTGTTTCTTTCTGCATAAATAAGAATAATAGTTATTAAATTCTTTGTGTCCCTTAGTGATTAACTTTGTGTTCCTTTATCGTAAATTTAACCACTAAGTAACACTAAGGACAACACAAAGGTACTCAAAGGGTTTGAATAAAAGGTGATCAGTAATATTTACTATATACCCTTGGGGTTATCGAGCCGGAATACTATGCCTTTTCTCCAGTTTGCAACAGCTTTATCCCAGAATGTTACCAGAGTCTCGCTTCTGCTCAGGTAAAAGTCATTATCGGAAAAAACGCTTGGTCGGAATTTGAAGTTAAAGAAAAGATAAGAGTCGGAAACTGTAAATCTTCCTCCCCATTTTGATTTTAATACAGGCTTTTTATAACCCCAACTTTCTCCATCAGAAGTTTTATAGACTTTATCAGGTGGTCCGTAAATAATATAAATCATACCTCTTTCACTGCGCCATCCTTCTTTGTATGATGTAAAGTAGTAATTTGAATACAGAACCCTTGTATAAAAGATCCGTATGAGTTCACGGGCTTTATCGACATTGCCACCACATTTAATCCAGAATTCATCGAGGGCTGCTTTTGGTTTTACAGCTGATTTAAGTTCAGTCATTTCGTCCTGGGAAGCAAGATAAACCAAAGGCTCTATCATCCCTTCAGGAGTAGTGATTTTAGGATAAGTTGAACCTAAATTCAATAATGTCAATCCATCCTTAATATTCCGGTCAACCGAGCAGAGAAATATACCTTCTTTCGGGAACATCATAGGTAACGTATCTGAATAAGGGATTGCAACAACCTTCTGAGGATCATAGTCGAGAGTCTTTTCAGGAAGAAGCATAGATGGCGGATCAGGCACTTCCCTGAAAGGTTTGTAAAAAGATACATATAAACTGTCAACACGGGCTCTGGAATATACCAGATTGATATATTCATCAATTCTTAATACATGGCTGAAAAGTTCATTTTTATCGAAATGGCCCTGGACCCTGAAATTGTACATGTTGGTGTAAGAAAGTGTATTGAACTGAACAAAATCCTGTGCAACCAGCAGTCTCAACCTGTCTAGAATCTTTACCTCAGCCAGATATTCAGTGCCCTTTTCAACCTTCAGGGGAATATTAAAAATATATTCCTGTTTCCCGTTTTCCCTGACTATACTTAAGTCAGATAAAGCTGTATCAGCCAGTACCCTCCCCTGACTCAAACTATAGAGTTTTACAGTAAGCAGAACCCTGGCAGTCGGTACACCTTCGGGATTAGCTTCAGAGAAAAAAAGATCGCTGTTGGAAAACCTTACAGACAAAACTGATGATTCATCACTTTGATTAATAACGTTATACAGCGGGTTGATCGGACTTTTTGTCGGATTGTAAAGATAGGACAAATCTTTGTGATCAGCTGTCTGCTGGGTAGTTTTACAGGAATCAAGTATTGCGGCAACCAAAATAACTGATATCAGTGAACAAACTGTGCTGATAGGATAATTCTTCTTCATGCCCAAAATTAATATATTATTTATTGTTACCCTTTCTCCATTCAATTCTTATCCTGCAAAGCTCTTTATTATCATTGGTTCTGAAGATTGAATGGTTATAGAAAGAGCCCTGCTCATTTTCAACAGATGTTTTTATCATTATCTCTTCATCAAATCTGGATTCTGCAAGATAGTTAATTTCAGCCGATTGAGGTTCATTGTTCATAATGAAATCAAGATCGTAACTATCGCTTACCCATTTCAGATACCGTACATTATTTGTGTGCAGGTTTAAATCCAGATCGCTTACCCTGATTCTGAAAACCGGTGATACCCGTCCATTTTCCAGAGCAGGATTTATTTTTACAGCATATCTTATTGGAGAAATTTCATTTTGCAGATTGAGGTTATACTGAGAAAGTGCTGAATCCGGCCTCTGAACTTTTTTTGTTATGCGATCGAGGATTAACCATGATGATGTTCCGGAAGCAATGTGACTACCATCGGGATATGTCACCTCATAATTTCTTAGAGCAAATAATTTGTCAGTTCCATTTGGCCATGTTTTTAGAATTATTGAATCTTCCCATAAAGGCCATTTATTTATCACTGCATAAATCCTTGAAAGAACCCAGAAACGGTTATCTCTCATCAGGTCATCCCTGCCGAATCCGAGTTTAATTGCATGGTCTGAGGCAATATCCTGCATATAATTGAACAGAGAAAATAGATTAAGCTTTCCATCAGGTCCTGTTTCATAAACATGTACCCTGTACTCTTTTTCAAACTGAAGCAGATCCATTCTTAACTGTTATTTCGTAAAAATTCTTCAATTTCCATGCTGTACTGTGCCCACCGATTCATTTCCTCATTCAGATTTTCCTTAAGATCCTGATATTTTTTATAATCTGTTTCATGTGCATCCGTAGAATTTCCCGGCTCCATGAATGATTTATCCACAGCAACAATTTCAGCTTCTATCTTTTCGATTGCCATTTCCGATTCCTCAAGTCTCTTTCTAAGTTTTCTCAGATTCCGTTCGTATTCCTTTTTTTCAAGGTACTTCTGTTTATTTGAGGATACATTTTCCCTGGCATTCTCATTTTTAGCTTTATCTTTTCTCTCTATGTCTTTAAGGTTTTCAATCTTTTTCTTCCTTAGAAAATCATAAATTCCCCCAATATTTTCCTTTATTTTGTTATGTTTAAATTCAAAAACCTTCCCAACAATCCCATCCAGAAAATCCCTGTCATGTGATACCACAATTAATGTGCCATCGTATTTAATAAGGGCTTGTTTAAGTATATCCTTTGATCTCATGTCAAGGTGATTTGTCGGCTCGTCAAGTACAAGAAGATTACTTGGTTCAAGTAGAAGTTTTACAAGTGCAAGTCTCGCCCGTTCGCCACCCGACAGGACTTTAACCTTTTTCTCAACATCATCTCCCCTGAATAAAAATGCACCAAGCATATCTCGTATCTTTGTTCTTATATCGCCCTTGGCAATATCATCAATAGTCTGAAGGACTGTTCTGCTCTCATCTAGCAGGACATCCTGGTTTTGTGCAAAATAGCCTATTTTGACATTATGTCCTATTTTTAGATTACCAGTCCAGTCTATTTCCCCGATAATAATCTTCGCCAGAGTAGTTTTCCCTTCTCCGTTACGACCCACAAATGCAACTTTTTCTCCTCTTGAAATTTTGAAATCTATTTTGTAAAGCACCGTAAGAGATCCGTATTTTTTAGTAAGACCTTCCGCTTCCACTACTACGGTTCCGGAACGAGGTGCATCCGGGAATCTCAGATGAATTGCGCTTTTATCTTCTTCATCAACTTCAAGTCTTTCGACTTTATCAAGCTGTTTTATTTTAGACTGAACCTGTACAGCTTTTGTAGCTTTATACCTGAAGCGATCAATGAACTTTTCGGTGTCCTCAATCATCTTCTGCTGATTTCTGAACGAAGCAATCTGTTGTTCTCTTCTTTCCTCCCGGAGTACCAGATATTTTGACCATGAGGCTTTGTAGTCGTAAATCTTACCGAGCGAGATTTCAATTGTCCTTTTGGTCACATTGTCAAGAAAAGCACGGTCGTGAGATACCAGAACAACAGCACCGGAATAATTGGCAAGAAATGTTTCAAGCCATTGAATTGATTCTATATCAAGGTGGTTGGTAGGTTCATCGAGAAGAAAAAGAGATGGCTTTCTGAGCAGGATCTTAGCCAGTTCAATACGCATTCTCCAACCACCGCTTAACTCCTGTGTTGGTCTTTCAAAATCTTTTCGTTCAAATCCCAGGCCAAGAAGAGTTACCTCAGCTTCAGCTATATAATTTGTTCCTCCAAGCATCCTGTACCTCTCTTCAATTACTGTCAGATGATCGCAAAGTTTCAGATAATCGTCAGATTCATAATCCTCTCTTCTTGAGATCTCAGAACTACAAAATTCCATTTCCTCAGAAAGACCGATAAGTTCTGAAAATGCGGTGACAGTCTCATTTATTACAGTAGTTGTGTCATCAACTTTCATCTGCTGCGGAAGATATCCGATAGTAACCTCCTTCGACATATCAACCTGACCTGATGAAGGGCTCTGATTACCGGAGATTATTTTAAGTAGTGTTGATTTTCCCGCACCATTTTTTCCTGCCAGACCTATCCTGTCCTGATCATTTATCAGGAAGGAAATATTGGTTAATAAATCAAAACTGCCAAATGATACTGAGATATCCTGAACCGAAACCATATAAAGTATAAAATGTCTGCAAATATAGGAAAAGTATGGCAGTCGCGAAAAGAGATACAATTCCATTTGCCACCAAGACTACAAGACACCAGGGTTCACCAAGTTTTAAAAAATACCTGCTTGGTGCAACTTAGTGACTTAGTGCCTTTGTGGCATATTTAGTTTAATATATTGACTTGAATATATTGTGTTCTGAAATGCGTCAGATAAAATATCTCTTATATGATAGCTCAGAAACAGAATTCTCTCAGGAACAGTTATATTTGCACAGATTTTGAAGGGTACCTATAAATTGAAAGTTGAGAAGTGGGAAGAAGAAAAGAACTCCCTTTGTTGGAAAAGGTGAGAATCACTGATATCGGGGCAGAAGGAAACTCTTTGGCCAGGGTGGATAATCTTGTAGTATTTGTTCCTATGCTAATTCCCGGCGATCTTGTTGATATAAAGGTTATTAAAAAAAGAAAGAAATATCTCGAAGGCAGAGTTGTAAGGTTTCATGAATATTCACCCGACAGAATTGCCCCGAAGTGTATCCACTTCGGAGTTTGCGGTGGTTGTAAGTGGCAACACCTTCCATATAATCTCCAGCTTAAGTTCAAGGAAAAACAGGTGAGGGATAATCTGATCAGGATTGGCAGGATTGATCTGCCTGAATCAAATCCAATTCTCGGAGCTTCTGATATATTTTTCTACAGGAATAAACTTGAGTACACTTTTTCTGATAAACGATGGCTTACAAAAGAGGAGGTGGGTTCGGATACAAGGTTTAAGAAGGAAGATGCCCTTGGATTTCACATTCCCGGACAGTTTGATAAGGTTCTTGATATTGAAGAGTGCCATCTTCAGCCTGAGCCTTCAAATTCTATCAGAAACGCAGTCCGTAAATATGCACATGAGAAAAAGCTGGAATTTTTTAATCTCCGTGAGCAGAAGGGTTTTCTCAGGAATATTGTAATACGGAACACTCTCGAGGGACAAGTAATGGTTATAGTGGTTTTCTTCCATGATGATATTACCAGGAGGAATGGTTTACTCGATTTTCTTGCTTCAGAATTTCCTCAGATCACATCCCTGATGTTCATTATAAATTCAAAAAGAAATGATTCCCTGAATGATCAGGATCCTATAATATATAAAGGAGATGAATATTTGGTTGAGGAAATGGATGGGTTGAAATTCAGAATCGGACCGAAATCATTTTATCAGACAAATACCAGGCAGGCATTGGAACTATACCGGATAGCCAGAGATTTTGCAGGACTTACAGGGAAAGAAATCGTATACGATCTGTATTCCGGTACCGGAACAATTGCAAATTATATTGCAGCTTATGCTGACAGAGTTATAGGTATAGAATATGTTACCGAATCTGTAAATCATGCAATAATTAATTCAGAAATAAATGGTATCAGTAATACTCACTTTTTTGCCGGTGATATGAAAGATGTACTTTCAGCAGATTTTATAGCTTCAAACGGAAAACCTGATGTAATTATTACCGATCCTCCAAGAGCTGGAATGCATGAGGACGTTATAAAAATAATTGCTGATGCCGGTCCAGGTAAGATTGTATATGTCAGCTGTAATCCTTCAACTCAATCGCGTGACATACAGCTTCTTTCAGAAGATTACCAGGTTGTAAGGGTACAGCCTGTAGATATGTTTCCACATACTCATCATGTTGAAAATGTAGTACTTCTCATGCGAAGAGATCACTAAAATGTATTCCGGGTGGTAGAACACGATTAAAAATAATGTATATTTATTGTCTGTATTAATGAGATTCCAGTATGAGCGTCGAAAACCAAGATAATCCCGACCTGCTCTCATTGCTCCCTAAGGAGGGTATTGATGATCACGTTGCCAGCCTTCGTTATGCGCAGATGATACAACGTGCTTTGATGCCTAACCCGGCTATTCTTAAAGGAAAACTTAAAGATTTTTTTATACTCTTCCTTCCGCGCGACATTGTCAGCGGGGATTTCTATTATGCATTCCGGACCAGACAAAAAATGTGTATTGCCGCCGGGGATTGTACAGGTCATGGAGTTCCCGGAGCGCTGATGAGTATTCTGGGGATAAGTTTTCTGAATGAGATTATGCAGTCGGATATTAGTTTAAATGCCAACAGGATACTTAACCTGATGCGGGAGAAAATAATGCAGGCGCTTCATCAGACAGGTAATTGCCGTGAAGCACAGGATAGTATTGATATAGGATTATGTATTATTGATTATGCCACCGGAAAACTGCAGTATTCAGGCGCAAACAGGCCGCTTATTATGATAAGAAATGGGGAACTGACTGAATTTAAACCTGATAAAATGACCTTAGGCGTTGCTCCTCTAAAAGAGGCTTCATTTACAAATAATTGTATTGAATCAGAACCCGGAGATTCATTTTATCTGTTTACAGATGGATTTTCCGATCAATTCGGAGAAATTACAGATAAGAAATTTAAGTACAAGCATTTCAAACGCATAATTCATTCATTTGAAGAGCTTCCGATGTCGCAACAGAAACAACATCTCGAAAATGCTTTTAATGAATGGAAAGGCAAAGCACAGCAGGTTGATGATGTTCTGGTAATTGGTTTTCAATTATAACTATTAAGGAATGATGAAGCTTAAAGCCTTCAGAATAAAGAATTTCAGATCAATTGTTGATACCGGATGGCAGAATATCTCCCCCGATAACATTACTTGTCTTATAGGCCAGAACGAATCAGGAAAGACATCAGTTCTGGAAGGATTGAAAGTCTTTTATTCCGGAATTATCTCTGAGGATGTGCTTCGCAGCGACCTGTCTTTGCCTGAAGTAAGCTGCCGTTTCACTATTTCTGAAGGATGGTTGATTAAAATTACCGAGAATCCTGGCACAGAATTAAAAGAATTATTGTCGGGACTTACACAGCTTGAGCTGACCAGGACCTGGATCGCGGATCTTTCTTCAGTAATCAATGTTAGTGGTGAGATAAGGCAATATCTCGATTCACTTGAAGATGCGTGGAGAATCTACCTGAATGATGTAACCGTGAAACTTGAGGAAGAGATGATTTCTATCCTGGATCTGGAGGCAACAATATCTAAACTCATTGAAGAAGAGTCAGATATCAGATCAAAGCTTTCGCCTGGGGAAGGGAAAGGATTCGGTTTCCGGTTATTCGGTAAGAAGCCTGCAGGTGTGGAAAATCATAAGAATAACTACTTCCCCGGACTGAAAAATCAGATTAATGAATTAAGAAAACAGCAGGAAGAAATAAATGGAATTCTTTTGACGAAACAGCCTGTAAAAAGGGCTGGTGAAAAATGGAAGAATCTTCAGGAAAAATGTAACCAGATCGACATTCATCTCAGGGATCTTTTGCTCAAACTGGAAGAACGTCATCAAAGGATGACACTTCTGATGCGACCAATTGAAGATGATGTTGATGAGGAATGGAAAGAAGTGCAGAATGATTACCGGAAGACCCGGTCTGAAAGAGAACTTATGATTGCGGAACTTGACAATCATATCGCGTTTTCGGGATATATCATTGAAGGCTTTACGGAAGAAGAAGCTAAAAATCAGGTTTCTAAAGTTATTAAATCTTATAAGTCAAATTATAACAGTGATTTCTTAGGTAAAAAATATTTTGAGTACTGTCCTGTATTTGAGTTGTTTGAAGACTTTGGAAGTCTGTTGCCCAACAGGATTGATATGGAAGATATAATAAGTGGGAACGAAAATGTTGAAGGTTACAAAGCTGCCAGGAATTTCCTTTCACTGGCTCAGCTCGATTATTCTTTTTTCCAGCAACCATCGAGTCGAATCCTCAAGCAGAAAATTGAAAACCTTAATAATTCCCTTACTCACAATTTTCATGACTTCTGGCAACAGTCAATCGGAAGGAATAATAAAATTCATATCCAATTTGAACTTGACCATTATAATGCCTCCTATGCAGGGAAAGCTGGCAAACCTTACCTTGAATTCTGGATTAAGGATGAAGGTGAAAGACTGTATCCAAAGCAAAGAAGCAGGGGAGTCAGATGGTTTTTATCCTTCTATATGGAATTGATGGCTTCAGCTAATATCAATGACAAAGAGATGGTTCTTCTGGTCGATGAACCGGGAGTGAGCCTTCATGCCAGGGCACAGGAAGATGTGTTGAAAGTTTTTGAGAATATTAAGGATAAAATTCAGATTATTTACACAACCCATTCCCCGCATCTTGTTGAGATTAATAAGCTGCACAGGGTACTTGCAGTACAGCGTGATGATCTTGACAGCGTGCGAAGCACTTCACGAATACTTGATCCATTGCAGTTATCTTCTGCTTCTCCCGATACATTAACCCCGTTACACAGCATACTCGGTAACCCTATGGGCAGTGAGGGATTCTCCTCAAAGAGATTTAATCTGGTAGTAAATGATACAGGATCCTTTTACATGTTGAATGCTATTATTCTATTAATGGGATATATAGGTAAAGTTTGTGTAATACCTTCAACCAATGTTTCCTCCATCCCGTTATTGTGTAACATTATGATGGGATGGGGTCTGGATTTCGCTGTCTTGCTTTTTGAAAATGATGATGAGGTACATATGGCTGATCTGCTAAAGAATTCGGTTTTTAAAACTGATAGCAATACAAGGGAAATAATTATCAAAATGCCAGGAGCTTTTTTGAATTCAGAAGATATTTTATCAACTCTGGATTTCAAGAACTACCTTTTGGAATCCAGGGAGGGAATCCCTGTTCCTAATTCTGTATATATAAGAGAAAAAGAGCTTCCCAGAAATTTTCTTTTAAGCAGATTCCTTTCAAATGTAAAGGAGGGGAAAATTAAGTTTACTGATTTTGATGAGGAGACTCTTGAGAATTTTAAACTGATAACTGATCTGCTGGAGGGTTTAAAATAAAAATCTTATTTATTTTGCACTTTATGCTTGATTTCCTACTTTTGTCGCGCTTCATAAGACTGTGAACATTATTTCAGAGATATGGATGACCCTCCTCTGCTGAAGCTTCAGAGGGTGAAGGTGGCTAAGTATTAGAATTATATTGGAGAGATGGGTGAGTGGCTTAAACCAGTCCCGAGGCTTCGGGACTAAACTGCCGTAACACAAAGATGTTCTTAATTGTATTGGAGAGATGGGTGAGTGGCTTAAACCAGTCCCGAGGCTTCGGGACTAAACTGCCGTAACACCAAGATGTTCTTAATTGTATTGGAGAGATGGGTGAGTGGCTTAAACCAGCAGTTTGCTAAACTGCCGTATGGGAAACTGTACCGGGGGTTCGAATCCCCCTCT
>JBARBF010000138.1:0-2403 GCA_049792755.1 Bacteroidales bacterium | reverse complement strand
GCAAAATCAGAGTGTCTTAATAATCAAAGTTGAAACTTTATTACGTGAACCCCCTCTTTACGAAGTCTACTCTTTATACACATCTTTTTTGAGGGTATTAATGTGTTGATAACTTAGTTTTGATTGTTAATATAACTAGCTGATATACAGCGTTATAAGTTTGTAGTTCTTGTTTGTTTTTTGTATCTTAATTGCATGAAAGACAAACAGTTCGACGGCTTTTTTAAAGAAATTCTGCGAGATTCAAGAATTGAAAAACGAGCAGAAAAAGTTATGGAAGATATGTTAGATTTTGGTAATGTTGTAGTAAATAAATTCTGTCCAACAAATACAGAAAAAATAGGAGCCTACAGGATGCTAAGAAACGATAGTATTGACCATAATGATTTAGCTATGGGGGTGTTCCGGGCCTGTAAAATCAATGAACGAGCAACGCATCTGCTTTGCATTCAGGACACTTCAGAGATTAACTTCACCCATCATATGGGCAGAATTGAAAGTGATCAAGACATTGGTCCTGTTGTAAAGAGCAACAATGCAGGATTTTTCTGTCATCCGATGCTGGTAATAGATCCGGAATATCAACTACCGATTGGAATATCTTCCATTGAAATATGGAACAGACCATGGGATAAGCCCAATAAACATGAACGAGACTATCGTAATCAGAACATAGAGGATAAAGAATCCTTTAGGTGGATAAAAAGTGCTGAAGAGACTAAAGAATTGCTCACAGAAGCAATTTGCTTAACATTTATAGGCGACAGAGAATCTGATGTCTTTGATGAATTTGTTACAGTTCCTGACCAGAGGACTCATTTATTGATCAGAGCAAAGATCAATAGGAAGCTGTGGGGAGAAGATCAAAACTTATTTGAAAAGCTGGCATCTTCAGAGCAGAGAGCTAGCTATGAACTCGACATTCGCAATAATCGCAAAAGGGTCAAGCGAAAAGCAAAGATGTCCTTAAAGTATGAGAAAGTAAAGATAAAACATCCTAAGAACAGGCCTTTGGAGGGTAGGCCGAGTTATGTTGAGATGTGGGCTATTGAAGCAAGAGAGCTCCCAGGAAGCACACCAGATAAAGAAGATCCAATATTATGGAGGTTGTTAACAACACATTCAATCGAATGCACCGAGGATGCTCTTAAATGCGTTGAATGGTACGGTTTAAGATGGTTTATAGAAGAGTTATTCCGCGTTTTAAAAAGTAAGGGTTTTGCAATTGAAGAATCCCAATTAGAAACAGGAGGCGGTCTTAAGAAACTAGCTGTCTTAGCTTTACAAGCAGCATTGACAACTATGATATTGAAATTGTCTCTCTCAAACAGTCATAAAATTAATGCCAACATAATCTTTTCAAAAGAACTAATGTATTTTCTTACACTATATATGGAGAAGCTGGAGGGTAAGACGGAAAAACTCAAAAACCCATATGAAATTGGTTCTCTCCAATGGGCTACCTGGGCTATGGGCAGACTAGGTGGATGGAGTGGTTACCAATCTCAGGGACCACCAGGGTACATATCAATTAAGAATGGAACCGACAGGTTCTATGATAAGGCGGATGGGTTCCAAATGGCTTTAGAATACTTTAAAAGAAAAGATGTGTATAAAGAGTAGACTAGCGTAAAGAGGGGAGCTGCACGTGATAAAGATCCTACTATGATTATTAATATTCTACTTTTTATATGTGCTGAATTTGATACAGACAATAATTTTATAAAATAAATGCTCTTTAATAAGGACAAATGTCAAGGTAAGTTATATCAATAGAAATCTGTATCAAAGTATTTAACACCTGAACTATTTGTTCTATTCACTGGATAATGTTTTAGTAAAAATACTCAATTCCCCTCTCATTTATACTCAAAGTTTGCGTAAGGAGATCTCCCCTCTTTGCGGAGCAGAGAGGGGAAGGGGGTGAGTATCTAAGGCAAGAAACAAAGCTTAGGTTTGACGGCTATAGAGGAAGGGGGTGAGTTTATAAGGACAAAAAGAAAGCCCGTCTTTCAACGAGCTCTTATTTTAGGTTGCGGTCCGGATTTAGCCCCCTTTAGGGGGGTTGGGGGGCCTGCATTGGGGGGTAATTCTAGTGTAACAACGTCACATCTCCCACCTTCTTGAATGGCATGCCGTTGGCGTATTTCCCTTCAACGTACCAGACATAAACTCCCTGTTCGCAAAGCTTACTCTTGTAGTATCCGTTCCATGGTACATTAATATCATGACTTTCGAATATCAAAACGCCAAGCCTGTTAAAGATCTGAAGCTTATACTCAATTACTTTCTCCCTTATTGGCGGGAAGAAGAACTGGTCAATCTGTGAGCCTCCTGTAGGAAGGTGATCCAATTCTATCTCTCCATCCTTATTAGGACTGAAGACGGTCGAGAACCTTAATG
>JBARBF010000137.1:0-60310 GCA_049792755.1 Bacteroidales bacterium | reverse complement strand
GTATCGGTTAGTTAATTAATAGGGTAAAAAGTGGTTCTTCTTGACTGAAGAGCTGCTTTTTTTTTGGAGTAAATAGATGAATCGGGTTTTATCAAATGTTGAACATTTAAAAGAAATAGACAAGGAGATAATTGTATGATTGAAATGGGATTGGATAATGAAAAAATAGACCGTTTTTTCAAAGGCAAATATACTGATGAGGATGCATCCTATATAGATGAAGTGTTTTGTGATAATAGTAAAGAGGATGACTTAAAACATGTTTTGTTGAAGCAGTTTTACGAATTATTAACAGAAGATGAGAAGGGTAAAAAAAATCTTGATCATATACTATACAGAATTCATTATGAAATAAATACCAGGTTATCAGCTAGCAAAGCAAGGTCATTTGATAAAATAACTAAATGGTCATTGCGTATAGCAGGAGTAGTATTACTACCTCTTATATTCTTTTTTGGAATACATACTTATAAAGATACAGTATTAAACAGACAAGCGTGGGTTGAAATAAAGGCTCCAGCTTGGACACGAGCACAGTTTAGCCTACCTGATGGCACAACAGGATGGTTAAATAGTAATTCAAGTGTAAAATATAATGGGAATTTCAATTCTGATCGGCAAGTTACTCTTAAAGGTGAAGCTTTTTTTGATGTTTTTAAAGATAAAAAAAGACCATTTATAGTGAACACACCTGAAATTAATGTTAAGGTATTAGGTACCAGGTTTAATATAGCCTCTTATGAGAATGAAAAAACTGTTGAAGTGGTTCTTGAGGAAGGAAAACTATTATTAAACAATAAGGAATTGAATAAATCCTACACAATGAATCCTAATGATTTGATCATATATGATAAAACTCTCAAAAAATTTTCTGCTGAGGTAGTGCAACCACAGAAATACTCTTCATGGAAAGAAGGTAAACTGATATTTAGGAATGATCCGTTGGATGTTATTGCCAGAAGACTGGAACGGTGGTATAATGTTGATGTTGAAGTTGATGTTAATTCCACTGAAGATTTAAGGTGGCGTGCGACCTTCCTGGACGATAGCCTTGAAGAAGTATTAGTTTTGTTGAGACGAAGTATGCCTGTTAATTATAGAATTGAAAATGAGTCTCTTGATCCGAATGGTACTTTTTCTAAGAAGAAGGTGATAATTACACTCAAAACCAAATAACCTAGTTTTTAATCTAAAAGACATTGCCTATGGAACAACATTTTACAAATCTCTATTAGCAAAACAGGAAAGCGATAGAACCGCCTTCCTGTAGATATTGCTAAGTTACTATCTAACAATAATAACCTAACTTAAATCGCATCAAAGTTATGAAAAAAAATTTTGATTTCTGGGTATATTTACACCCAACCCTAAAAAAAATAATCATGGTACTTAAAATCTCGTTTCTCATTACACTGGTTAGTGCTTCAACTATCCTGGCCGTTCCTACCTATTCCCAAGTAGCAAAGGTATCATTGGATATGGAAAACAAAAGCCTTGAACAGGTAATAGATAAGATAGAAAGTCAGAGTGATTTTTATTTTATTTTCAACCAGAAACAAATTGATATTAACAGAATTGTTTCTGTTCAGGCAGATAATGAATTGATTACCGACATTCTTCCTGAATTATTTAAAGGGACAAATGTTAACTATTTAGTTCTTGATAGGAAAATTATATTAACTACAGAACCATTAGAAAGTAGTTTATTGGCTATTGCATCTGGATCTGAAATCCAGCAGAGACAAATCAGTGGAACTGTTATTGATTCCAAAGGTAACCCGATGCTAGGGGTTACTGTAAGCATAAAAGGAACCACCCAAGGTACTTTGACTGATGCTGCAGGAAAATTCACTATTAATAATGTGGCTCAGAATGCTACTCTTGTATTTTCTTTTATCGGAATGAATACACAAGAAATTCCTTTAAATGGCACAACAAAAATAGATGTCACAATGACTGAGACATCTTTAATCCTGAATGAGGTAATAGTAGTCGGTTATGGAACTGAGAAAAAGTCAGATCTTACAGGAGCTGTATCGCAGGTAAATGCCACAGTTTTACAAAGTCGTCCGATTGTCAATCTTGGAAGTGGTCTTGAAGGTACAATTTCAAACCTCCAGGTATCTCAGAGCAGTTATGCACCCGGATCAGGAGCAGCATTCAATATACGTGGTTATACATCAATAAATGGAGGCACTCCTCTCGTCCTTGTTGATGGGGTTGTTCAGGATCCTAACTTAGTAAACCCTGAAGACATTGAAAGCGTCACAGTACTGAAAGATGCCTCATCGGCTGCAATTTACGGAGCAAGAGCTGCTTATGGTGTGATATTAATTACTACAAAAAAGGGAATGAAAGACCAAAGACCAACATTTAAGCTTTCAAGTTCTTATTCTATTACACAACCAACTCATGTTGCAGAAATGGCCGATAGCAAGCAATATCTTGACTTTACAAATTACGCCAATCAGAATACTAACGGAACAAACTTATTTGATCAACGAATGACAAATCATATTCTGGCTTATTATAATGATCCTACACATAATTCAGATGTCTTCTATGATCCAACAATTGACCTCACAGGAGTGTATAATTATTGCGCTAATACCAACTGGGCAAAAGTACTCCATAAAAACGGTTCAGTGAAACAAATAAATGCTAGCATAACGGGAGGATCAGCGAAAACTCAATACTATGTTTCCTATGGTTATATGTATCAGACCGGACTAGTAGCTGTTTATAAAGATTATTATAACAGGCAAAACATCAACATTAATGTTAATTCCGATATTTTTGATTGGTTAACAATTTCAGCAAGAACAAAGTATTCATATGGTTTTCAGGATCATCCTTCACAAAACACAAGCATGGATAATGAAAACTGGGATATTTCCCCACTGATACCTTTAAAACTTCCTGATGGTTCATGGTCTGGAGAAGGACATTTTACTAACCCGTTTTCCGTATCTCTGCTAGGTGGTTATGATCATACAAAAGTAAGTGATCTCTTTACAACTGGTGCAATTACTATCCACCCTTTAAAAGACCTGAATATTAATGCAGACTATACCTTCAATCCGTACTTTCAAAATCATGACAAGTATGTTCGTTCATATTATGAAAAAAGAGCAGATGGCACATCAGCTCTTTTTCCCTGGACAAATCCAAATTATGTTCTAAAAGACAATACACAACGTTTTTATACAGCATTAAATATTTATGCAGATTATTCAAAGAGCATTTCGAAGAATAATATTAAATTGCTGGTAGGATTTAACCAGGAAACCTCTAAAACTGATTTCTTCAGTGCACAAAGATTTCAACTGATTAATAACGACCTTCCTGCTATAAACCGGGCCACAGGGACACAAAATGTAAATGGAAGTGCTACACTCTGGGCCATTCAGGGAGCATTTTTCAGATTGAATTATGATTATGACGGCAAATATCTTCTTGAATTAAATGGAAGATATGACGGTTCTTCAAAATTTCCGTCAGGAGACAGGTTTGCTTTCTTTCCATCTGTATCAGGAGGATGGGTTATATCAAAAGAAGCGTTCTGGGATAATATGAGATCTCATGTAAGTCTTCTCAAAGTGAGGAGTTCGTACGGATCTTTAGGTAACCAGAACGTTTCTGGGGACTTTCCCTATGTTTCCTCCTATAATATTATTACTGCCCCTACAGCTGCCCAGGCAGCAGCTAATAATGCAAGTTACATCTTTGCAGGAGCTACTCCCGTTGTCTTACAGGCAGGTGCTTTGGTCAGCCCCAGTTTAACCTGGGAAAAAGTAAATCAATGGGATATTGGCGCTGATTTAGGTTTCATAAATAATAAACTGACAGTTACCTTCGATTACTTCAACAGGGCCACAATCGGAATGCTTACAGCAGGACAGACTCTACCGGCAATACTTGGTGCTGCAGTACCCAATGAAAATGCCGCTAATCTGAAAACTTACGGATGGGAACTTAATGCCGGCTGGAAAGACAATATCGGCAAATTTTCTTATAGTATCTCAGCCAACTTGTCTGATGCTCAGACAGAATTTACAAAGTTTTCGAATCCTACCAAGTTGCTGAGCAGTCCTTATGTCGGGGAAAAACTTGGAGAAATATGGGGATATGATTCTCCCGGATTATTCCAATCGACCGCCGAAATCACATCATGGGCTGACCAATCCCAAATATATGGGGGAACGTGGCTCCCGGGTGATACAAAATATGCAGACAGAAACGGTGATGGAAAAATTACCAGGGGAACAAATACAGTTTCAGATCCCGGTGACCAACACATTATCGGTAACACTACGCCCAGATATCTGTATGGTGTGACACTGAATGGTGCATGGAAAGGAATTGATGCGAGCATTTTTGTTCAGGGTGTGGGGAAAAGAGATCTATGGCCTAATCTTGATTGGGCTGACCAGGATCGTTTCTTTGGAACCAACGGGTATTACGGATTTGCTCCTTCGAAATATGCTATGGACTACTGGACACCAGATAATAAAGGGGCCTATCTCCCCAATAATTATTTAAGTGGATGGGGTAGTGGAGGACATGGAAACAGAGAGATTTGTGGAAGGTATCTTCAGAATGCAGCTTATATGCGGCTTAAACAGGTATCCCTTGGGTTTACATTACCGGAACAACTGGTAAAAAAGGCAGCTATAAGTAACTTAAGGATTTATTTTACTATGCAAAACGTTTTGACTTTTACCAAACTTACAAAGCTTTATGATCCTGAGGTTACTTCAGACACTGGATACCCTATACCCAAATCTTACGATTTTGGTATTAATATTACATTTTAAATTATTAAAATCATAATAAAATGAAAATAAAAGCTTATGTAATTATAATAGCAGGAATGTTATTGATTATTTCTTCATGTTCAAAAGTAATTGATACTATTCCTGAGGATTCAATTACCGATTTGAACTACTGGAAAACTCCTGCTGACATGCAGTTGTTTGCTAATGGCTTCTACAATACTCTGGACGGGCCGACTTACAACAGCCAGGTTTTTTATGATGCAGCCACCGATAACTATCTTCCTAGTACACCGGACCCCCGTTTTTTTAATAATCTTTCAGTTCCTGCAACCGGTGGAGGCTGGGCTGCCACTGACTGGGCAAATATAAGAAACCTGAACTATGTCTTGACTCATTATCAAACAGTTGTTGGTGATCCGACAGATATCAAACAAAATCTCGGAGAGATCAAGTTTTTTAGGGCAAATGAATACTTCAATAAAGTCAAATCCTTCGGAGATGTTCCCTGGGTAAGCAAAAATCTAAATGTAACCGATGTTAATATTTTATACGCTGCCCGCACTCCAATGAATGTAGTAATAGATAGCATTATTGCGGATCTTCAGTTTGCAGTAGCCAATTTAAAGCTTCCTTCGCAGCTGCCTGTCGGAAGATTGCATAAATATGCCGCTGAAGTAATGCTGGCACGTGTTGCTCTATTTGAAGGAACCTATCTGAAATACAGGGGCCAGAGTGGTAACGCATATTTAACAATAGCTGTTAATGCTTGTCAGGACATAATGACTAATGGTGGATATCAGATTGTGAAAGCGAATACTAACTTTTACATTCCCGGATATCCCTTATATTACAAGGCGCAATTTATTACTGAAGATCTGACATCCAATAAAGAGTGTATACTTCCTCGTATTTTCATAACTAACATTGTAACAAACAGGCAATCAGGTAGCGCTTTTGGGACAACAGCATATTCAGTACCGAAAGATTTCATCGAGGACTTCCTTTGCACGGACGGTCTGCCAATTGCACTCAGCCCGCTATATCATGGAGATGACTCTGCATCGATGGAAATGACTAACAGGGATCCCCGCTTGAGGAACACAATTGATAATAAATTACTGCCAATGTATATGAAGGGGACTGAACTTGTTACCTATCCCGTTACTCCGGTAGCTGCAAACGTATGCCCTACAGGCTATATGCCAAGTAAATACAGAGATCCTCTTCCTATACAGAATGATGCTAATATGACTTCAGATGACTGGAATATTTTCAGGTATGCCGAAGTTCTTTTGACATTTGCTGAGGCAAAAGCTGAACTGGGCGACATTACACAGGGCGACATTGACAATTCCATTAATTTGTTGCGTGCAAGGCTGGATGAACCCGGAAACTTCACTATGGGCCGTTTATCAATAAGCCCGCCTGTCGATCCGAATTCTCTTATAAATGGTCAGCCACGATACGGTTATGTTGTATCCCCTCTTATATATGAAATAAGACGTGAGCGAAGGGTAGAACTTTCCTTTGAGAATCGTCGTTGGGAAGATATTCTCCGCTGGAAGGCAGGTAAACTTCTTGAGAATCCTAAAACGATGGTGGGAATTGTGGTCAATAACGATGTTATAGCAAGGTATAAGTTTTACAACAACGGACTAGATCAGTTTGCCGGAAGGGCACTTTTAAACATAACAGACTGGGATGGTAAGAATAAAAACCTGATACAGGCATATGCAATTGCATCACGCACGTGGGTTGATAAATTATACTTTTTGCCTCTCCCATCTGATCAGCTAACACTTAATACAAAGCTTGTTCAAAACCCGGGATGGTAGGAGTTTTTTGATGGAGGTTGAGACTTCTTGACCTCCATCTTTTTCTTAAACATAAGTATACCTGAATTTCAGTTTCCAAAATTGCTTGCCAGGTTTCTTATTTTCATTTTCAGTTTCTATCAGTAACAGGATTTTACATATACTATCTATAGAAGTCTAATAGATCCGTTTAATTATTGTATTAAAAACATCAAAGACTAACTCATAAAGAGAATGAAATATGGACTTTCCATTGCCCTTATATTGGCTTTAGTTATTGTTCAACCACTGCATGGTCAGATAATGCACATTGCCGGGTTAAAGGTTTACGGGCAATTACTCAATCCACGTGAATATCCGGATGATGTCCGCAGGTATGTAAAGCCGCCTGACTGGAACCTGATGGGCAACCGGACTCATTTTACCACACTGCGGAATTTTCATGTAGTAAACGGACAAATTACTGGTTACGCTGAGGAGATAGAGCGATTTACAAAGACATTTGATCTGGGAGATATTATCTGGCCGAATCATTCTTTCCTGGTTGCTAATAATATACCCGATCTGGTTGACGAAATAAAAAAACGGAACCTCTTCCTTTATCAGATATGGGGCTATGTTCCGGGTTCCGGCTCGGGTGGACAATGGCAGCAAATCAACTTATCTCCTGAGACATCAGACTTGTTTGAGACGAAGCTGGGAGACCATTGGCTGGGAATGGATATGGGAGAACAAGACGGACGTTATGTCATTGCTTATGCCAGCCAGCTGTATCCTTCGTCAGTTGATAGGCCCCAGCAATATCTTAATTTTCACAGGCATATGGAGAAGATAACAAATGAGTGCGGAAACAAAATGGCCGCTCTTACGGCTATTACATACGGGCACTATTTTTTAAAGGAGGGGTTATATACGTTTGTAGGGTCCGAGGCAGCGCAGGAACACCCTAATGCCCAAGTGTTTTATGCGTTCGATCGTGGTGCAGGTAAAGAGTATGGAGTGCCATGGTTTGGTAATGCCTCTATATATAATCGCTGGGGGGGAAAGAGCTATGGTGGCACCAACAGCCGCCCTACAATGGGAACTAGTCTCAGTCTTTTGAAACGTCTTCTTTACAGCCACATTTTATATAATTCAATGCTGGTAGGTTTCGAGAATGAATGGTTCGCCGGAGACAGCTTATCTCCTATCGGTAAAATTCAACAGTCGGCCCAGAGATGGGTCAGGGAAAATGGCCAACCCGGTGTAATGCAAACTCCGATATGTATTATGATGGATTTCTATATGGGCTGGATTTTCCCGGATTACGATAACATCCTTTACCGTGTATGGGGAAATCTACCGTATGGAAGCGGAGACTATCTCACAAACAATATTTTTGATATGCTTTACCCGGGTTATCAGAACTCATCATTTTTCCATGATGAAACAGGTTTCGCTACCAGTACACCCTATGGAGATGCATCTGATGTCATCCTGAGTGATGCACCAGAGTGGCTGCTGGAGAGGTATCCGCTAATGGTTGTGGCAGGAGAACTTTCAGGAGGGGCAGAGGTTCGCGACAAACTCCTAACGTATGTTGAACATGGCGGAAAGCTGTTCATCACAGCCGGCAGTCTCAGGAATCTGCCCGGTGGTCTGGCTGGTATCGAATGTGAAGGACCTGCCAAACTTTTCAACGGTGAGCAAAAGATTTCTTTTGGATCCGGTTCGATTACAGAGAGTCAACCATTTGAACTGTTGCCCCTGAGTGTTCCTGCTGGAGTACAGATTCTGGCCAGTGTAAAGGGTACTCCGGCGGTAATCAGGATGCCGTTGGGTAATGGTATGATTTCGGTGTTTGCAAGTCCGTTTGGCATTGGAGCAGAAACCACTGTAAAGGAACCGATAGTAAGCCCTGTGGATAAGCCATTAGTAAATCCATATCCTATTCTTCATCATGTCCGGGATGTACTTGATCAGGCGTTTCAGAGCCAGAAATTGTTCGAAGCCGGTGATGGGCTTTCACTAATCGTTTGCCGGAGGCGAACTGGTGATTACACTCTCGGAATCTCCAACAACTCATTGATGGAATTGCCATTAAGGATCGTCTCGAAAGTTGGACTGATACAAACAATTGATGAAATTCCGCTTGATCAGTCTGAGAAAAAAGCTATCGGTTATTTACCGGAAGGGTTTGAGAATGCAAATATAGGTACAAGCGGAAAGAATACAATCGCCGGCGGCGATATTCGGATCTTCCGTGTCAGGGTGAAGGAGGAAGGCGTGGAAGAGATTGCACATATTACACCTCCTGCCAATCCCCAAAATCGTTTTCTTCCATTACGTGGAACTGTTAAGATTCAGGATGAGATACTTACAAGGCCGACCTTCTTCCAGCATTATGACGGAGTCACAGTAGACTGGAAATACTTAGCCAATTGTGAGAAATCGACGCTTAGACAGGAAGCCGGCTGGCTTGGTTTGCAGAAGGTTAAGATTATGGTGGATCTGACATCGGGCATAAACCTATTTCCCGATCTCAGAATTGTGAACAACATAGAACCGGAATATAAACAAAGTGTGGCACGCATTCTCAACGTTATAGAGAAAATGGAAATTCTGGGAGCACATGATCTGCTTATTCCGCTTCAGAGATTCGTCGAAAATAATATTTCGAAGGAAGCTACCTGGAAGAGTTATGATACAACTATGACTAAAATTTGCCATGAAGCAGAATCTCATAATATAATGGTTTATCTTCGGATGGCTCCAAACAGACCGCCAAGAGACCTGGTAGAGGCGATGCAATTCATCAACAGGTTAGGATTGCCCAATCTTAAACTTGCACCGAGTACAGCTTTGCTTCTAGACGAAAAGACCGACCCAAAGGAAATCACGAAGGAGATGAAAGAGCACATCGGTTTGTGGATCGTAAACACTCCTGCATATGATTTGGAAGGTCTTACGTGGAATGCTTATGGACCAATCGCAGCATCAAACCGTGAGGAAGAACTGGTTAAATTTATCAGTCTGAACCCTAAAGTACCTATAATGGTTGATGTACCTTACGAGAATCAGGATCAGGAATATTTTGATGCGATTGCACTTGATCGGATTATGGCCCGTATCACTGGCCATTGACAGGATTGTAATGGAGATTGAAAAAAGTGGATTTATAATAATTTTCTAGGAATAATTAGTTGCAAATATATACCAATATGTTTAACAGGAAATTCATGAAAAAAAGGCTATTAATATCAGTATTTACATTTTCATTTATAATTTCAGTGGCATTTCTTGCTTCATGCAATACGAAAGAATTAAAGATAGTTAAAGGACCTTTTATACCAACTCAGGAGTCTCTGAGTAAATATCAATGTCCTAAATGGTTCCGTGATGCGAAACTTGGATTTTGGGCTCATTGGGGCCCACAGGCAGTTCCACGGCAGGGTGATTGGTATGCAAGGAATATGTATATTCAGGGAAGTCGCCAATATAATTATCATGTAGAGTATTACGGACACCCTTCAAAATTTGGTTATAAAGATATCATTGCACTATGGAAAGCTGAAAAATGGGATCCGGATAAGCTCATGGCTCTTTATAAAAAAATAGGGGCAAAATATTTTGTCAGTATGGGTTCTCATCACGACAATTTCTTTCTATGGAACTCAAAAATAAATCCCTATAATGCAGTGAATATGGGTCCAAAGAAAGATGTTGTTAGTCTCTGGCAGCAAGCTGCCAAAAAATACGGTCTTCACTTCGGAGTTTCAGAGCACACCGGCGCCAGTTATAGATGGTTCCAGTCAAGCCATGCCTCAGATACAATAGGGCCTTTGAAAGGAGTACCATATGATGGGGTCAATCCAAAATATGCAGATCTCTATCATGATAAAATTGACAGTGTGAATCCATATAAACCCGGAAACTGGTTTTTGATATCTGAGGAACTTAAACGGGATTGGTATTATAAAGTCAAGGAACTTGTTGATACTTATCACCCCGATCTATTGTATTCTGACGCCCCTTTTAGCTGGGGGAATATCTCTACTAGTATGTTAGCTAATTTTTATAATGGGAATATCGAGAATAATGGAGGAAAACTTGAAGCGGTTTATAATAGCAAGGATACAAAACCAGGACAGGGGGTTATGTTTGTAGAAGACCTTGAACGTAGTGTTAAGGATGATGGCAGTCCTGTTCCATGGCAGACAGATACTTCGATAGGTGACTGGTTTTATAGTACCGGACAAAGTTATAAGACTTCAACTCAGATAATTCAGATGTTGGTTGATATTGTAAGCAAGAATGGAAATTTACTACTCAATATTGTTCAAACTCCTGAAGGAGACCTTGAGTCGGATGTGCTTAAAATTCTCGACGAAATTGGAGAATGGATTAAAGTTAACGGCGAAGGTATTTACGGATCCCGTCCATGGAAAGTATGGGGAGAGAAACCTGCAGATGCACCGGTAATCGAATTCAACAGATTTAATAATGAGAGAAGAATTTCAGATGCTTATACTGCCAGGGACATACGTTTCACAACAAAAGGGGATACTCTTTATGCTTTTTGTCTGGCTGCCCCATCTGAAGAATTAAAAATTACCTCACTGGGAAAGAAATCAAAGTATCAAGTCAAAGATATTGCTTCTGTTGAGATGGTTGGTAGTGATGAAAAAATAGTTTGGAAACAGGAAGATACTGCGTTGGTAATTGGCAAGTTGAAAACTCTTCAATCCGGAACAATACAGGTTCCTGCTTTTAGAATTGAATTCAAAAAGTAATATATAGGCCGGATAGTCGGGGTAATAATGTAGTGCTTTGCAGAGGATCGACTTCAGGAAACTCTAATTTTTAAATAAGAATATAAATTTATCTTATGAAACCAAAAATTGAACATTTGACTTATTTCTTATCATTTAAATTGGTTTCAATCAACTCTTTTAAGGCGTTTTGTCTGGCCGGGACCTTGTTCCTGACGTTTGGAACATGCCTTATTGGTAATGCCCAAATGGTTTCCACGTCTTCTGCCCCGAAAGAACTTTCCGCCACTGCAAACATTCTCAATGCTGAAAGGAAAATAATCATCCTGAATTCTGATTGGAAATTTTTTAAAGGAGATATTAACGGTGCAGAAGCGACCGGTTACAATGATGCTAATTGGACTAAGGTAAACCTGCCGCATGTATTTGACATTCCTTATTATTCACTTAAAAAAGGAGTCTTCTGGTATGTCGGATACGGTTGGTACAGGAGGCATATCAATGTTAGAACAGAATGGAAAGTCTCAAGAAAAATCTTTCTGGAATTCGAGGCAGCTTTCCAGGTAGCGGAAGTGTACATCAATGGGATATTGATAGGAGTACATAAGGGCGGATTTACTGGGTTTAATTTCGATATCACCAACGCAGTCTCAGATGGAGATAATGTCATTGCAGTACGGGTGAATAATAAATGGGACCCGAAAATTGCACCACGTGGGGCAGACTGGTTATTTTTAGGGGGTATCCACAGGGACGTGTATCTTGTTATTACCGATCCTCTTCATGTGACCTGGTACGGTACATTTGTTACCACTCCTCAGGTTTCTGCATCTCAGGCAACTGTCAATGTAAAAACGGAAATAAAAAACGAAAATTTAAGATCAGTAAACTGCTCAGTTAAGACGACCATCATTGGTGTAAACAATACGATAGTTACATCCATGGTTAACACTCAGTCGATAAAGGCAGGGGCAATTTATGAGTTTGACCAAACCAGTCAGCCCATTGCCAATCCCCATCTATGGTCTCCCGAAACACCTTATATGTACAAGGTGCTAACCACAGTATCGGATGAACATGGTGTGGTAGATAATTACGAGAGTCCTCTAGGTATCAGATCGATAAAGTGGACTGCCGATCAGGGATTCTATCTGAATGGAAAGCATGTTTTGATCAATGGTGTGAATGCGCACGACGATCGCGCGGGATGGGGGATTGCGCAGACCAATGCGGGATTCCGAAGGGACGTGAGACTTATGAAGGAAGCCGGTTTCAATCTCATCAGAGAATGTCATAACCCTCATGACGTTTCCTGGAATGATGCTACCGACCAGGTGGGTATCTTTGCATGGGCAGAAAATTCTTTCTGGGGAGTAGGTGGATTTGATACAAACGAAGATGGCGGCTGGCGGCAAAGCTCCTATCCTACTAAAACTCAAGACCAGCAACCGTTTGAAGAAAATTTGAAACAACAATTAACGGAATTTATTAGGGAAAGACGAAACCATCCAAGCATTATTATTTGGAGCATGGGAAACGAAACATTCGATGTGCCAGAAGGAATCAGCATGACAAAGTGCAAGGCTTTCTATAAGGTTTTGGTGGCTCTCTCCCATTCTCTTGATCCTTCAAGGGAGGTTGCGGTGGGTGGTGCTCAACGAAGTGGATTTGATCAGTTAGCCCCTGTCATCGGTTATAATGGGGATGGAGCGACCATCTCTACCTATCAAAACCCAGGGATGCCCAATGTAATAACCGAGTACTACGATCATGTCGGTGTAGCTAAATTTCCATGGCGTGCTGGTCAAGTCAGATGGGTTGGGTATGGCTACGGCTCATTTCTAAGTGATTACGGCGGACTGGGCGGAGTGGTAGATTACTATAGAATTCCAGGTCCGGAGTGGTATCAATATCGGATGGAAAATCTGGGGACTTCCTATACATTTCCTGTAGCTGGTATAGGGGCTAAAATAATCCTGACTGCGGATACCCTTATCATTGGAAATAACGGTACGGATGATTGCGAGCTTTCAGCTCAAATCACGGACACAAACGGTATGGCTTTAGATAATAATCCTCCAATAACACTTACGGCTACCGGCGGCGGACTATTCCCCACAGGTTCTTCTATGACATTTGATAATGCTACCTCTCCTGATACAAGGTGCATGCGGTATGGTATGGCGAGGATGACCATGAGGTCCTATACCCCGGGAGTTATAACAGTAATCGCTACATCTCCTGGATTACAAAGTGCAAGCGTGATCATTAACTGCATTGATAAAAACAAATTGACACCATAGTCAATTACTAGAGACTTCAATTTTAATAACAAAATATTATGGATCGAAATCATTTCATCACAGTAATCTATAAAATGATCTTCTTTTTTACAATCCTTATATCTACAGTATGGATTGCCCCGGGGCAGGGATTACCTGTCACTGCTCCTGAAAACATAGGTCTCTCTTCTGAAAGGTTGAACCGGATAGATACAGTGTTGAACAGTTATATAAAAGAGGGGAAATTACCAGGTGCAGTAGCTATGGTTATTCGTCACGGGAAAGTAGGGTATTTCAAATCTTTCGGATTAAAGGATATTGAAGAAAAAAAGACAATGACAAATGATGCCATATTCCGGATAGCTTCAATGACTAAAGCCATAACTTCAGTTGCCGTAATGACATTATATGAGGAAGGTTACTTTCTATTGACAGATCCTGTTTCAAAATTTATACCCGAGTTTAAAAACCCAAAGGTAGCTAAAAGATCTCCTGCATCAGACAGTACTATTCTTATACCCGCTAAAAGTGAAATTACCATACGGGAACTGCTTAACCATACTTCCGGCATCACTTATGGCAGTGCTTTGCAGGGAAGGTATTATCAGCAGGCAGGCATGACAGTTGGATTGCTACCTACTAAAGGGACAATTGGCGAAATGATAAAAAAACTGGGACCATTGCCACTAGTTTCACAACCAGGCGAAGAATTTAATTATGGTATGTCTGTCGATGTACTCGGTTATCTTATTGAGGTTGTAAGTAAGATGCCACTGGATGAATTCATGAAGAAACGGATTTTTGAACCATTGAAAATGCAGGATACATATTTTACTCTTCCACGTGAAAAGTTCTCACGCTTGGCCACTTTGTATATAATGGCAGGCAATGGAAAGTTGGAAAAGGTTACAAAATATTTTCCATACCCTGAACCTCAAACATATTTTTCAGGTGGAGCCGGATTGGTTTCTACTGCCAGTGATTATGCAAGGTTCGCACAAATGTTACTGAATAAGGGGGAACTGGATGGAAACCGGATACTCAGCCGGAAGAGTGTTGAATTAATGACCACAAATTCCATTGGCGATATCTTCATCTTTACTTCTTTCGCCCATAACGGGATAATGGGAGATAAATTTGGTTATGGATTTGGAATACGTACCGAAAGAGGAGTATTTGATGAACTTGAATCTCTCGGAACTTTCGGTTGGGATGGCGCATTCTATACGCGATTCTGGGTTGATCCTAAAGAAGATCTTGTAGGGATTTTTATGTCTCAGGTAGACAATTATTGGAGTGAAAATTTGATCGGCAAGTTCAAAAACCTTGTTTTTCAGTCAATTTCCGATTGACCATGAACATAAAAGTAAAAAATTCACTTTACTTTTTTTAGATGGTTAGAAGAATTATAAAATATTGTAAATCAATTTTAACAAATTCTTACATTGAAAAGAATCTAAAAGCGGGGAATTAATTAATTCTATTATTAGAGCAACCGGGAAAGTAACCGCGAAAGGTATAAATAGAATAAATAATCAGGTTATCGGGTATTTGAATTATTAAAGGTTTTTAAATTGTATTCTTTATATTTTAATATTTAAAAGATTATGAAAATTAATGTTGTTACACGAATTAGCTTGTGTGGTATGCTTTTAGTGGTAGTGTCCATTGCCAGTTCCGCGCAGCCGCTTCTGCCGAAAACCGGACCTTTTGAACCGACATGGCAATCGCTTTCCCAACAATACGATTGCCCCGATTGGTTCCGCGATGCCAAGTTTGGAATCTGGGCCCATTGGGGTCCGAACAGTGTGGCAGAGTACGGGGATTGGTTTCCCAGACGACTGTACATACAGGATAATAATTGGGCGTTCCCTGATTTGATACCAGCTTATTCTTATCACCTGATTAAATATGGTCACCCTTCTGAATTTGGGTTTAAGGATTTAATTCCTTTATTCACGTGCGCTAAATGGGATCCCGAAGCTTTAATGAAACTCTACTACAAGGCAGGCGCACGATATTTTGTGTCCATGGCTATGCATCACGATAACTTCGATATGTGGAACTCCAAATACCAGCCATGGAATGCAGTGAATATGGGCCCTAAAAGGGATATAGTGAAGGAATGGCAGAGTGCTGCAAAACATAATAACATGAAATTTGGTGTGTCAAATCATGGGGAAGGTACCTGGAGATACTGGGAGATTACCCGCATGGCCGATACTACAGGGCCATTGAAAGGAGTCCATTATGATGGATGGATGACAAAATCTGATGGTAAAGGCAAATGGTGGGAAGGGTATGATCCGCGGGATTTATACGGGCAACCTCATAAAGGATCTAAGCAGGGCGCCTATTCAGGCCCTTTCCCTGGTGATGACGGCGATCAGCCCGATTCACTTTTTAAACAGATTCTTATAAACCGCATGGTCGACCTGATCGACAAATATCACCCTGACCTGATTTATTACGATGGCGGTCTTCCTTTCCGCAGGTTGGATATGGCCTCTTATTATTATAATCAAAGTCAAAAATGGAACAGTGGCAAAAACGAGGTTGTAATTAATGTTAAAGGATCGCGTTCGGAAGAACAGCAGAAAGCACTTGTTTTGGATCTTGAAAACGCACAGAGCGATATACCGAGAAAATATCCCTGGCAAACTGATACTGGCCTTGATGGATTTTTCTATATCAATCCCATGTATCTCATATATTCGGGAAGAGGCCCAGTCCTTACAAAGGATGTAGTATTGCAACTGGTGGATATAGTAAGTAAAAATGGGAATCTGTTGCTCAATATTAACCTTCGTGCCGATGGTACCATCGTGGATGCTTACTATAAGTTCCTTGATGAAATGGCTCAATGGATGGCCATAAACAGCGAGGCTATTCATGGGACACGGCCATGGGAAATTATGGGAGAAGGACCGACTAAGGTACAGGAAGTAAGAGGAAATCAAAGCAACCGGCCAAAAGAATACACTGCTGAAGACATCAGGTTTACAACCAAGGGCAAAAGTATTTATGCCATTCTGATGGCCTGGCCCGGGAAAGAGGTCACAATAAAGTCATTGCATAAAGGAAAAACGCTCTGGTTTGGAGAAATAAGAAATATTCAGATGCTTGGTTCAAAAGATTTATTAAAATGGGCTCAAAATGAAAAGGGTCTTACAGTTCAGTTGCCTGCTTCGCAACCTTGTCAATATGCCTATGTATTAAAAATATCGGGGAGATGAATAGATTTATTCAAGGATGAATCGTGATGATTATTTCTACAATTATAAATTAAATTAAGTAGTTAGGTAAAATTCTTAATTCAGAACCTTATTATATATCCTGAGTAATCTATTAAAATTGTATTTTAATTAATTCAGATAAATAAATTAAATACCACTTCTATGAAAGATAACTTTTATGTTTTTAACCGGAAGGGATTTTCGAAGCTCATTTTCCTTGCAGGGTTCTTTACCTGTTTCGGGAATCACCTTAGGGCGCAGGTTACTCTGTCAGAACAGCAATGGGTTATTCCAACTTATAAGGTTGAGCCTCCTGACAAAAATCCTGTTTTTTTTAAGAATGAGTCTTACCAGGGAGCCTCGAGATATGTCTATCCATATGCATTAAACGATGTTATTTCAGACAAAAAAACAGATCAAACATGGAAAGCTTTATTGCTTGAAAACGAATATATTAAACTTTGTGTTACCCCTGAAATTGGTGGGAAGTTATATTATGCGACAGATAAGACCGATAATTATAATTTCGTTTATAAAAACGATGTAGTTAAACCAACCAATATAGGGATGACAGGAGCCTGGGTTTCCGGTGGAATTGAATGGTGTGTACTCCATCATCACAGAGCCTCATGCTTTTTACCCGTTGATTATGATCTGGTTGAAAATAAAGACGGTAGTAAAACAATCTGGATCGGGGAAACAGAACCACGGCAACGTATGAGATGGACTATTGGGATTACGGCATTTCCGGGGAAATCCTATTTTCAGGCAGAGGTCAAAATACTAAATCCAACTCCTTATATTCATTCATTTTTAAATTGGGCCAATGTGGCAGCCCATACAAATAAAGATTATCAGGTGATCTTCCCTCCCAGTGTGCAGGTTGCAACTTATCATGCTAAAAACGACTTTACGCACTGGCCTATTTCAAAGGAAATATACCGTGGACAGGATTTTACCAAAGGTGTCGATATAAGTTGGTGGAAAAACACAATTAGCGCAAACTCATATTTTGCTTATGACCTGAAAGAAGATTTTATGGGCGCATATGATCATGGAAAGGAAACAGGCACTGTTCATATCGGGGATCATAATATAGTTAAAGGAGCAAAATTATGGGAATGGGGATCTGGTGCACGCGGCCAGGCGACTGAAAGCAGACTGACCGAGAATGCCGGACCATATGTGGAAATTATGGTTGGTGCATTTTCTGATAATCAGCCTGACTATAGCTGGATCAAGCCTTATGAAGTAAAATCATTTAAACAGTACTGGTATCCGATTAAAGATATACAAGGTTTCAAATATGCAAACCTTAATGGAGCAGTTAATCTTGAATCAAGGGAAAAAAATACAGTATTCCTGGGTTATTATTCCACTCAGAAAGTAAGTAAAGCAAAAATTATTCTCAAAAACAGCGGTAAAGTTATTTTTGAAAAGAATTTGGAGATTTCTCCTGTAGCAGGTTTCACCCAGTCAGTAAAAATGGATGGTATCTACAAACTGACGGATCTCTACACCGAAATGGTCAATACGGAAACAGGCGAAGTACTTGTTTCTTATCAACCGGTTGAACAAAAGTACGTGGAAAAACTTCCAGATATAGTTGAAAGTCCTCCATTGCCCAAGAATATTGCCACTATTGAAGAATTGTATTTAACAGGTAACAGGATTGAACAGTTTTATAATCCTACGGTAAATCCGATGGATTACTATAAAGAAGCCCTGCTTCGCGACCCGTCCGATATAAGAACTAATACCGCAGTTGGTAATATATATCTTAAAAATGGTGATTACATAAATGCAAGAAGCTATTTCAGTAAGGCCATAAAAAGGATAACCAAAGATTACACACGTCCATCTACATGCGAAGCTCTTTATCTTCAGGGGCTTACATTAAAGGCCTTGGGGCTTTATGATGAGGCAATCGATACGCTTTACCGTGCAACCTGGGATTATGCCTATCATTCGGCAGCATATCTTGAACTTGCAAGGATATCATCCATTAAAGGAAATTTTGCCAGGGCTCTGGATGAGATAATTGAGTCACTTAATACCAACGCGAGGAACAACAGCGCCATAGGTCTTAAAGCATCCATCCTGAGAAAGATGAAAAACTACAAGGATGCTTCTGCAACTATGGCTCCTGTTTCTGAAACGGATCCGCTGGATTTCAGACTTGACAACGAAAAATATCTGATAGCTAAAGAATCCGGCAACTCCCAGGTTGCAGACAGGGAGTTAACCTCATTAACAACTAAAATGAGAGATTTTGACCAGAATTACCTTGAACTTGCAGTAGGATATATCAACGACGGATTAGATGAGGAAGCCGGAGATGTCCTTCTTCGTTTTAAGGGAAAAGATCCGATCGTAACTTATTATATGGGCTATCTCTCTGATAAAAAAGGCAATAAGGCAGAAGCTGAAAAATACTTCAAAAGTGGATCCGGGCAATCTGTTGATTATTGCTTCCCGTTCCGCCTCGAAACTATCAAAGTACTTGAAACAGCTTTAAAATATAATCACTCCGACTCTAAAGCATATTATTATCTGGGTAACATTTTATACGATAAACAACCTGCAAAAGCACTCGGATACTGGGAAAATGCCGTGAAATATGATCCCGGCATGGCTATCGCCCATCGCAACCTGGGTTGGGGATATTATCAGTGCCAGGGCGACGGATATAAGGCAATAGCTGAATATGAAAAGGCAGTTGAACTTAAAAAAGATGAGCCAATTTATTATGAAGAGCTTGAAGATCTGTATGCGATGAGCAATGCACCCATTGAAAAAAGACTCAAATTATTTGAAGGGAAAAGCGAAATTGTCAGTAAACGTGACAACGCATTTGCAAGTCAAATAGCAGTGTTGACTCTCGGAGGGAAAGCTGATAAAGCAGTAGAATATTTAGCCGGAAAACAATTCAATTACCGTGAGGGAAACTCAAAAGTCAGAGATATAATTATTGATGCTTATCTGACACTTGGTTTAAAAGATCTGGAAGAAAAGAATTATCAGAAAGCGTTGGAGAACTTTATACTGGGACAGGTACCTGAAGAAGAAGCAAGCGGAAACAGATCAAACAACAGAAATATTCAGGTAAACTATTTTATCGGTCTTACTTATGAAGCAATGGGAAGTAAATCAGAAGCAAAGAAATATTATGCTTTAAGTGCAGAACCTGGTTCAGGCAGTTCGGATTACATAAGTTTTTACCAGGGCATGAGCTGTATAAAGCTTGATAAAAAGGCAAAAGCGAATGAAATTTTCAATTCTCTGATTGCAGAGGGCGAAAAACAAATTAACAAGGGATCATCCACCGACGTTGATTTCTTTGCCAAGTTCGGAGAACGCGAGGCTGAAAATGTCAGGTTATCAAATGCTTATCTGCTTAAAGGACTAGGTTATACGGGGCTTGGCAGCAGCGACCTGGCAAAGGAAAACTTGAAAAAAGCTGTTGATTTGTCAGTAAGTAACCTGTGGGCTAAAATCTCTCTGGGGCAACTTTAATCACTTGACTTAATAGAAACCTTAACACAATGAATTATGTGCAATCTATTTAAAACCAATCTGCGAAATTTATTGATTTCCTTCCAGTTGATACTACTTTTTTCTATCAAAACAAATGCGCAGGAAGTCAGGAAACTTAATTTTGATGGCACTCTCAGTGAATTCAAGATTGCCATTAAAGATCTGAATCCGGAGATGCCTTCAGACTGGACCGGTTATACTCATCTGGTGATGGAGATGAGAACTACTTCACCCCAAAGGTTTAGTTTATGGCTCTACAGGAGTGATGGAACACCCGGGCGTATTAAAATCCAGCCATTTGGTCAGAATATCTGGTTCAGAGCCTGTCTGCCAATTAAGTATTTTTTAAGCATGGATCAGACCGGATTTGATCTGGCATCGGCAACTAACCGCCGGACTAATTCTTTCTGGTATTCAATAGCAGGGCCATTCGGAGGTCTGAATAATATTGAATACCTGGGATTTGCAATGCCGTATCCTATTAATAAGCCTGTTGTTGAGATAAGGGCGGTGCATCTTTCAAAGCAGGATGAGGGATCAGAATTTCTTGAAAAGACCCCGGTACTTGACGAATTTAACCAGTGGAAGTGGGCCGACTGGCCGGGGAAAATCAAAAGTAAGGAACAACTCGCTAAAGAACTTGCTGACGAAGAAAAAACATGGAAAAGTAGCGCCGATGAATTCAATTATTGTGAATATGGCGGGTATAAAGATACTAAAGCAAAAGCTACCGGGTTTTTCCATGTCGAAGAAATTGACGGGAAGTGGTGGTTTGTTGATCCGCACGGACATCTCTACCTATCTACCGGAGCTAACGGTGCCGGTGCAGGTTTTAGTGGACGACCAGGAGGTCAGGGAGATGCAACTGTTGTCGATAGAACCACACCTCGCCTCAAGGCATGGGGTATGACTACCGGTGGAAAGGGAAGGCCATACACAGCTATGATGCGCTGGCCGAAAACGGGGATTAATATCTTTGGTCTTCCTGATGTTTATTCAGAAGACTTTGCCCGAGTAATTGATGAGGCAGCAAAAACTCAGTGTACGGCCTTAAAGGACGATCCTCTTGTAATAGGATATTTCGTGGGCAATGAACCGGCCTTTGATGGCCGCGAAAGTGAAGTTGTTGATATGATCCTTGCCGGCCCCAAAGCACCGATTCAGGATAAACTCAAAGAATATCTTGCCCAGGGAGATACCCCAAAACGTCGTGTTGATTTTGTGATGAATTCATTCGAAAAATATCTTGATATAGCAATTGCCGCAATGAAGAAGTATGATCCGAATCATATAAATTTAGGGATACGTTTTGGTGGTGAGACATCAGATGCATTGCTCCGCACAGGAAGGAAATTCGATGTTTGCAGCATCAATATTTACGAGTACGAGCCGATGGCGCAACTTGATCGGACATATCGCATCGCCGGTCGCCCGATTTTAATCGGAGAATTCCATATAGGTGTTCCAGCCAACGGACTTGGAGCCGGATTAGTACAGGCCAGGGACCAGATTGAACGTGGAAAAGCATACCGGTATTATGTTGAGCAGGCTGCATCTGTTGGCTGCTTCCTTGGTGCCCATTGGTTCGCATGGGGTGACGAACCTGTATTGGGACGCATGGATGGAGAAAATTATAATATCGGCTTTATAGATTGTAATGACCGTCCATATAAGGAGCTGGTGGAAGCTGCCAAGGCAACCAATAAGAGATTATTAGATGTACATTCCGGTAAAATTGTACCATTTAATCAGCGACCATTGGCCTCAGATTTTGGAACTCCTAAAAGTCCATGGAGTTACTGATAATCATTAAGATAGCTGTATTAATTGCTATTCTGTGACTTATGAATTTATGCTATATCAGTGAAATCTTAAAGTAAATTTGTCAACTGAACCTTAAGAATATAAATAAGAGTCAGGTTAAATCAAAAAGAAGGAAAACATCGAATCTCTCAGAAAAGTCAAATTTTGTCAAAAATATTTTAAAAGAATATGCCAAAGAGGTAGAAACTAATATTTTATTATTTAAAGTAATCGCGAAAGTAAACGTGTAAGTAAACATCAAATTTTTATATTATGAAAAAGATTGTTGTGGCAGGTGCAGGAGGTTTTATTGCCGGCCACCTTGTAAAAGAGCTGATTAAAAAAGGTCATAGTGTGAGAGCAGTTGATTTGAAACCTTTGAATGAATGGTATCAGGTATCAACGGAAGCTGATAACCTGGTATTGGATCTGCGACTGAGAGAAAATTGTTATCAGGCTGTTAACGGATATAATGAAATCTTTAACCTTGCAGCCGATATGGGAGGAATGGGTTTTATTGAAAACAATAAAGCTGCCTGTATGATCAGTGTCCTAATAAATACTCATCTTCTTATTGCAGCCTGTGATTGCGGCATTGACAGGTTCTTTTATGCCTCTTCAGCGTGCGTTTATAATGGTGAAAAGCAAACCGATCCTGATAATCCCGGTCTGAAGGAATCTGATGCTTATCCTGCTCTTGCAGAAGATGGCTATGGTTGGGAAAAACTCTTCAGCGAACGTATGTGCCGCCATTTCTTTGAGGATTTTGGACTGGTTACCAGAGTGGCAAGATTTCATAACGTTTATGGGCCCTTTGGTACTTATGATGGAGGAAGAGAAAAGGCTCCGGCAGCTATATGCAGGAAAGTTATAGAATCAGCGAAAAGTGGAGACAGAAATATTGTAATTTGGGGAGACGGCCATCAGACCAGGAGTTTCACTTATATTGATGATTGTATCAAAGGGATAATAGAAATAATGTACAGCGATATCAATGAGCCAATAAACCTTGGCAGCAGTGAAATGGTTTCAATAAACCAGCTTGTTAATATTGTTGAAGAAATTGCCGGTATTAAACTTGAAAGAAAGTATGATCTTAATGCTCCAAAAGGCGTTCGCGGAAGAAACAGTGAAAACACTCTTATAAAGAAATATCTTGGGTGGGAGCCTTCAATACCTCTCAGGAAAGGAATGAAAAAAACATATGACTGGATAAATGAACAGATGGAAAAAGACAAGTCGACAAAAAATGCTACAAATAGGTTTAACAGATAACCAGGACTAAAATGAATGAAAAAAAAGTTTTAGTCAGCGGATGTTTTGACCTTTTGCACGGTGGCCATATCGCTCTCTTTAAGACAGCCGCTTCCTTTGGAAAGCTCTATGTAAGTGTTGGCAGCGATGAAAACCTGATGCAACTTAAAGGCAAAAAACCATATTTCTCACAGGAAGAAAGGTTATATATAGTTAAATCGGTAAGATATGTTTATGATGCATTTGTTGCCACCGGGTCAGGGTTGATTGACTTTGAACCTGATATGAAACGTATCCAGCCCGACATCTTTATTGTTAACAATGACGGGCATACTTCTTACAAAAAAAGACCATGCAAAGAGCTTAGGATTCAGTATGTAGTTCTTGATTGTATTCCTGAACCCGAATTACCCGGGTGCGATTACTTCAGGAAGCGGAGGCGGGTATATAATTGTCGTTTCTGACAGGAAAGTGCCGGGAGCTGTGAAAATTAAAGTGAGGTATTGAGAGGATGAGAGGTCATAAGGAAATATATGAACTCACACACAATCCCAATCTTCAATATAAAAAAGGGAGTAAATGTTTTTTAATAGTTTATCCTGATCTGAAGGTAGATTAGGGGAAATACTCCCTATAAATGCAAGACTCCATAGTTTAAACCTAAAAACAAAATGCTTCTATAATAACAAATAACAAAAGACTTTTAAATCATAAAAACAAATAATATAAACTTTTATAGGGTCCTATTTTTTTAACCTATAATAACATAGAAAGATGAACTCCAATCTAAAGTCTGAACTGATATCCCCAGAAAACAGGATCTCCTTTATTCTTGTAACTGCATTGTTCCTATTCTGGGGTATACCCAACAACCTAAATGACATCCTCATAAAACAATTTATGAAGTCGTTTGAGATAAGCCGCCTTCAAGCAGGACTTATCCAAAGCGCCTTCTATCTGGGCTATTTTCTGCTTGCTTTACCTGCTGCAATTATAATGCGCAAATACAGTTATAAGGTGGGACTTATAACCGGAATGTTTCTTTACAGTTCAGGTACATTTCTATTTTGGCCTGCAGCACATTCTGGGAAATATCTTTATTTCCTTATTGCTTTATTCGTAATAGCTAGTGGACTTTCCTTCCTGGAAACAGGAGCAAATCCATTTATTGCAGGATTAGGTAGCCCCGAATCATCAGAACGAAGATTGAATTTTTCACAAGCTTTTAACCCTTTTGGATCAATCCTGGGTGTACTGATCGGAACAATTTTTATCTTCTCGGGAATTGAGAATAGCCAGGATAAAATTGCGATGATGAAGCAATCAGGCGATTATTCATCTTATCTGCAATTTGAAACCATGAGAGTAGTCCGCCCGTATATAGTACTCGGTGTTGCTATTCTTCTTTGGTCACTTCTAATTATTAGAACTAAATTCCCGGTAATCTCTGAAGAAGTGAATAAAGATGAAAAAAAAGGTAAACCCCGTGATTTATTAAAATATAGACATTTTCTTACAGGCATCTTGGCACAATTCTTTTATGTGGGTGCACAGGTAGGAACTTGGAGCTATTTTATACAGTATTCCCAGGATTATACTAAAATTGCTGAGAAAACTGCAGGTTATTTTCTCTCCGGCACCCTTATTGCTTTTCTGATTGGTAGATTCTCGGCAACAGTGATTATGAAATATATTAAACCTGGCAAATTGATGGGGATTTATGGCATTTTGAATATTCTACTTATATCTATTGCTATCATCTTTCCTGGATGGCTGGGAGTTTGGTCGATATTTCTTTCAAGTTTCTTCATGTCATTAATGTTTCCTACGATTTTTGCCCTTGCTATTAAAGGTCTCGGAGCAAATACAAAAATTGCAGGATCTATGATAGTTATGGCAATAATAGGAGGTGGAGTAATTACTCCTTTCATGGGGCTGATTGCTGTGAAAAGTATGGCTAACGCAATGCTTATACCTCTTGGCTGTTATTGTTTTATTACTTTATATGCCTTCTGGTTATCGGTACCAAAAAAACCAAACTCAAATAACAGTTTAAGTTGATTCAACTAAAATCAATTACTATAAAATTCAAAAAATTATGAAATATTTATTTAAGCGATACTGCAAAATCCTTACTCTGAAAGATAATTCTGAGCTTATCAGTCAGTATAAAGAAGTTCATGCAATAAATAAAGCGTGGCCCGAAATTACTCAGGGAATGAAAGAAGTCGGTATTATTGATATGGAGATATATATTCATGGGAACATATTATTTATGATTATGGAAACTGTAGCAGATTTTGACCATAATAAAAATATGAAGGAACTTGCTTCCAAACCAAGACAAAAAGAATGGGAAAATTTTGTCTCTAGGTTTCAGAATACCAGTATTGATTCTTCTGCCGGAGGTAAGTGGATGTTAATGGAACGTATTTATGAAATGGACCAGAAAACAGAATTCATGGCCATCAGCGGACAGATAAAAAAATGTATTAAATAAATGTTTTTTAGATTAGTCCTTAAGTCATCTTTGACCGATTAATAATAAAGAACTTATTATCAAATGGATAATAGATATGCTATAATTATGGCAGGAGGTATTGGAAGCCGCTTCTGGCCATTAAGTTGTAGTAACAAACCAAAGCAGTTTCTTGATATTCTCGGAAGTGGTGAAACCCTTATTCAACAAACATTCAGACGTTTAAAGTCAGTATGTCAAGAAAAAAATATTATTATAGTTACAAGTACTGATTATAAAAATCTCGTTGTTGATCAGCTGGGAGTCAGACCGGAAAGAGTTCTTACTGAACCATTTCGAAGAAATACCGCTATATGTATTGCTTATGGAACATTTTTTATCCTAAATGAGAACCCTGAAGCTGTAATTATTGTGACTCCATCTGATCATATTATTTTAAATGATAAGGAATTCACGAAAACCATTAATGTAGGATTTGATTTCGCTCAGAAAAATGATGTACTTATAACTCTGGGGATTAAACCAAACAAACCTGAAACAGGTTATGGATATATTCAGGTTGAAAAACAAGATTCAGAAATTGAAACTGGGAAGCCACTGAAAGTGAAAACATTTACCGAGAAGCCTGATAAGAATCTGGCAAATGCTTTTTTTAAAAGTGGTGATTTTTACTGGAACTCAGGTATTTTTATTTGGAGTACAAGATCTATCATAAAAGCTTTGGGAAAATTTTTACCAGACATTTCATCTGCATTCAATGAAAGAAGATTTTTTATTGGAACAACTGTAGATAATGATTTTATAACCAAGGTCTATAGCTCAATACAGAGCATTTCAATCGATTATGGAGTACTGGAAAAAGCAGATAATGTATATGTCATGGTAGCAGAAATGGGATGGTCCGATCTTGGTACATGGAGTTCGCTGTACGAGCATACAACCATCGATGATAATGAAAATGCAATAGTATGTGGTAAAGTCTTTAGTTATGCCAGTAAAGGGAATTTAATTAGTTTACCCCCCGAGAAAATTGCTCTGTTACAAGGGTTGAACGAGTACATTGTTGTAGATACCTTCAATGCCCTTCTCATCATCAGGAAAGAAGAAGATCAAAATATTAAACAATATCTTGAAGATATTAAAAATGCGAAACTTGAAATTTGAATATGATTAATTTCACCATTACTCTTTCGTCATTAGAAAGTCTGATAAAAGTTCATTAAAAGTTCAATTTTATATATTTGAAGAATATCAAAATAAACAGAGTTAGTTATTTAAACAGTTTACTATATCAAATAAATTTAACCAAGGAAAGGACTTATTATGATTCTTCCACACACTTACGGAATGGTTTTAATGCTTACCATTTTGACCATGATTTGCTGGGGCTCCTGGGCAAATGTACTTAAATTTGCCAAAGGTTGGCGTTTTGAACTTCTTTACTATGACTACTCAATTGGAGTAGCATTAGGTGCTGTTTTCGCCGGATTGACATTCGGGACCTTGGGATCTAATGGTCTCAGTTTTGCAGATGATCTTTCTCATGCCGGAAATATCAACATTCTTTGTGGTTTCATCGGCGGTGTCGTTTTTAATCTCTCCAATATATTAGTGGTGGGAGCCATTGCTGTGGCAGGCATGGGAGTAGGGTTTCCCATCGGTGTGGGACTAGCACTAGTAGTTGGTGTTATCTGGAACTACATTGTTAACCCGCAGGGGAATCCCTATTTGCTGTTTGTAGGAGTGGCTCTGGTTGTAGCTGCCATTATAGTGGACGCTGTTGCTTATCGGGCACTTGCGGCCAATAAAAGCAAAGCAGGAGATATAGCGGAAATATCAGCAAGGAGAACTTCAACCTGGAAGGGAATAAAACTAGCCATTATCGGGGGTATACTTATGGGTACGTTCTACCCTTTAGTTGAAATCGGCAAAAAAGGGGATAATGGACTTGGGCCATATGCGGTTGGGTTCGTTTTTAGTCTGGGCGTGCTTATTTCAGTTTTCTTTTTTAATCTTTATTTTATGCGATACCCGATTGAGGGTCCACGGCTGACTTTCCGGGATTATCTGAAAGGCAATGCTTGGGTTCACTTTCTTGGGATTTTAGGTGGTTTGATCTGGATTACCGGTTCTTTGTCAAACTTTGTCGCTGCCAGCGCACCTAAGGCTTTACAGATTGGACCGGCGATCAGCTACGCTATCGGGCAAGGCTCAACCATGGTCGGAGCCCTTTGGGGAGTTCTTGCCTGGAAGGAGTTCGCAGGAGGTGGACCACGTGTAACCCGATTGCTTATTCTCATGTTCCTGTTTTATCTGACAGGTCTGATACTGGTTTCAATCGCCCCTCTTTACGCTATCCAATAGCCATTAATTGTTATATGGAATCACTATTACTTGGTATCGATGCAGGAACCAGCTCCGTCAAAGCTGTTCTTATTGACAAAAGAGGAAACCTTCTTGCAGAGGGGCAGGCCGAATATCCACTGTACCACATCCGGCCTGCCTGGGTTGAGCAGGATCCTGAGGATTGGTGGCATGGGACCTGCAAGGCCGTGAAAAAAGCGCTTTCAAAAGTTCCAAATAGCGCTGACAGTGTTATTGGACTTGCGGTAAGTTGCCAAGCGCCTGCTCTTCTGGCACTGGATCATTCCGGAAAACCTTTGCGTCCAGCGATGATCTGGATGGACCGTCGTGCGGAAGCTGAGACTATCCGGCTGACAGAATTGCTTGGAGCGGATCAGATATACAGGATAACAGGTAACCGTCCGGATGCTTTTTATCTTGCGGCCCGGATTCTCTGGCTTCAGAATAATGAACCTGAAGTTTTAAAGAAGACCTGGCAGTTTGTCCAAGTGAACAGCTACATTAATTACCGGCTAACAGGACGGCTTACCCTGGATCCCTCTAATGCCGCGCTTATGCAGTTGCGCGATTATCAGAAGGATGAATGGTCTGAAGCTCTTTGCAATATCTGCGGAATAAAGACTTCGCAGTTCCCAGAGGTTATGGCGGCACATGTAATTCAGGGTAGGGTAACTGTGAAGGCCTCGGAGGCAACCGGGTTAAAAACCGGTACTCCTGTTATGGCAGGGACTGTAGACAGTGCCTCGGCAGCTCTGGAGGCAGGAGTTGTTGAACCAGGTATCGCAGCCGAAATGACAGGTACTTCAACGGTGATCATCATGTCTAATGATAAAGGTCTGACAGAGCCGGCACTGATCGCCATGCCGCACGCCTTGTCTGGAATCCATTTGATGATGGGAGCAATGGTTGCATCGGGAGGATGCCTGCGCTGGTTCCGGGATCAGTTGGGACAAATTGAAGTACGTTCAGCATCTGAGAATAAGACTGATGCATTTGATTTGCTTACTGGACAAGCCGCAGGGATTAAGCCTGGCAGCGACGGTGTTATTTTTCTTCCTTATATGATGGGGGAACGATCACCCTTATGGCATACAAATGCCCGCGGGGTGTTTTTCGGTCTATCGCTTGCCACTTCCAAAGCTGCACTTGTGCGTTCTATTTTAGAAGGTACGGCATTTGCCCTTCGTCACAATATAGAGGTGGCAATGAAAGCAGGTGCAGAAGTCAGGGAAGTGAGGAGCGTTGGCGGCTGCAGCCGCAGCGATCTTTGGAATCAGATTAAGGCGGATGTGTTGGGACTTCCTTTATTGCTGCCTCGCACCTCAGTAGGTTCACCATTCGGAGCTGCTATCCTTGCGGGAATGGGCACCGGAATCTTTCCGGATATCCATAAATCACTCGCGGAAATGGTGCATCTTGACAGACGCTTCGAACCAAACGAGGAGAATCATAAAAGGTATATGCTAAGCTACCAGGTGTTCCGGGACATTTACGAACACTTGAAGGACGACTTCGATCATCTGGCCAGAATCACACCGTGAACTCTCTGAAGAAGCCCCATGGTTCGTACAACCTCTTCTTTCGATTGCTGTGGAGACCAATCAAGCACCGGTGAAATAATTGCTGCCAGTTCTTCAAGTAAAGCCATGTTCACTTCACCCAGTATACCCATTAATGTTCGTCTCAGGATCAGGTCATCAAGGTGAGTTACTCTCTCGTATCGTGCTATGAATTCAATCTCCCGCCGTGAATAGCCGTTATGGTAGGTCAACAGAGCATCAGGACCCGCCTGCATATAGGCAGCGACATTTTCCGCCCTTGAGCCGTAGCGTTCTATGAGCTCTACAATCCGACGACGGGGTAGCCCCTCCCGCTCATTCATCTTAGGGGGGTAATTTTTGCCTCCACCGATTGGAATATTCGCTGAATCACAGATTCGAGGGCGCCCTAAAACTCTTAAAATCTCGTCTGCTACTTGCTCGGAAAGGGCACGGAAAGTTGTCCACTTCCCTCCGACAAGTGAGTAAATTGGAAAATCATTCCCATTACCCGGGGCTAGTAATGGAAAGCTGTGGTCACGGCTAACTTGGCCCGGAGTTAAGGCATTAGTGTGTGGCAAGGGTCGAACGCCACTGAACTTATAAACTACATGTGACCTATTAACTTGTATAGAAGGGAATACCTGTTGCAGGGATTCAAGAATATAATCTACCTCGATCTCATCACAGACCGCTTCAGGGTCTTCAGTAGGGATATCAGTCGCACCGGCTATGATTTTGCTGCCAACCGCGTAGAAGATGCAGATTCGTCCGTCCAAATTAACGAAATAGATCATTTTGTCACCTGTGGCTTCAACAAGTTCAGGGTGGTCGAGAACAATGTGGGAACCTTTAGTTCCGCCGATAAAGCAGGACTTTTTCCCGAGGATCCGGTTGGTGAAATCGATCCATGAACCAGTTGCGTTAATGACGATCCTGGGTCTTACTTCACAAGTTTTGCCAGATAGCTCATCGCGCAGTATGACAGTCTTCTCTAAAGCGCTCTGGAGGCTAACGTAATTCAATGCCCGAGCCTTGGGAAAAGATGCTTCTGCATCTTGGATTAATTCGAGGCATAACCTTTCAGGATATGTGATTCTCGCGTCGTAGTAGGTTGCGGTACATATTACTTTAGGATTTAGAGCCGGTAGTAGTGTAAAAGTTGCGCGACGAAAACGGAATATGTGTCTGGGAAGAGGAGACTTCCTCCCTGCAAGCAAATCGTACAGCGCAAGGCCGATTTTTATTAGCAGTGCTCCCCTGTTGCCAGGTCGTGCGGTCCATCCTAGTAGGTTACGGATAGTAGGAATAATGCCAGAAGTCCAACTGAAAATTGGAATTGTCGTTGCTAATGGTTTGACGTAGTGTGGAGCGTTCTTCAATAGCAGATTACGCTCACGCAGGGACTCACGTACAAGACGCAATTCAGCGTTTTCAAGATATCGCAAACCCCCATGAATCACACGGGTCATGGCTGCACTTGTTTCAGAGCAGAAATCGGACTTGTCAACCAGTAAAGTGTCTATTCCCTGTAATGCCAGCTCTCGCAGGAGGCCTATTCCATTGATGCCACCGCCCACAATAAGAACGGAAAGGTCAGGATGCTCTTTAAGCTTAGCGAATTCTGAGAGTGTAAGTCGACTTGTTCCACCCATTCGATGGTCCCTCTTACCTTCGGAATCTATTTGTGAATTCAAAAAATTGTTCTCATTTTTAAGATCCATAGATGGTATCATAAGATTTTCTTATATCATAAGTTAATGCATTAGATAATTTCTTTTAGAAAATAGTTAATCAACATGTGTATTCTATTTTCATTATCATGTGTATCTTAAGTTCATTAATAGGCTTTAAAAATTGACTATCTAATGGTCCGCTATAAAGCAAGAAGCAGGTAAATTAGCGCTATTAAATAAATTTGGCGTAGCAGTATTACTCCAAGCAAAACGTACTTTTACAGGCACTTTGACCTTGTCTGATTGGACAACTACTTTTTGATCTTTAATTTTGCCAGAAGCTTGATAAAAAATATCATCTGACCCTGCAATCTCAAAACATGTCAGTCTATTACCTACCATGTGCAATCCTTCGCTATGATCAAATGAAATAATGACCTTATTCTTTTCAATCACCATTTCTTTGAAAAGCGGACCAGAATCCTCAGTTTTTATAGTTTTGTAATATCTGTTCAGGGCCAAATTTGCGAATCGGAGCCCAACGTCCTGTTTATTCTTTGGATGAATATTGGTTGTATCGCCAATATCGCTTAAAATAATCATGCCTGTATTTAGTACCTCTAATACTTTTCTTTGGGCGTCTCTTACCACTACTCCCTCAAATGGATTTTCGTACTTGAAAGGAGCAATTTGGGCAAAATAAAACGGGAAATCATAACCCCACCTGGTCCTCCAGCTGTTAATCAAACCTGAAAGTAATTCCTTATAGGCATATGCATTGACAGTATTCGCCTCTCCCTGATACCACAGAACTCCTGCAATATGGAACTGCACCATAGGCGATATCATAGAATTGTAGATTTTGGCGGGTTCTATAGGTCCCCATGGGACAGGTTTTTGTTTTGCAGCTGCATTCCTTAGGAAATCGTTTTTTTGAATAATTTCTTCCGGTATCCAGGTTTCGGCAGGTGTTCCTCCCCAACTTGAATTAATTAGTCCTATCGGCACTCCAAGTTCCTTATTCAATTTCTTGCCAAAGAAATAGGCAACCGCACTGAAGTTTTGCATAGTTTCAGGAGTGCATTCGGTCCAATACCCGGCAAAATGATCCTGCGGATAATCTGACGTAGCATGAAAAACGGTAAATAGCCTGATCTGTGAGTTGTTAGAATTCTTGATCTCCTCCTGTCCATTATTGATACCTAATTGAGCAGACCATTCCATATTAGATTGCCCAGAACAAAGCCAAACTTCACCAATCAATACATTTTTGATTATTATCTCATTATACCCCTTTATATGAATATTATAAGGTCCACCTGCACCTGGAGTTGTTAGGGTCAGTTTCCACTTTCCCTGACTCCCTACCATGACAGAGAGTTCCTTATCCATCCAGTCAGCCTTTAATTTGACTGTTTCGCCCCTATTTGCCCATCCCCAGAAAATCACTTCCGACTTTTGCTGAAGTACCATATTGTCTGAGAATATTTCAGGTAATGAAATATTTGCCATAGCTATCTTAGGCAAAATGCTTAAAACCAATAATATCGATGATAGTCTTTCTAGATAAGTTCTCATATTGAAAAGATTTTAATATAAATATTATTATCGCACAAATAGTAATGACCTCCTTTGCTTACATTGAATTTATTTGCGTTTACTTAATACCTCCTTCTCATACTTCTGTATCTCCGTAATATAATCCTCTGCCACCGGAACATTATTAATAAGACAATAGTAATTATAAACGGCACTGAAAGGTTCTGTCTTCAATAACTCAAGCAATGCGAGCCTTTCAAAATTTTTACCGGCTTCTTCAAATGTTCTTAATTTATTGGTTGGTTCGAGAAGAGCAAATAGGAAAGCCAGCTGGGCAGCCCTGGTGCCAATGACATACGCCCCGATACGGTTAAGGCTGGCGTCAAAATAATCCAATGCAACATAGACTCGATTTAAAACATTTGCTCTTACAATTTCCTGCGCTATAAACTGCATGTCATCATTAAAGATCACAACATGGTCGCTGTCCCAACGTACTCCGCGGCTGATATGAAGTAAGATCTCCTCAACAAACAGGAGAACGGAGGATATTTTGTCCCCAACCTGTTCTGTTGGATGAAAATGACCATTATCCAGAGTTATCATTTTATTGTTCTTTATGGCATAGCCCAGATAAAACTCATGTGATCCCACTACCATGGATTCAGAACCGATACCAAATAGTTTACATTCAACGGAATCTTTCAGGTATTCTGCAGGATATTTTTCAGCAAATATTTCATCAAGCGATTGTTTAAGCAGCTCCCTGTGTTTGTACCTGTCAACCGGAGTATCTTTTGAACCATCAGGAATCCAAATGTTATTCACACATGGAGTGCCCAGTTGTTTACCCATTTCAGTGGCAATTTTTCGGGTTCGTTTTGTATGTTCAATCCAGAAGTTGCGATATTTTTCCTTCTTACTTGAAAGTGTAAATCCGTCATTGGCATAAGGATGTGAAAAACATGTAGGATTAAAATCCAATCCTATCTTTTGCCTCTTTGCCCAGTCGATCCAACTCTGAAAATGTTGTACTTCAATCTGGTTACGGTCAACCTTCTCACCTTTGAAATCGCCATATATAGCATGTAGATTCAATCTCTGTTCTCCAGGTAAAAGGGTCATTACTTTTTCTATATCCTGGCGGAGTTGATCTATGTTCCGAGCTTTACCTGGATAATTTCCGGTTACCATGATTCCACCACCACCTAATTCAGCATCAGGGGTTTCAAAGCCACCTACATCATCGGTCTGCCAGCAATGTAGGCTGATTTTTAATAGATCAAGTTTCTTAATTGCATCATCTGTATTGATACCTAATTGTGCATATTGTTCCTTTGCAGACTCATATGCCTTTAATACCTTATCTTTATTCATGATTTTATTCCTTTCATTAATTATCGCATATAAAAAACTTCTTCCAAAGGAATTGAAACAGGTGACTTATCAGGATTGGTTTCCATAATATCCGACATATATGCCCACCATCTCTGAACAATAGGATTATCACCCAAATCTTGAGATGAGTTTTCTCCATCCTGATTTTGAACAGCAAAAAGTATATCTGTCTCTTCATCAAAGAAAATGGAATAATCACTTACTCCTGTATCATGCAGTAAATTAACCAATTCAGGCCAGATAGTAGCATGCCTGCGTTTGTATTCAACTTTTTGTCCTGGCTTAAGTTTCATTTTAAATGCTTGTTTTGTCATGTTTTATATTTTAAAGTTTAATAGCAAAAGTAGATAGTATAAGAATTAGAATGCCAATAAACAATACTGTTAAAGTTTCCCGGTTAGCTCCTTTCCATTCCTTTAGAATAAGTCCCCAGATATTACTAAATGCTATATTCATTGACATCAGTATACTCCATGCAAAAGCTACCATGGCAGGAGGAAGTTTACTTTCCCCCATCCCCATAAAAAAGAATTGCAGATACCACAAAGTACCTCCAATAGCTGAAAATAAGACATTATTAAAAAAAATAGAGGAAGATACTGACAAATAATCTTTACATGTTCCGTTTTTGATATTGAGGAAAATGCAATAAAGAAAGTTGGTTATAAATCCACCAAGAGTTACGAACATGATTACAGGATTTTTAGCGAAAAGCGGGTTGGTCCCCAGACTTTTAGCTAGATCCTGAATAGGTCTGCCAGCCGTTAATCCGAAACTAAAACATGCACTCATAACACCAGCTAACACTGCTATAAGGACTCCTTTTTTAAGAGCAAATTCTTTGATCACTTTCCTTTTTTCTACTTCCGACATACTTTTGCTTTTCAGGCTGGCAGCATAACCAATAATGGCAATGCCTGCAATACTGACTGAAACACCAATAAGCATTAGAATTCCTGCCCTATCGGAAAAAAGGTTATGACCAGCCAAAATTGGAGGTAACAGTGTCCCAAACCCTGCACACAAACCCAAAGCAATAGATTGACCCAGAGCTACACCAAGATATCGCATACTTAATCCGAAGGTAAGTCCTCCTATACCCCATAAAGTACCATAAAATATGGCCCACCATTTTGATGATGCAGGAGCATTTAAAATTATTGAACCCAGGCTTCCTGAAGGTAATGTAAGCCAGGCGAACAGAATCGGAACAATAATCCATGAGAAGAATCCCTGAACAATCCAATATGATTCCCACGACCAACCTTTCACTTTTTTTATAGGCACATAAAAGCTTGCTGCACAAATGCTTCCGATTGCCATTAGTAAAATACTAACTATTGAATTCATTAATTTTAATATATTTAATAAATTGGCAAGAAGAATAATCAAATATATTATTCATTTCAAATGGTTTCAATATATAATTTGGGCTATTATTTATACAAAATGGGAATCGTATGGACACTAGTTTTAAATATTTGACAAATAATCCCGAAGATATAAGATGGGGACTTTATCTTACTGTTTCAGGTAGTGCCAGGATTCTTCCTGATGCAGATTATCCCCCTGCTGGACATCCTATCGGATATAATTTTAACTGGCAGAACGGTCGTATTTTACATGAATACCAGGTTAACTACATTACTGAAGGCGGTGGTATCATGGAGACAAATAACGGAATGTACAAGATAAATGAAGGATCGATAATTTTATTGCGCCCTAATCTATGGCATCGATACAGACCTTTAAAACAGTTAGGATGGATAGAACATTATGTGGGGATCAGGGGAGAATTTGCCGAAAAAATATTCGATAATTCCGAGTATCTGCGAGAATCGCCCATAATTCAAATCGGATTCCATGAGAGTATTCTTAACAACTATCAGGAGATTTTTAACCATGTTAAGAATGAAAGACCCGGATACCAACAGATTTGTTCAGGACTGGTGATACATATCCTGGGACAGATCATATCCATAAAGAAAAATGAGAATTTCGAACATAGCCATATAGAAAAGATTATACAGAAAGCTTGCCTGATCATACGCGATAATCCCTATAATAATTTGAATATTAAAGAGATTGCAGATAATTTAAATACAGATTATTCTTTATTCCGTAAATCATTTAAAAAATACACGGGTCTTTCTCCAAAACAGTATCATACGTCGCTCCGTATTAAACAAGCTATCAACCTTCTTATGGGAACTGAAATAGGTATAAAGGAAATTTCTTCCAATTTGGGTTTTTGTTCAGTATATTATTTCACTAAACTTTTTAAGGAAAAAACAGGACGTACTCCAAGCACTTACAGAAATAGACTTAGGGACAAGGGATAGCTTATACATATGATTTCGTCAAAATAATATGCGCCGAATGATATGCATCTGTGTAAAAAGGAGGGAAACTTTAACATCACTTTTATCCTTTACTTTTCCTGCAGTCTGGCTCCATCGCTAAATTTGCCCACCGGGCAAATTTTTTACGCTCGGCCCTGTCTTTTATCTTATTTTTTTTCTATATTTGATACTGGTATCCCAATGTGCTAGTAATTTTAAATTTATGTTAGTCAGAACATTTGCCAGTGCCGTTACAGGTATTGATGCCGTAACCGTAACCGTAGAAGTTAATGTGTCGCGTGGCATCCAGTTTTTTCTTGTCGGTTTGCCCGATAGCGCTGTGAGGGAGAGCCATCAGAGAATTGAATCGGCTCTTCGGGTACTTAACCTTCACTGGCCCGGGAAACAGGTGGTAATTAATATGGCTCCTGCAGATATACGGAAAGAAGGATCGGCATATGACCTGCCGCTTGCTCTTGGAATTCTTGCTGCTGATGAAAAGGTCTCAAAACAAGAGATAGAATCCTTTGTCCTGATGGGAGAATTGTCACTCGACGGAACTCTTCAACCGGTTAAAGGAGTTCTTCCTATAGCTCTTCGTGCCAGGGAAGAAGGATTCAAAGGGGTTATAGTGCCAGTCAAAAATGCCCGGGAGGCTGCAGTGGTTGGTGGCCTGGATGTTTATGGTATGGAAAACCTCGGTGATGTGGTTGATTTTTTTAACGGAAACAGAAAGTTCGTTCCGGTAAAAGTCGACCTTCTTGAGATTTTTGCCGGCGAGGCAAACAAATATGATGTAGATTTTTCCGATGTCCGCGGACAGGAGAATGTCAAACGGGCTCTTGAGGTAGCAGCTGCAGGAGGGCATAATATAATTATGATTGGACCCCCCGGAGCCGGTAAAACCATGTTAGCCAAAAGATTACCAACGATAATTCCTCCTTTGACACTTGAAGAGGCACTTGAGACTACTAAGATACATTCGGTAGCCGGCAAGATCGACGACCATACAGCACTTATGACAAAGCGGCCATTCCGCAGTCCTCATCACACCATATCTGATGTAGCACTTGTCGGTGGAGGTACGTTTCCTCAGCCGGGTGAGATCTCCCTTGGTCATAATGGAGTGCTTTTTCTCGATGAGCTCCCGGAGTTCAAACGGACTGTCCTGGAAGTCATGAGGCAACCTCTTGAAGACAGAGTCATTACAATTTCAAGGGCAAAATCCACTGTGGACTATCCTGCAAGTTTTATGCTTGTGGCAAGCATGAATCCGTGTCCCTGCGGGTTTCATAATCATCCTGAAAAGGAATGTGTATGTTCACCCGGTATGGTACAAAAATATCTTAACAGAATATCGGGACCGCTTCTCGACAGGATCGACATTCATATTGAAGTAGTTCCGGTTAATTATGACAAACTTTCCGATTCCGGTAAAGTGGAACATTCATCAATTGTCCGCGACAGGGTTGTAAAAGCCAGGGCAATACAGGCAAAGAGATTTGAGAATGTTAAAGGTGTTTATTCAAATTCACAGATGTCTTCATCTATGCAGCGAAGATTTTGCCAGCTTGATGAATCAGGCGGGAAGCTGCTTAAAACCGCAATGGATATAAGAGGACTGTCAGCAAGGGCGTACGACAGGATACTGAAAGTCGCCAGAACTATAGCTGACCTTGATTATTCAGAAAATATTACGGCTGAGCATATATCAGAAGCCATTAATTATAGGAATCTAGACAGAGAGGGGTGGGCGGGGTGAGGATTGCAAAAATAAGACAAGTTACAAAATCCATTTCAAGTCAGGCTGAGCGAGGCTGAAGACTGGCTCTATAATGACTGCTCGGTACGGGCTATTATATCATCCTGAGTATCAGGAGACAGTGTAGTAAAAAATGCTGAATAGCCTGCGACTCTTACTACAAGATCCCTGTAGTTTTCGGGATTATGTTTTGCAGCCAGCAGGGTGTCCCTCGAAACAATGTTGTATTGAACGTGCCAGCCCTTTAAAGTTTCAAAAAAGGTTCTGATAATTGAGATCAGTTTCTGCTTTTGAGTCTCGTTGGTAAGAGCTGAAGGAGAAAGTTTCTGATTCAACAATACTCCACCGAGAATTTTATTTGCAGGGAGCTTTGAAACTGACTTGAAAACTGCTGTTGGCCCCAGAGTATCAGTTCCGGAAGCAGGGGAACTGCCCTCGGCAAGAGGAGTGAAGGCTTTCCGGCCATCGGGTGTGGCCGGAACCACAGAACCTGAAGGTACATTGGATGAAATACTTGAAGTGCCGGCATAGTACCTGCATCCAAAAGGCCCCCTCCCAAAACGGGTGGTATGATATTTTGTAAGTTCATTAATATAATACATGTAAGCTTTATACAACAGCTTATCGACATAATCATCATCGTTTCCATATTTCGGGGCATAATTAATAAGTAACTGACGCACCTTTTCACCGTCCTTCCCGTTAAAATTGTTTTTCAGGTTTTCAGCAAGCGTTTCTTTGGAAATAATCGCTTCCTCAAAAACAAGCTTTTTAATTGCCGCCAGTGAATTTCCCAGATTGGCTATACCGACCTGCAGCCCTGATATAAAATCATATACCGAACCACCCTCCTTAATTGTTTTTCCCCGGCTGATACAATCATTCACAAAGGCAGAACACAGTATGTCAGGCACAAGTTCTTCGAGAGCAATATCCGCAGCGGTATCTATTTCGACAGTTGCTCTGGTATAAAATTCAACCTGATTCTTCCAGGCCAGCATAAGGTTGCTGAAGTTTTTGAAATTTATAAAATTACCTGTTCCTTTATGAAAAGTCTTTCCTGACATTTCATCCAGACCATTATTCATTGCTGCTAAAAATACCCTCATGAAATTGAGAAAACTCATTCCAGTGCACCTGTATCCCCATTTCCCCGGCACCGCTATTTCTATACATCCAATGGCTGAATAGTTGTATGCATCATCTTTCTTAATACCAAGATCAATTAGAGCTGGGATAACGATCTCATCATTATTGAAGGCGGGCATCCCGAATCCCTTTCCTATGACATTGACACATTCTGTCAGAAACTCATTGCTGATTTTCTTATGAAAGCGCACTGATAAATTAGGCTGTGTAAGTTTCATCCTGCCTACAGAATCAAGGATCAGAAAACTAAGTTCGTTTACAGCGTCTTTGCTATCAATAGTCTGACCCCCGATTGTAACATTTTGATATAGAGGACCTCCGGCTGAATACCTGGTGTGTGACCACGACCGGATTTTATTAATGGAAAGCAATTTCAGCCAGGTGTTTTCGAGAAGCTCCAGTGCAAACTGCTCACTGATTTTGCCGTGGGAAATATCATTTTTATAGAATCTGTAAAGATATTGATCCATTCTTCCAAGTGAAACCGAATGACCGTTGCTTTCAATCTGTAAGACCAGTTGCACGAACCACGTCAGCTGTAAAGCTTCATGAAAGCCTGATGGGGGATTTTCTGAAATGTTACCGCAAATTTCACTTATTTTAACCAGTTCCGATTTTCTTTGCAGGTCAGGTTCACATTCTGATAATTCAAATGAAAGTGTCTCAAACCTTTTGATATAAGTCTGCAACGCTTTGATACCAATAATAAGTGCATTGTAAAAGTCCTGTTTTTCAAAAAAACGAGTATCCTTTTCATCAAGTGAATTTTGCATTAATTCAATGTTCTCAAGGTAACCTTCAAGACCTGTTTTAAGTATCTTTTCAAGATTTACTGCAATATGGCCATCACCAGATGTAAGGTTACCCTCTGCCCTGATAATCCCGGATTCATGAATCTCCCTGTTCTGAACCGACATTAATGAATAGCCTCTCTCGATAAGTGTTTTTCCTTCCCACCAGCTGCAGATTTCTTTCAGTTCCTGTTTCTGTTTATCTGTTATATAAAAAGCATCTCCTGGGCGTTTATCAAATTCATCAAGTTCATTAATTATCCAGGAAGTTACGTATTCCGGAAAAATCGGAGCAGCTCTTAATTTCGAAGACTGGTTGCCGACAATAAGTTCCCCTTCATTAATAAAAACCGTCATCCTGTGCAGTGTCTTTTCCAGGGCATAAGCCCTTTTCAGGATGACAGGAGAGTCTTCGAATTCCTTATAAACCTCGGTATAGAATTCAGCCCGTTCAGTACAGATAGTTGAACGTGCAGCAAGAACATTGGATTTCAATCTGGCAATACGTTCAGAAGTTTCTGTCATTTTTGTATCGGAGATCATTTCAGTTCAGGATTTTTGAAATAAGACCTTTCTTTTCAGCATATTCCGCATAAGGTTCTAGTTCTGATTTTTCGATATTCCTTTGATTCTCATATGTATAATCTTTTCCAAGCATCAGATACTTCTCTTTTGCCAGTGAATGGAAAGGGATGAAATTAATTTCAGAAGCATTTTTCAGACCGGATGCAAAGTCGATTATTGCTAAAAGTTCTTCAGATGAAAAGTTAAATTCTGGTATTACTGGTACCCTGACAATGAACTTTCTTCCGGTTTCATCAAGCTTTTTAAAGTTTTCCGTGACCAGGGCTGCATTTCCACCAGTGAATTTTGTAAATTTAACATTATCAAGATGTTTCAGATCTGCCAGGAAGAGATCTATAAGATTGACATATTCTTCAATTGTTTCCCATGGCAAGTGAAGTGAGGTTTCAGCTGAAACATGTATTCCTCTTTTATTCAGCTGAATGATAAGGTCCTTCAGCTCAGGTCCCTGAGATAAGGGTTCACCACCTGTGAGAGTTACTCCGCCTCCACTCATCTTGTAGAATGGAATATCTTTTTCAATTTCCCGGAGTATCTGTAAAACTGTTTTTTCCTCTCCTGATACAACCAGGGCTCTGGCGGGGCATATATCGTTATAAAAAGTTGAATCAGAGATAAGATCCCTGTTTATGATCAGTTTATTATTTTCAACAAGAATCTCTCCATTGCCTGACTTCAAACATTCTCCAAACTGGTGGCATGTCCTTTGGTCAAACATTATTGAAGGAGAAGGATCGAGGCTTTCAGGATTGTTACACCAGGAACAACGTAAAGGACAGCCTTTAAAAAAGATATTAGTTCTTACTCCATTTCCGTCGTGAAGGGAATACCTTTGAATATTGAAAACAATGAGCATAACTTAATAGCTGATAATCATAATATCAATATGTCACGAAATAGTCACATTTATTGAAGGTTAAAGATAATTATAAATTCTTCCTTTGATTCCGGACGGACAATTTCTAATCCTTTTCGTATGAATTATATTGGTGAAATAATCAAATTATGCTATTTTTAAAAACTTATTAACCCATAGTATTTTCATTGTATGGATCTTACCCGGCGAATACGTGATAAAATGATGAAGGAGCGTCTGATGTTTGTCTACAGAGGCGTTGTAACAAATGAAAATTCCGTCCCGCTTTTGATGCTCCTGGAAAAGGAAATGGAGAATTCAGAATTCGGATTTTTAGGGAGGAAAAGACTTTTTATGTTTGTACTCGAGAGTCTTCAGAACGTTTCGAGGCACGGTATTCAGAATCAGTATTCGGATATGTCACTTGTAGTATATTCTAAAAAGGATAATGGGTACACCGTAACTACAGGAAATGTTCTTCCGGCAGCAAATATTAATGGTCTTAAAAGCAAATTGGATGAGATCAATAATCTTCAAACAGACGAGATTAGAAATGTCTACAGGCAGATGCTTAGTAGTGCTCAATTCAGCGAAAAAGGGGGTGCCGGACTTGGTCTTATAGAGATGGCCAAAAAAACCGGGAATAAGCTCGATTATGATTTTGTTCCGCTGAATGAGGAATTTTCTTATTTTATATTAAGCAAGACAGTCAATTCCTTAGGAGTTGGAACTCATTTCAGGGAAAGTGAGCGACATTTTGATGGTAAAACTGTTTCTCAGCTTGAAAAACTTATGGCTGAAAACAATATTTACCTTATCTGGTCAGGGCACATATCTACTGATGTGGAGAAAGAAGTTCTCACTTTCACAGAAACAAAACTTGCTGAGGAAGACATTGAATTAATTCTCAGGAAAAGAATCTTCAGCGTTCTTGTTGAGATACTTGAGAATGTGGCTAAATATAGTCCGGGAAAGGAACCGGAGGAAAAATTCGGAATGCCTGTGGCAATGATCAGACTGGAGGACGATGTCTATACTCTGACAACAGGTAACCTTATTCTTAATGACAAAATTGAAGATCTTAAGGGCAAGCTTGATACAATAAATAAGTATGATAAAGTAGGGCTCAAGGAACTCTTCAGAAAATCACTCTCAGGACAAACTATAACCTCGAACAGCACCGGGAACATGGGACTGATTGATATGGCCCGAAAATCAGGAAGTAAGTTGGTATACCAGTTTGAACAGCTAAATAATCTGTATTCTTATTATGTTCTGACTGTAAAGGTTGAAGACAAAGGAAATTAAACCAATGTTTTAAAGTTAAGTGTATTACCATCCCATTCAGCAAAGCTGCCGTTTTTAATCCAGTCTCCGAGAAACACAATTTCAACATCAGGATGTAATTTGTATGTCATTGCCAAATGACGATGACCAAAAATAAAATAATCAATTTTATCACTTTCCAGAACAGACCTGGCGTACCTTATCAGATCCTCATCGGGTTCACCAAGGAACTCTTTTGAAATACCTTTTCCCAGCCTTGAATTCAGTGACCACCTGTGTCCGATACCTACACCTATTGAAGGATGAAGTGCCGAATACATCGCCTGCAATGGTTTGTTTCTGAAAATGGAGAGAAGTATTTTATATCCGCTGCTTTTTGTACCTAAACCTTCTCCGTGAGCCAGGTGGAATTTTTTCCCGTCGAAAAGAGTAGTAACCGGTGAGGTATGAATTATCATGCCACATTCACCTGAAAGATAATCTCCCGCCCACATGTCGTGGTTTCCTGTAAAAAAATGAACAGGTATTCCTGAATCAGTTATTTCAGAAACAGTCCCCAGAAACCTCGTAAATCCTCTTGGAACTACTAGCTTATATTCCCACCAAAAATCAAAGATATCTCCGAGAAAGTATATTTCTTTTGCTGCATGAGCAACCGAGTTTAACCATCTGACTACTTTTTTTTCCCTTTCCACAGGAAGTGATCCTGTCGGCAGTCCCAGGTGAAAATCAGAAGTAAAATATATGTTTTTTGTTCCTGTCAAAGCACAGATCTATTTATTGAATAGCTGATCGAGTTTCAGTTGAAGTGATTTTCCATGAATATTTGATGCAATAATTTTACTTTCTTTATCAAACAGGTAATTGGCAGGAAGAGTTTTCACATTGAAAAGGACAGCATTTTTAGGGTTTTTAGGATCATCTTCCCTTGTGCTGATCCATGGCAATTCATCATACCTGACTGCAGCTTTCCAGTCAGCTTCATTTTCATCGAGATTAATCTGATATATTTCAAGCCCTTTTTTATTGTAAAGTTTGTAAAGCTCTTTCAGTTGAAGATTCTCCTCAATGCAATCTCTTGACAGAACCGACCAGAATGTGAGAAGTACATATTTGCCTTTAAGTGAGGAGAGTGCCACTCTTTTGCCTGCTATGTTTATTAAGTCGGGATCCAGAGCAGTAGTTGGCAGGTTCTTGCTTGCCTGCTGAATCTGAGAAAGATACATTTGATTTAACTCCTTTTCAAAATCTCCGGCCAATGCCTGTACCTGTTTTGAATTAGGGTAATGACGTGTAAGTGAGTCAGTTACTATTTTCAGATATTGAAGATCGTGCTGGTCATAAAGTACATAAGTTTGAGGATTAATCCTCTGATAGAGCGCTTTAATTGAAGCAAGTGAGTTTATATTATTAATTATGAATTCAATATTATGTTTGCGTTGATTCTTTATCAACTTACTAATCTCTTCCTCAATCAGAGGGCCTTTGACATCAAATCCCGGCTCCTTCGAAGCCCCGGTATATATGACATTAAGAGAATCAAGTTTCTTTTTTGTTTCAGCAAGTACCATATCCAGAGACTGCAGCTTCTCAGATCCCACTGATCCTCCGATTGAATAGTTTTCAAAAAGGTTTTTGTTATTAAACACAAGATTTATCTTTTCTCCCGGTTCAGCTAATAGCGTAATGAAATTTGTAGGGGAAAAACCAAGCTGATAAAATTCAGGTCCGGTTGCGTTTATCTTAAAATGAAATGACCCTTTCCTTCCTATTTTTACAGAGTCGATAAGTACAGGAGTATCTACATCCAATCTGTTGATATAGATATGTTTTTCTTTTGTATCTTTAATAATGCCATTAACAGCGAATTTGTTCTTGTAATTGCATCCGGAAAAAATAAAAACCAGGACCAGCAGAAAGAGTATTCGTTTCATTAAATGTCGGATTTCCAGTTATTTTACTCAGCTATTATTTAAATATTTCAGCAAGTTTAGTTTGCAATTGTTGACCTCGCAGGTTTGACGCAATTATCCTGCCTTCTTTATCAAGAAGATAATTACATGGTATTGATTCAATTTTATAGAGCGGAACAACTATAGAATTCCAGTATTGAACGTCGCTGACATGTATCCATTTTTCAAGATGATCATCCTGAATGCCTTTCTCCCAGGCGTCTTTGGTTTTGTCAAGTGACACCTGGTAAATCTGAAACCCTCTTTTATGATAGATGTTATAAACATTTAACAGGTTTGGATTCTCTTTTCTGCATGGAGCACACCATGAGGCCCAGAAATCCAACAGAACTACCGAACCTCTGGTTGAAGATAGTCTGATTGTATCTCCGGCCGGTGTGGGAAGGGATATATCAGGAACCACGTTTCCGGATGCTTCCACAGGGCTGCCAATTGTTTCCCCTTTCATTTTTGCAGCTAACTCTTTAACCTGATCATGAAGTGATACAACTGGCTCATAATCAGGATAAAGGCTGAACATTGATGAGTCTACCTTTTCAAAATAGTTTATATCTTTTGTGGGATTAAGGACATATACACTAGGTGCAACCTGCTGATAAAGAGCAACAAGGCTGACAAGTGAAGAGAGGTTCTCATCAATGTATTTCTTAGTATAGGTGTTTATCTCAGCCAGATAAACCTGTGCAAGACTGTCGAGTGATTCGATCACTTTTGGCAATTCTGGCTTATCCACATTTTTCGTATAGATATTGCTTAATTCTTTCAGTTTGTTTATTGTTGCCCTGAGCGTTTTGTTGTATTCAGCCATTGATTCAGTGCCTTTTGATCCCTTCAGGGATATCGGATAATTCAATGAATCGCTATGGGCTTTCAGGGAGATTTTCTGTCCTGGTTCAACAAGCATTGTCAGAAAGTTATTATCGGTACTTTTCAGCAGATAAAAAGAGGGTTGTTTGATTTCCCTTTTGAAGTGAAATGTACCATCCGTAGAAACCTTGATTGAATCTACAGGTTTCAGTTCATTCGATTTTAGTTCATCGAGATAAATATATGCCCCGCTGACAGGATTCACAATTGTACCTGAAATACTGACAATATTATTTTTACAGCCAGCTGAAAGCAAGAGAAGAAACAGGAAGGGAAAAAGCTTCTTATTCATGAAGTAAAATGTTAATTGATAATTATTTTCAATTATTGAAATGCAAAGTTATTCTTTTTTTAATCCTCCGATACTTTTAAGAAATTTTATTAATTTATGCGAAAGACGATGCCTGCTTGCAAGCTTCATTTTTTATTGGTATCTTAGATAGTTTTTTAAATGTTATTCAAACTGTAATTATATGAGTTACATTAAGTTCGATAAGAGTCAGGTGGTAAACCTCGAATATTCCCTGGGAAGAGAGATGATCAGAACAAACAGGGCAGGGTCTTATTCTTCAACCACCCTTGTTGGCTGTAACACCCGCAAATATCATGGATTGCTGATCTGTCCGGTTGACGAGTTTGGTGGTGAAAGATTTGTTCTTCTCTCTTCACTCGATGTAACAGTAGTTAATAAAGATAAAAGTTTTAATACCGGTATAAGAAAATATAAGGGAGATTATTTTAGTCCAAAGGGTCATAAATATGTTGAGGACTATAATACGGATGACCTTCCTTCAAGAACATACCGGGTTGGTGGCGTGATCCTTAAACAGGAAAGATTACTGGTTCATTACGAGGAACAACTACTGATGAGGTTTACAATTCTTGAAGCATCAGAACCGATGAAACTGCAGTTCCGCCCGTTTCTTGCTTTCCGGAATATTCATCAGCTTACACACGCTAACCTGGCTGCAAATACTAAAGTCGACTTCATAGAAAATGGTATCAAATCCAAGATGTATGAGGGATTTCCTTTCCTGCATATGCAGTTTTCCTCTGAAGTGGAGTTTATTCATGTACCCGACTGGTATCTTGGAGTAGAATACCCTGAAGAACAGAAACGGGGTTATGATTATTCGGAAGATCTTTTTACTCCCGGTTTTTTTGAACTTAAAGCAAAAAAAGGAGATATTATTGTTTTTTCCGCTTCAACAAAAGAAGAGAAGACTTCGGGGCTTAAACAGAAGTTTACCAAGAATGTCTCAGGCAAAATACCAAGAGATAGTTTTATTAATTGTTTAAGAAATGCTGCTCAGCAATTTGTTGAAAAACGGGGTGGAAAAACTCTGATTATTGCAGGTTATCCATGGTTTGGAGCATGGGGAAGAGATACTTTTATATCGCTTCCGGGGCTGGCTTTGGCACGACACGGACTTGTACTTTACCGGGAAGTTCTGGATACACAAATTAACAAAATGAAGGATGGATTGTTTCCAAATATGGGAAGCACAAGTAACCCGGCATTTAATTCAGTTGATGCACCTCTTTGGTTTTTCTGGGCTGTTCAACAATATACTGAGCATGGCGGTACAGATGGATGGGAAAGATATGGTGAAGCAGCAATATCAATACTGAATGCCTTTAAAAAGGGTACTGCTTTTAATATTCACATGAGAAAAAATGGTCTTATTTATGCCAATGCGCCGGGAAAAGCTCTTACCTGGATGGATGCCATAGTAGATGGTAAGCCGGTAACTCCCAGACGGGGTTACGCCGTAGAGATCAATGCTCTCTGGTATAATGCCATTTGCTTTTCGCTTGAGATGGCAGCAGGAAATAATGATAAGAAATTTATAAAAGAATATGAAGAATTGCCCAATCTGATTAAGAAATCATTTCTGGATTTATTCTGGGTTGAAAAAAATGGCTACCTGGCTGATTACATTAATGATGATGAGGGAAAGAATACTTTTGTAAGGCCAAATATGGTCATAGCTGTCTCACTTAAATATTCGATGCTTGATAAAGAACAGATGAAGAAGATACTGGATGTTGCAGACAAAGATCTGGTAACGGTTAGAGGATTAAGAACACTTTCACCCCGAAACCAATTGTACCAGGGGATATGTGAAGGGAACCAGGAAGAAAGAGACCTTGCCTATCATCAGGGAACAGTATGGCCATGGCTTTATGGACCATTTTGTGAAGGGTGGCTGAAAGTATATGGACAACAGGGTGTTCCGAAAGTAAAGAAATTAATATACGGTCTTGAAGATGTCATGAGCGAACATGGAATCAGTACCATTTCCGAGATTTATGATGGTGATCCTCCCCATACACCCAGGGGAACTATTTCGCAGGCCTGGAGTGTTGGTGAAGTACTCAGGATGATATACTTACTTGAAACAAAATTTCCAAATTAATTACAAAGGTAGGATATGCGTGTGTTAATGTTCGGATGGGAATTTCCGCCTCATATTTCAGGTGGATTAGGGACTGCCAGCTATGGACTGACAAAAGGTATGGCAACACTCGATGATCTTGAGGTGATCTTTGTTGTTCCCAGGGCATGGGGTGATGAAGATCAGACTATGGTCCGGCTGGTTGGTGCTAATCAGATACCTGTAGCTTATAAAAAGGTATTTTATAAGGGATTCAGACGTCCGGTTGAAAGAATTGAAGTATCCTCAAAAATTGTCCCTTATACCGATCCTGATGATTTTTGGAAACTGATTAAATCTGAAGTTTCCGGTCATAATTTTTATGTAACCACAAATAATAATGGTAAAGTAGATTTTTCTGGAAGATACGATACCAATCTGATGGACGAAATTTACAAATATTCCGTAGTAGCCTCTGTGATAGCTGATGAAAATGAGTTTGATATAATCCATGCTCATGACTGGCTTGCTTACCCTGCCGGGATTGCTGCCATGGAAGTATCGGGCAAGCCCCTTATAATACATGTGCATGCTACTGACTTTGACCGTAGCGGAGGGAGTGTGAACCCCGATGTCTACCAGATCGAGAAAAATGGAATGGATGCCGCATCTAAAATTATTACAGTCAGTAATCTGACCAGAGACATTGTTATAAACAAATATAATATCGATCCTGCAAAGGTTGAAACTGTTTATAATGCCGTTGAACCGGTTACTATTGGCGAAAACTGCATCATTAAAAAAGGTTTTGATGAGAAGGTAGTTACATTTCTTGGCAGGATAACAATGCAAAAGGGACCTGAATATTTTATCGAAGCAGCATACAAAGTTTTACAGGTGATGGACAATGTAAGATTTGTAATGGCCGGATCGGGTGATATGATGGAAAAAATGATGCGAAGAGCCGCTGCGCTGAAAATAACTGACCGGTTTCATTTTACCGGATTTCTTAAAGGAGCTGACGTCTTTACTATGCTTGACATGAGCGATGTTTATATCATGCCATCGGTTTCTGAGCCATTTGGTATTTCACCTCTCGAAGCAATGCAATCTAATGTGCCCGTTATTATAAGTAAACAATCGGGAGTGGCTGAAATACTTACACATGCCGTAAAAACCGATTTCTGGGATATTGATGCAATGGCAGATGCCATATACGGTATCCTTAATTATCCTGCCCTGTCCAACATGTTTATTAAAAACGGAAAGGAAGAAGTTATCAGATTAAAATGGGATAACTCAGCCAGACATGTACGTGATATTTATTACAGAGTTATTGAAAATAAAATGTACTAAGATATGAGTGTATCAGGCAAAAAAGCAATCTGTTTCTATTTTCAGGTCCATCAGCCGTTCAGGCTCAAGAGATACAGGTTTTTTGATATCGGGCACGATCATTATTACTATGATGATTACTCGAATGAATCTATCATGAGAAAGGTAGCTAATAAGTGCTATCTGCCTGCAAATAGTGTAATTCTGGATCTTATTCAGAAGCACAAAGGGAAATTTAAGGTTACCTTTTCTCTCTCAGGGCTGGTAATCAGTCAGTTCCGGCTCTATGCTCCTGAAGTGCTTGAGTCCTTCAGGAAGTTAGCTGAAACGGGAATGGTGGAATTTCTTGCGGAGACCAACTCACATTCACTTGTTTCCCTGAGGAGCAGGAGTGAATTTGAACGTCAGATTACCAACCACAAGGATATGTTAAAGGAATTTCTTGGAGTTGAAGCTACCTCATTCCGTAATACTGAATTAATTTATTCCGACACAATAGGATCGTGGGTGGCTGATATGGGGTTCAAATCGATACTTACGGAAGGAGCAAAACACGTCATGGGATGGAAAAGCCCAAACTTCCTGTACTGCAACCTGATTAATCCCCGTTTGAAAGTCCTGCTGAGAAACTTTGTGCTGAGCGATGATATTGCTTTCAGGTTTTCAAACAGAGACTGGAATGCCTGGCCTTTAACAGCCGAAAAGTATGCTTCATGGATAAACAAACTTGCTCCTAAGAGTGAACTGATTAATATTTTTCTCGATTATGAAACATTCGGAGAACATAACTGGAAAGAGACCGGTATATTTGATTTTCTGGCTCACATGCCCGGAGCAATTCTGAAAAAAACGCCTTTCAGATTTATGACCCCGACAGAGATTGCTGATACGCTCCAACCCGTATCCGCAATCAGCGTACCCTCACCTATTTCATGGGCTGATGAAGAGCGTGATATTACTGCCTGGCTGGGAAATGAGTTACAGGCTGCTGCTCTTGATAAATTATATAGTCTTGCCGGGAAAGTTAACAAATGTGAAGACCTGCTGATAAAAAAAGACTGGGAATATCTCCAGTCGAGTGACCATTTTTATTATATGGCTACAAAGTTCTTTTCCGATGGTGCAGTTCATGCCTATTTCAACCCATATGAAACACCTTACGACGCTTTCATGAACTATATGAATGTGCTCAGTGATTTTGAAATCAGACTTCAAAAGTTATTTCCTGATACGGCTGAACAAGATCAGATATATAAACTTGGAAATCAGGTAATAGAAAAGGACATGCTCATAGAAAAGCAGGTAATTGAAATTCAAAGACTAACTAAGAAAGTTGCAAAAATTACATCTGTTGAAAAGAAGTCCGTAAAGAAACCGGTCAGGCTTACAAAAAGGACTCCTGCAGAGAAAGAACTCAAAAAAAATACAAAACCATCTGATAAAAAGGAAACCATAGCTTCATCTAAAGAAATTGTTGCTAAAATTGCAGCCGGAAAATCAAGAGCTGAGACAAAAACAATAAAAAGGATTAAAACTCCGAAATCCGGGAAGAGAGTTAATAAAATTAAAAGGTAGTAGACTTAACAAATAATTTCTGAAGATGAAGGTTGAATTTATTTTTGAAACCAGCTGGGAAGTATGCAATAAGGTCGGGGGGATTCATACGGTAGTCTCAACAAAAGCGCTTAAGATTGTAAACGAATTAGGAGACAAGTATATACTTATTGGACCGGATGTATGGAGAGAAGATGTTACAAATCCTGAGTTTATACCTGATGAATCGCTGTTTATAGAATGGAAAGCCAGAGCTGTTTCAGAAGGACTAAAAGTTAAAATAGGTAGATGGAATATTTCTGGAAAGCCAATAGTATTTCTTATCGATTTTACTCCTTATTTCGGTCAGCAGAATGAGATATTAGCCGGATTCTGGGAAACGTACAAACTTGACAGTATTACAGGACAGTGGGATTATGTAGAACCTGCGCTATTCGGATATGCTGCAGGAAAACTGATTGAAAGCTTCTCAACATTTTATCACGAGCATCATAATATAATTGCTCAGTTTCATGAATGGATGACAGGGACAGGGATACTTTACCTGAAAAAGTATGTCCCATGGATTGCCACTTCGTTCACAACCCATGCAACTGTGCTGGGAAGATGCATTGCCGGAAATAATCGTCCTCTTTATAGCAAGATGGAAGAGTATAATCCTCTGCAAATAGCAAGGGAGTTCAATGTTGTGGCAAAGCAATCGCTTGAAAAAATTTCTGCCGCAGAAGCTGATGTTTTTACGACTGTAAGTGAAATAACTTCAAAAGAGTGTGCTCACTTTCTTGGCAAAGAAGTAGATTTTGTAACACCGAATGGATTCGAGGATTCATTTGTTCCTGCCATTGATATTTTTGAAGAAAGAAGACAGGTAGCCAGGGAAAAACTGCTTAGTGTGGCTGAGGCGGTGCTTGGTTATCCTGTTTCAGAGAATTGTATGTTGGTGGTAAACAGCGGAAGATATGAATTCCGGAATAAAGGTGTTGATATTTTGATTGACTCTCTTGGTGAATTGCAAAAGAAAGGAGCTATCGAAAAAGAGTGTATTACTTTTTTCCTAATACCAGCCTATCATAAAGGACCTCGTCAGGATATTCTAGACATTCTTTATAATAATGGTAAGGGAAACAGTGGTGACAGATACCTCACACATAGTCTGCATTATCCTTCAACAGATCCTCTTTTGCAGAGAGTAGTGGCAAACAATCTTATTAATGATCAAAAAACAAAGGTTAAGGTCATTTTTGTTCCCTGTTATCTGAATGGGAACGATGGCATCTTTAATATGCCTTACTTCGATTTACTCATCGGATTTGACCTTTCCGTATTCCCTTCATATTATGAGCCGTGGGGATATACACCGCTTGAAAGTCTTATGTTTTCTATTCCAACCGTAACAACTTCACTTTCAGGATTCGGACTATGGGTCAGAACATATTTTGAAAATCCCGGAAATGGAATATCGGTAATTGAACGGACAGATGATAATGCGACTGAAGTCATTGCCCGGACATGGGACTTTATGGCAAAGTTTATCGGATTGAATGATAAGGAAGTCACGACAGCAAGAGAGAAAGCTCATGAGATCTCTAGAATTGCTCTGTGGGATAATCTGGTAACTTATTATTTAAATGCTTATGAACTTGCTCTTGAAAATAGCAGCGAGAGAAGAGAAGAACCAAGAGAATTTATAAAGTTTGTTGAATCTCCGGGATTGCATGTTCGCAAACCACATCAGGTACCGGTTTGGAAAGATATTTATGTTCAGAGTGATGTTCCCGAAAAACTGGATTCACTTAAAGACCTTGCAAATAATCTATGGTGGTCGTGGAATACTGAAGCAGAAATGCTATTCAAAAGAATGGATCCCAGTTTGTGGGATGAAGTCCTGCATAATCCTAAACGGCTTCTGGAAAAGATTGATTACAAAAGACTCCTTGTTCTTGAAGATGATGACGATTTTGTGGCAGATCTTAGAAAGGTGAATGAAATATTCAAAGCTTATATAGATCGTCCGGCTGATCCCGCATTGCCTTCAATAGCATATTTCAGCATGGAGTTTGGAATACACCCCTGCCTGAAAATTTATTCAGGTGGTCTGGGTATCCTTGCCGGGGACTACCTGAAGGAAGCCAGTGATTCGAATTTAAATATCACCGGCGTAGGTCTTCTTTACAGGTACGGTTACTTCAAACAAAAGCTTGGTCCAAGGGGTGAACAACAGGCAATCTATGAAGCTGAAGAGTTTTCGCGCCTCCCGATCAACCCGGTTAAAGATTCAAAGGGCAATCATTTGTATGTAAGCCTGGTATGGCCGGGAAGAACCGTAAATATACGTGTTTGGGAAGCCATGGTTGGTAAAGTCAGACTTGTCCTTCTTGATACGGATTTTGATGATAATCTGGCGGAAGACAGGACTGTTACTCATTATCTTTATGGCGGAGATAATGAAAACAGGTTAAGACAGGAACTCATACTCGGTATCGGTGGTATAAGAGCTCTTGTAGCTATGGGGTTGAAACCAGATATATTTCATAGCAATGAAGGACATTCAGCATTTATCAGCCTTGAAAGACTAAGAGGCCTGATAAGCGATCATCATCTTACATTTTATCAGGCACTTGAAGCAGTAAGGTCCTCTACTTTGTTTACTACTCATACACCGGTCCCTGCAGGTCATGATGCATTTGAAGAAGACCTTCTTCGCAAGTATATTTCGCATTATCACAGCCGATTGACAATTACCTGGGACGAACTTATGGCTCTCGGCCAATGCAAAGGTGACGCAGATAAGAAATTTAACATGAGTTTTCTCGCAGCACGAATGTCGCAGGAGATAAATGGTGTGAGTAAACTGCATGGTGAGGTCAGCCAGGAGATGTTTAATAAACTTTGGCCGGGATACCTTAAAGAGGAACTTTTCATAGGCTACGTTACAAATGGAGTTCATCATCCTACATGGACTGCTCCTGAATGGAGGGAGGTTTACAAGGAACTTACCGGGAATATAAATTTTGATCAGACCGACAGAAACCTCTGGGAAAAGCTATATAGCCTGGAAGATAAAAAAATATATGAGGTAAAAACAAAACTTAAAAAGAATCTCTTTACAAATATCAGGAAAAGGCTACAGTCAGATATGATTGAGAGACACGTAAGTCCTCATACTCTGTTGAATATCAGCAATCATCTTGATGAAAAAGCACTGACGATAGGCTTTGCCCGGAGGTTTGCCACTTACAAAAGAGCCTCCCTGCTTTTCCGTGATCTTGACAGACTTGCCCGCATTGTTAATAATCCGGGAAAACCGGTCCAGTTTATTTATGCGGGGAAAGCACACCCTAATGACGGTGGGGGTAAGGATCTGATAAAAAGGGTCTTTGAAATATCACAGATGCCAGAGTTTGCAGGGAAAGTTATATTTCTCGAGAACTATGATATTGAGATGGCAAAATACCTCACCAGGGGGGTAGACATCTGGCTTAATACACCTACCAGAACACTTGAGGCTTCAGGAACCAGCGGAGAAAAAGCCGTAATGAACGGTACAATTCACTTTAGTGTCCTGGACGGATGGTGGGTCGAAGGATACCGGGCATTTGCAGGCTGGGCTTTACCGAAGAAGATAACTTATGAAAATCAGGAACTACAGGATGATATTGATGCAGAGACTATTTATAATATGCTTGAATATGAAATAGTCCCGGCCTATTATTCCTTCAACAACCAAGGGATCTCTATTGAATGGGCAAGCCTGATTAAAAACACCATGGTAAAAATAGCTCCTGAATTTACGATGAAGAGAATGATTGATGACTATTATGAAAAATATTATTCTAAACTTTTTAAACGAAATAAATATCTCATCGAAAATAACTTTGAAAAGGCAAAAGAGCTTGATGCCTGGAAGAAAACCATCAAAGATGAGTGGGATAATATTGAAGTCTTAAATTATAGTTTTGAACGGGCAGGGGAGAATGTATATCGTTCAGGTCATGATTACAGGGCAGAAATTGCACTTGATATAAAGAAAATTCCGAAAGACAACGTTGGCGTGGAATTTATTGTCACTCACATGAGTAAAAAAGGTGAACACGAATTCGTTGCAAGTGAAGAGTTCAGATTGATCAGCTGGAAGAACGGCAAATGTCTTTACAGAGCAAGTCTCGTTCCTGAAAAAGCTGGATCTTTTTTCTATGGAATTCGCATCTACCCTAAAAATAAGGACCTGCCTCACAAGCAGGACTTTTATCTTCTTCGCTGGATTGACTAAATATCAGTTGCTCGCCGGATAGTTTCTTTTTTAAATACAAGTGCAGTTCTTGCGGGCAAATAAAGATAGAGATATAAAGGGGCATTAATAATGTTCTTTGCCGCTTTACGTATCGAAAGATATATTGTTTTCCTGTCTATCCTGTTGAACCCTCCGAATAAGGGATCATCGGTATCAAGCACAACCCTGAATTTTCCTATAACAGGGATTCCGTAATCAGTAAATGAAGTTGTCGGATGGAAATTAAATACGAATAGTAATTCCCCTCTCATATAGGCGATAACCTTATCGGCATTATTCTCATATATCCTGTTAACGGCAAGATCATCAAGTATTTTGAAGTCAGTATGAAGCTTAACCATTTTCCTGTCAAATTTTAACAGGTTGTAATATTTTAGATCATTGTTTTCTGCAAGTTGCCACTGACGACGGGCATATTTAAAGCTCCAGTTATTACCTTCCCGTGGAAAGTCAATCCATTCCGGATGACCAAATTCATTCCCCATAAAATTCAGGTATCCTCCTCCTGAAGTGCTGAAGGTAATTAGTCTGATCATTTTATGCAAAGCTATTCCTCGGTCAATTACAATACTGTGATACGATTTGTTCATCCCTGTATACATTTCAGCATCTATCATCCTGAAGATAAGTGTTTTATCTCCAACCAAGGCCTGGTCATGAGATTCACAGTATGATACTATTTTTTCTTCAGGACGATGTTGAGTCAGTTCGTAGAACAACTTACCCATATCCCAGTTTTCATCAGCTGTCTCTTTTACCAGCTTTATCCAAAAATCAGGTACCCCCATCGACAACCTGAAATCGAATCCATATCCCTTTTTTTCTGTATCCGATGCCAGACCTGGCATCCCGCTCATCTCCTCTGCAATGGTGATAGCCTCGGGTTTGAATTTATGAATAAGCTTATTTGCAAGAAAAAGATAAACCAAGGCGTCTTCATCCTGATTACCTTCGAAGTATTCATTATATGATGTAAAATTCTTTTCAAGTCCATGGTCGTAATAAATCATACTCGTAATTCCATCGAACCTGAATCCGTCAAATTTGTATTCTTCGAGCCAGTAACGACAGTTCGAAAGAAGGAAATGAATGACATTATCCTTTCCATAGTCGAAGCACAAAGAATCCCATGCTATATGATTTCTTCTTTCATTTGAATGGAAATACTGGCCCATCGATCCGTCGAACAGACCTAATCCCTCGTTTATATTTTTAACTGAATGAGAATGAACGAGATCCATAATAACTCTAAGTCCGGCTTCGTGTGCATTGTCAATCAGTTCTTTAAGGTCTTCAGGTGTTCCGAATCGTGATGAAGCCGCAAAAAAACTTGAGACATGATACCCGAATGATCCATAAAAAGGATGTTCCTGAATAGCCATCAGTTGTATGGTATTATATCCCGATTTACTAATGACAGGGAGAATATTTTCAGTAAATTCATGGTATGTTCCAATTTTTTCCTGGGATGTGGCCATTCCGATATGGGCTTCATAAATTACCGGGGCAGGATCCGCAGGGTTGAAATATTTACTTTTCCAGTTATATTTTTCTTCTGGTTGCCATACCTGTGCATTGAATATTTTAGTCTTATCATCCTGAACCACGCGGTTAGCGTATGAAGGAATTCTCTCTCCGCTTCCTCCTTCCCAATGGACAGAAAGCTTATACAGATCTCCATGTTTAAGTGATTCCAGCGGCAGAAATACTTCCCAGTCTCCCATCGCATTGATTCGTTTCATCTTGAATTCTGTGTTTTCTTTCCAATCAGTAAAAACTCCGATAACAAAAATGTCTTTTGCATTCGGAGCCCATTCCCTGAAGACCCATGATTTGCCATTATGATGAAGCCCGTAGTAATAATGCCCCATCGCAAATTCACAAAGCGTACCATCTCCCGCCAGATGCTTTTCCTTTAAAAGGCATTTTGCGTTGCGTCGGTCAATAACACCTGTAAAGGGATTCAGCCAGGGGTCGGACGTATAGAAACTGGTTGTATTCATTATGATTGGCAATCTTTCTATAAAATTACTAAAACTAAATCATTAAATTGTTTCATTTCCAAGTGCTTTATTAATTTTGCAGACAAATTTTATTCTATGGTGATTCATGAAGGTTATGAGAATCTTAATCTGATTGCGCCAGTAGCAACTCTGGGAATTTTTGACGGAGTTCACAGAGGACATATGGCTCTGCTGGATTGCCTGATTTCGCGTGCTAAAGAAGCAAGAGGGGAATCAGTTGTAATTACCTTTTCCCCTCATCCAAGGATTGTACTGGAACAAAACAATGTTGATCTTTCATTCCTGACTACAATGGAGGAGAAAAAAAGACTATTGGAAAATGCGAAAGTCGACCATCTGATAATTATAGAATTCACGAACCGGTTCAGTAGGATACCAGCATGTGATTTTGTTAAAGATATACTGGTTGATAAGATAGGTACAAAACATCTTATTATAGGATATAACCATCACTTTGGGAGAAGAGGCGAAGGCAATTTTAATACTATAACACAGTGTTCAAAAGAGCTTGACTTCATTGTAGAACAGGTGCAGGGATATCAAACAGAAGAGGGAGCTATCAGTTCATCATCAATTCGCGAGGCTCTGTTAAAAGGAAAACTCGATGAGGCTAATAAGTGGCTTGGATATTTTTATTCTGTTAGTGGCACTGTTATTGAAGGGAAGAAGATAGGGCGCACTATTGGTTTTCCAACTGCCAATATTAAACCCGATTTTTATTATAAATTGATACCGGGTAACGGAGTATATGCTGTTGAAGTAATGATAAATGACAATGTCTATCCTGGAATGCTTAACATAGGTACCAATCCGACAGTAAATGCAGATACAAGATTCAGAAGTATTGAAGTTCATATCCTGAATTTCGAGAAGGAGATTTATGGAAGAAAAATTACAATAATTTTCAGAAAAAGATTGAGGGATGAGAAGAAATTTGACAATTTAAAACAGTTAACAGAACAAATGGTTAAGGATAAACAGGAAACGCTGCATCTGCTTACCTGAAAAATAACAAATGTTTTTTTAACTTTGAACATTCAAAAATATTATTAAGTATGAATGTAACATTTGATAAAATGCAATACCAGATCAAAGACATTTCACTGGCTGATTTTGGCAGAAAAGAGATAGAAATTGCTGAAAAAGAAATGCCTGGATTACTGGCAATAAGGAGGAAATACTATTCTGAACAACCTTTGAAAGGTGCCCGGATAACAGGCTCACTCCATATGACAATTCAGACGGCCGTACTTATTGAGACTCTTGCTGAACTTGGTGCTGACGTCAGGTGGGCCAGTTGTAATATTTTCTCAACCCAGGATCATGCAGCTGCAGCAATCGCTGCCAGAGGGATACCTGTTTTTGCATGGAAAGGTGAAACACTGGAAGAATACTGGTGGTGCACTGCACAGGCACTTTCATTCCCGGGAGGGAAAGGTCCAAACCTTTTAGTAGACGACGGAGGAGATGCATCACTGATGGTTCACCTCGGATATAAAGCTGAAAAGACGCCGGAGATACTCAACAAGAAGCCTGTGAACAAGGAAGAAGCAATTATTTTATCCACACTTAAAGATATTCTTACTAAAGAACCAGGAAAATGGCATCGTACCGTTAGTGAACTTAAAGGAATATCGGAAGAGACCACAACAGGTGTCCACAGACTATATCAAATGATGGAAAATGGAGAATTGCTTGTACCTGCTATTAATGTTAATGATTCAGTAACAAAATCAAAATTTGATAATCTGTATGGATGTCGCGAGTCGCTTGCTGATGGAATTAAACGAGCAACGGATGTAATGCTGGCAGGAAAGGTAGTAATTGTTTGCGGCTATGGCGATGTGGGAAAGGGCTGTGCCAGATCAATGAAATCATACGGCGCAAGAGTTATAGTTACAGAAATAGATCCGATTTGTGCTTTGCAGGCATCAATGGAAGGATTTGAAGTTAAAACAGTTGATGACACACTTGAAGAGGGAAACATATTTGTGACTGCCACGGGTAACAGGGATATCATAACCCTTGATCATATGTTGAAAATGAGAGATCAGGCAATTGTTTGTAATATAGGTCATTTCGATAATGAGATACAGGTCGACAATCTGAATGAATATAATGGAATTGTAAAAATCAATATTAAACCACAGGTTGATAAGTATCTTTTCCCTGACGGACATGCAATTTTTATTCTGGCTGAAGGAAGACTGGTTAATCTTGGTTGTGCCACAGGTCATCCTTCTTTTGTTATGAGTAACTCATTCAGTAATCAAACACTTGCACAGATTGATCTCTGGAAGAACAAATATGAAATAGGTGTTTACAGGCTTCCTAAATATCTCGACGAGGAGGTTGCACGTTTACACCTCGATCAGCTGGGAGTTAAGCTCACAAAACTTACAAAGGAACAGTCGGAATATATCGGGGTTCCTCCTGCAGGACCTTATAAACCGGATCACTACAGGTACTAGGATTTTTTACCTCTCCCCCTCATTCCCCCTCTCCCGATGTGCTACCCTTTATACACATCTTTTAAATTAGAGTTTGCAAATAGCATTATCCACGAAGTGGATAAATATGAATAACCCCCGGTGCCAACCCATAGCCGTTAACTTAAGTATATATATAACTCATTAAGTATTTTAGGATGAGATACTTTATGCTTTT
>JBARBF010000136.1:0-5593 GCA_049792755.1 Bacteroidales bacterium | reverse complement strand
CCCCAGCTTGTAGTTAAAAGCATTCTCAGATCATTCCTGTGCACAACCTCTTCAGCATTAATGATCTTTCCGCTTTCTTCCAATTTTACATTTTGTTCGATGAGGGTTTCAAGTTTTTGGTTATGCTGATAATATTTTTCATTGAGGGTCTGAATTCGTTGACTGATTGTTTCCTGTAATTCTATAATATTATTTAATAATTCTTTATTCTCAATTATCTTAAACTTCCCGCTGCTTTTTAAACCTTCATACCTTCCAATATGAGGGTAAAGATCGGTACTGCTAAAAAATATCCCGGAGTATTTGTTAATACTGTCGTTATTCAAGGATGCTCCCTTTCCAACGTTCAAAAAGTACTCTATTCCATGCAAAGTACTAATATAAAATTCTTTGCTATTAGTCATTCTTATAATTTCGCTTTGCAGGTCTTTCTTGAAACCGGTCAGGAATTCTTTTTCTTCTTTGCGATCATGCAGTCTCTCACTCCAATTGGATAGCCATATAGAAATACTGACAGCAAATACTATAATCACTATTTCAGTTAGTATGTCTGCAATTTTACTTTTTATACTCATGTTTGATGTCTTAAAAATAGTATAGGCTTTTTTAGCATGTTTAATAACTTCGTGTTCTGCCATTTTTTGTAATTAATTTTGTACATCGGATTAATAATATTAAAAACAAATCTATTTGTCCTCCCCGGCCTTAAATAAAGTCCAGGGTTGGGTCGGACGATCTTTTATCAATCCACTCATCCAATCGAATTGTTGGTGTTTTTCCAGATATGCTTTTGCATCGAACGGGATTCCGCATGCTGAACCCCATCGTGCAACAAATGACATTTGTTTTGCCATTTTTGAATCCACAACTTTTCCGTCGAGTGTTCCCCAAGGGGAAAATGGAATATCAACACCATAGGTATCTGAATCCAGATCTGGGTGAGCACATAATGTTCTCAGATCGGGAGTGGTCGAATTTAAATAAGTATCATAATGATCGGCTTCGAATCCTTTCGCCATTTCCAGGTCTATTTTACCTGCATTTTCTTTCATTAGTTGTTTCCACCTTACCCTCCTGGCAACTGAAGATGTCCTGATGTCCATTTCAGAAGTTTTAGTTTCGAATCTCAGTATTCTTAAATCCTCAGCTACATTTGATCCGGTAAAATAGCCGTCTTTTTTCTTTTCAAAACCAGTATACTTTAATCCTAATTCAAGCCGGGCTATTTCGTTTGTATTTATATCACCTATCAGCCAGGCATTTGCATAGCCTCCGTTGTTACCTGTTTTCATTATTTCACACCATTCATCAATTGTTGAGGCATATTGTGATGCATGCCTCATCCGGGCAAACTCCGGTATGCCCTTCTCATTAAAAGGGAAGAAACCTCCTATTGTTGTCTCTGAGCCAACAAGTCCCGCACTGGTAATAAAAAAATCTGTTTCACTGTGAATTAAACCGGCCACAGACTGCATCAGAATACGATGGCCTTTTTCAGGAAGAATATCCATAATAATATTGCATAGTGGATAATAGAATGAACTCATGGTATTATGTCCCAGAACAATATCGCCATCTGCCGTCATACTCCCTGTAGCAATAAATGAACTGCATGATTCCTTTTTATGATCTGGTGTATTGGGAGATACTGTGTCCTTTACTGTAGGCCACCAATATCCCATGAGTTCAGTGGAACCATTATATGTCACAATTTCATCCCGACTCGTTGATATGCCTGCTGCTTTCATTCCTTCCACAATTCCATCAATTTCTTCTATATTTTCAGAATCGGTTTTTGGAATGAACATTTTACCACCCTTCTGAACAAGCCATTGCCAATCCAGGGCGGTTTGATAATGCCAGACTACGCTCATCTCCCAGAGAGCTTCCTTTATTTCTTTTGCCAGTAAAAATCCATGCTGGAAACCTCGTTCTTCAGGAGTACCCTCGATATGAAGATAAACCCACCCGTTTTTTTCATGACGATTTGCCTTTGACAGCCATGCTTTCTGTTCATTTGTTAGCTTATTATAAGCCTGACCATGAACTGAAATGTTACAAATAAAAACTGTTAATAACAGAAATATTGCTTTTTTCTTCATAGTTTAAATATTAACCAAAATGAAAGATAAAATTAGCAATAAAAACCTTTTGTGCACTTTTCTTTTTGCACAGGTCTTCATTTCATATCGGATTAAACCAAAGAGACATACAACGGTACATCCCTTTTTTGTAATATTAAAAAGCCTGTTATTTAACTTCTGATCGAATGAGAAGCTTCATCCCAGTAAACAGTTTTCTGACGGAAATATGATTCATTTGCCATATGGCAGGCGATAGCCGCATGATTGCCGAAAACTGCATCTTCAACAAGCGGCTTCCGCGATTTGACTGACTCAAAGAAGTTCCACATATGCGGATTCATATCGTCCCAGTCATGACCACGGTAATTCACTTCATCATAAAGAGGTTCCTTCCCTAGTTTGGGAGCATTTTCACTGTACCATTTACTCTCGTATTCAGCACGCATCTGATGCGGAAATCCTCCGGCATAATAACTTGGAGCAAGATCAATGCCAGGTTGAGGGGAATAACGGAGATTGAACTCACCTGCATCGAGAATACCTTTAGGACCCATGAACCGCGCCAATTCAGGAGTCTCAGTTCCAAGACCTAGCCTGCAATATACAGGGATTCCGTGATAGTCAAACAGCACAACGTGCAGGTCGGGCATATTTCTTCCATCCTTCCAACGGAAGATCCCTCCAAGGGCAGTAGCGGAATGAGGAGTTTCATTCCAGCCAAGTGTAAACATCATACCACTAACCAGGTGAACCATAAGATCTCCTCCAACTCCTGTACCATATTCTTTCCAACAGCGCCAGCGGGCAAAACGTTCTTTGTTAAAAGGGATCTTTGGAGCATCATTCAGCCATGTATCCCAGTCAAGAGTACTTGGTGACAAGTCCGTTGGCGGAGGATACTCCCATGCTCCAGTTGGATCATTACGACCAAGGGTAATCTCAACTTGTTCGATATCACCAATAGCTTCTTTGCTATAAAGTTCCTTTGCCTTTTCACAAAGCATAGAACTTACTCTCTGAGAACCTATCTCAACAATACGGTTGTTTCTTGTTGCAGCTTCCACCATATCAAAACCGTCAGATACAGTATGCGACATAGGTTTTTCACAATAAATATCTTTTCCGGCATTGCAGGCATCCACAACTACGCGTTTGTGCCAATGATCGGGAACAGCAGCAATTATGCAATCTATATCCTTGCGATCGAGCAATTCCCTATACTTGCGGGTCGTATACAGGTTGGAGTTATTTGTTATTTCTTTTGCGAGAGTATGCCTGCCGTCATAAAGATCAGCAGCAGCAACGCATTCCACTCCGGGTAAAGTAATGGCGCCCGCTAGCAGCCCTGAACCCTCCATACCTACACCTATTATTCCAAATCTCAGCTTATCGCTTGGGGCGATTTTTTTCGAGGGAGAACCAGAAGGATGGGCATCGAGCTGAATTGCTCTGGATGCCATCAGACCACCGGTTACCATCGCACTTGTCTGGATAAATTTACGTCTTGTCAGATTGTTTTTCATAAGTCGTTCCTCCTATTTTCTAATTGGAAATGAATTATTGTCATTATGGATAAAATTGAGTACTAGAGAACACAATAGTAAAAGTAAAATTAAATCATTACTTATTACCAATAAAGTCCTTATGAATTTAAGTGCTTTATTTGTTGTCTTTCTGTAGATAGGTGATGAAGATGTCGTATTCGTAACCTGGGATGAGACTTGTCACGATAGTTGTTCATCTTGATGAAGTCAGGAAAGTCCTGAATATGGAAAAAATTAAAATCTATCATCTTATCAATTCCTTTTTGAGCCAGGACCTACTTTGCAAATAAATCAGGCTTTAAAGTAGTACTCCTTTAACCAGAATTTATAGAGAGGGTCAAGGAAAGAGATATCCGATCCCTGAAAATCAATTATCTCTTTGTTAAGGAGCGTTTTCTTTATCTTTATGACATTAGCAGAGGTTCCAAGTTGATAATCAAGAATAGTTCTTTGAGAACTTAACTGATCAATTTTATCTGTCAATGCTTTAAGAAGACCAAGCTGAGTTCTGTTCAACCCGTCAGTTAAATTCTGAAAAAGCATGCTTAACTGCAGAACCACATCACGAAATGCTTCTTCAATTATTGGCTTATTACAGACGATTTCTGTGCGTAACCATGACTGTTGAGCCAGTTGCTGGACATAATAAGAGTGACACTCAGCCAGCTCTGCTATTAATCCGGCTTCACTATTACCTATCTTTTTGCCGTAATCGGCAAATCGTTTCTGTATGAATGGGATCCATTCATCTGATGAAATTTTACTTAAGAAAATGATGTCTCCGAACTTATAAAAAGGCATAGAGGGTGAAGTGAACACATCCATCAACATATGACGTTTACTACCATAAAGACAGTAAGATACATTTTTGTGCTTTTGCCAGTGTGACCTCATTTTCTTCTGTATGTCAAGAGGACTTTCAAACTCAGAAATATTCTGGAATTCATCAATACAGATAACAAACCTTATATTATTCTCAATACTGATTTTCTCAGCCAGGTTAAGTATATCATCTGGCTCCTTCTTTACCTCTTTCCAGTCTAATCCAAGTTTAAGTTCAGTTCCGGGATCAGGGCTAAAAGTAATATTTGGAATAAATTTCCCAAGAAACTTGCGTGCATTCGCTAATAAAATCCTGGTTTTTGTTGTTGATGCATTTAAGACTTTTGTAGCAAGTTGCTGATAAAACTCTTCCTCTGTTCTGACATTATTGAGATCAATAAAACAGAAACGGGCTGTCTTATTTCTTTTTAAAGAGATTTCTGCCGCTTTTGCCACCAGTGATGATTTACCCCATCTTCTCGGAGAAATGAGAATCGTGTTTACAGATGAACCAAAGTTCGAAACCAGTCTCTCTGTTTCAGTCTTTCGATCTGTAAAGTTTTTATCTGAAGCAATTTTGCCAAAAACAAATGGTGTTTCCATTATTTTTTTTACAAAAGTATAAATTCTTATTGGACTTACCAAACTATATGTTACTATTTAGTACGTTACTGTTTAGTGAGCTGTGATAATTATTTTTTTTGTAACAGCTTATAACAATGTAATATTCGTAACTCCTGATAAAGCTTGCCATATCAGTACTTCATTCTGATAAACTTATAAAAGACGATAACACGAGTCAAATAAAAATCTATATGAGTATCGGCATTCAATAATCAACTATTTTAAGTGATTAATTTTCAACCATATAATCTCATGAACTCACCCCAACCCCTCTCTGCTCTGCAACTACCCTTTATACACATCTTTTTCCCGACGTTGACTTATGTTTTAAATAGCTCTGAAAGAGCTAAATATGAATAACCCCTGGCGCCAGCCTGGGGTTGAGATAACTCTCTGATATCAAGCCCTGAAGGGGCTTAATATATTTGGAATTTATTAGACTATTTTGTAATTTGGTGTCTTCTCGCTTCATAAATGTAACATCTCAAACTATGTCAAGTTATCGTCAACACCTTTATC
>JBARBF010000135.1:0-100766 GCA_049792755.1 Bacteroidales bacterium | reverse complement strand
TACTTTCCCTTTACCATTTATCTTTACTCTTAAGCCGGTGTTCTCCAGGAGATAGACCGCATCACGCAGGCTCATTCCTCTTACATCGGGTATAAGACCCTGCTGAATTTTTACACCCACAAGACTTACGGTATCACCACTTTCCCTGGTTGCAACCCAGTCATCATCTGAAGTTCGCCTGTAGTCAATATCAAGGTTTCTGAGTACTTCATTTATATCGGCCCTGTATCCGTTCCCGGCATCAGGGGCAGATTGTTTTATATTATCTTTTTTTTCAGGTTTGAAATCCCTGAAAAACCTTGTTGAATAAACTTTATCAGATATCTCCTTAAAAACTGTACCTGCAACCACGTTCCCGAAATAAACCCCGTTTGAAGGGGAATTCACTACAACGATACATGAATAAAGAGGATTCTCGGCTGGAAAATATCCTACAAAAGAGGCCTGGTATGAAACCCCTTCTTTGGTTTTGTAACCATATTTATTTTTCGCTATCTGTGCAGTTCCGGTTTTGCCCGCAATTTTATAATTAGGATTTTTAAGATTCGTCGCTGTGCCTCTCTCAACGACACCCTCCATCATTTTTTTCGCCTTTCGTATTGTTGAACGCGATGCAATAGAATTGATAATTACCTCAGGTTCGTAGCTTTTTATGACACTTCCGTTTCTCATAATTGCAGTCACAAAAAGAGGACGCATCATTTTGCCGTCATTAGCCACAGCATTGTAGAAAGTAAGTACCTGCAAGGGAGTCAGTTGCACCTCATAACCATGTGACATCATTGGTAATGACACTCCTGACCACAATTTATCTCCCGGATACCGGATAACAGGTTCTCCTTCTCCTCTTATCTGCAGACCCAGTGGTTTATTCAATCTCATAGCATAAAGCCGGTTAACAAAATCTTTAGGTCTGTCTTTGTAGTGTTCGTAGATTAGCTTCGATGTTCCGACATTAGATGATTCTTCAAATACCTGTTTTACAGTTATTATTCCATGTTCTTTAGTATCCCTGATAGTCCTGTCATAAAACTTCACACTTCCTGTACCTGTATCTACAATATCACCAGTATCAATGACTCCCTCTTCAATTGCGGCCATAAGAGATGGAAGTTTAAAGGTCGAGCCGGGTTCGGCGCTTTCACCTATTGCATAATTATATGTTTCGTGATAATCACCATCGCTTTGAAGACCCAGATTGGCAATTGCTTTAATATTCCCTGTTGAGACCTCCATAAGGACCGCACAGCCATGATCGGCATTATTTTTCCGGAGCTGGTTCAGGAGAGCGGTAGTTGCAACATCCTGCAGATCCAGATCCAGGGTAGTTACAACGTCATTACCATCTCGTGATTCGACGCTGTTTGGACCATCGACGGTTATCCAATCACCTCCGGTAAGCCGCTGTTTCACAGCGACGCCATTTTTCCCGGCCAGATCTTTATCAAATGCTCCTTCGACTCCGACTTCATTGCCTTCACTACCCTGGTTCAGATAACCGATGGTTCGGGCAGCCAGCTCACCTCCGGGCCGAATTCTTCTGTCTTCAGACTGAGCTACCATACCTCCTTTGTATTGGCCTTCTCTGAATATTGGCAATTCTTTCAGTTTTTTAAGAGTCTCATAGGCAACTTTTCGTTGAATCAGGAAATAGCGATCCCCCTTTTTCCTGGCATCGGAAATCGCCGATTTCCAGCCTGAAGTGGATTTTTCGCCAAATAATTGTGCCAGACCTGCTGATAATCCGTTTATTCCATCTGCCCAGGTAGCAGAAGACATGCCGCTGCTTCGAGTGTCCATATATATAGTATAATAAGGGACTGAGCTTGAAAGAAGGCGATCATCACTTGTTAGTATATCACCCCTGTTTGCAGGCATCTCGGCAGTTTTAAAGACATATTTCTCGCTCATATCTGCCCATTTACCTCGCTGAACATACTGCAGTATAATAATACGTACAAGTAAAGCAACAGCAAGCAATCCGATTGCCAAATAGACCAATCCTCCGCGCCACACAATTTCATCCCTTGCTGCCATCTCTATTATTTCTTACTAACCAATAGTTTATAGGGAGGAGTTTTAAGCTCTTCCAGGTTCAATCCTTTTTCTCTGACCATACTGAATACTTCAGACTGTTTACTGATATACATTAAAGCGGCTGAAGTCGATAATGATTCTGCTCTCAGGTCTTTAACCTCTCTTTGCAATTTTGTTTCTTCTCTTGTTATTTTTTCGGCATGAAACCTGTTTCCAATATAAACTGCTGTGAGGAAAGTTATCAGAGAAATATACCCCAGATTTTTAAGTATAATTTTTTCTGAGACCATACTCCCGCTAAGGAGTTCTTTAATAAAACTTCCCGGATTAATCTGTTTATTATTATTTTCTTTAATGACCTCTTTAATATCTTCCATTTGTCAGATTTTTTCTGCTATCCTTAGTCTTGCGCTCCTTGCCCTGTTATTTGTTGCAATCTCTTGATCACCGGGAATGGTTCCCTTTCTGTTTATAATTCTGAAAGGAGTTTCTGCATTCCCGTAAAAATCTTTTTTCTCTTCTCCGTCAAAATTGCCTGTCCTCATAAAATTCTTAACAACCCTGTCTTCCAGTGAATGGTAACTTATGATAACCAGTCTTCCACCTGTATTTAATACTGAAAGAGCCTGTTCAAGCATCTCTTTAAGGAAATCTATTTCGTGATTGACAGCGATACGTAAAGCCTGAAACAGCTTTGCATAGAATTTATTCTCCTGACGAAATGGAACGAGTTTTCCAACCGAATAAAAAATATCGTTTACCGTCAAAATTGGTCTTATCTCCCTGGCTGAAACAATTTCCCTGGCGATCCTTCTTGAGTTTGACAATTCACCATATCTGTAAAAAATATCGGCAAGAGATACTTCGTCCATCGTCTTCAAAAGGTGGGCTGCTGTTACTGTGCCTTTTTTATTCATCCTCATATCTAGCGGGGCATCCAGTCTGAAAGTAAATCCTCTTTCAGGTTCATCAAACTGATGAAACGATACTCCCAGGTCAGCAATCAGACCATCTATTGATTTAATATTATTGAATTGCAGGTTGTTTTTAAGGAATCTGAAATTCTGGTTAAGAAAGAGAAACCTGTCATCTGCCGGAGTATTTATAACGGCGTCCTCATCCTGATCAAAAGCGATTAATTTACCGGTTTTTAGATTTTTAAGAATTTCCATTGAATGCCCTCCTCCTCCGAATGTTACATCGACATATATCCCATTGGGCCGTATGTTCAGCCCGTCAATACTCTCCTTGAGCAGTGCGGGGATATGGTAAACCATTATCTTTCAGGCTCATTTATACTTCCACCCATCAGTTTCTCAGCCAGGTTGGCAAAATCCTCAGCAGGCATATCAATTTTATCATATATGTCAGCTGCCCATATTTCAATCCTTCCGTCCTGCCCTGCAAGAACAACATCCCTGTCAGCTCCTATAAGATCCATTAATCTTTTCGGTACAAGTATCCGGTTATTGTTATCAAGAGAGAGTTCCGCTGTACCTTTGAAAAAATTCCTAAGGAACATATTCTGCTCTCGGTTATAAGGATTGATTTTTTTCCTGAACTTATCCAACTGCCTGTTCCAGTCTTCGATAGCATATAGAACGAGGCAGTTTTCGAAGATATCCTTCCGAACCACAAAATGATCCTGTGCATCAGGCGGCATCTGCTTCTTAAATGCCATAGGTAGTATAATTCTTCCTTTGACATCAACTTTGCACGTATAATCGCCAATAAATGTGGCCATACTGAATTTTTCAATTAAAAGGCTAAATTAAAGAAAAATTATCCACTTTGCTCCACATAGCCCCACATTTTTTCATTTTTTGTTAATAACTTTTAATCTATAATCTCTTGTGTATTCCTTTTTCTTTAAACAGTTTATATCCGCTCCTTACGCTTATAGCGGAATCTTAACTTTTTCCATCTACTCCTTCCTGAGAATCAACCTCACCCCAACCCTTCCCCCAAGAAGGAGGGGCAAAAAAATGATTATCATTTAGTTACGCCCCCTTCTCCCTCTTCGCGGGAAAGGGACAGAGGGGATGAGGTAAATCGTTTTAAGGGCAGGGGTCGGGGGATGAGTTCCTGACAATTCAAAGAAGTGCCCGGACAGGTCAAATAAGGAAGATTAAGGTTTATTCTTTTTCTGTAAATTTGCCCTTTCATACTTTTTAAAACGGTACAAGCAATGGGTAGTGAACCGAACAATACGGAAAATCAAACAATAGATGTTAAAAATGTTCTCCATTCTAAAAATCCCGCACTAGCCAGGATCATCCCCGGCTTTGTCATAAATTATTTGAAAAGGATTGTACATCAGGATGAAATAAATGAATTCCTGAAAAAATGGGGGCACATGAAAGATGCTGAATTAATAGCTGCTTTCCTGGAACATTTTGAGATCAAATTCAAGGTCACCGGAAGTGAGAATATCCCAAAATCAGGCAGGTTCATATTTGTTTCAAATCATCCTCTCGGAGGACTCGACGGAATTGTATTTATTTCTGAATTATCTAAACATTTCTCCGATATAAAATTCCCGGTAAACGATATTCTCACTAATATAAAAAATATGTCAGGAATCTTTCTGCCCATAAATAAACATGGAGCCCAGGCAAAGGATGCTGCCAGGATGGTTGAGCAGGCTTACGCTTCAGACTGCCAGATACTATATTTCCCTGCCGGTTTATGTTCAAGAAAAAATAGAGGAGTTATAAGAGATCTGGTGTGGCATAAAAGCTTCATAACTAAATCTATACAATATAAGAGAGATATTGTTCCGGCATTTTTTTCGGGTAGAAATTCCAATTTTTTCTATAACCTTGCCAATATCAGAAAGCTTTTTGGTCTGAAATCCAATATTGAAATGCTGTACCTTGCTGATGAAATGTTCAAACAAAAGGATAAAGAGATCAGACTCGTTTTCGGAAAACCGATTCCATGGGAAACATTCGATAAAAAGAAAACAGCACCGGAATGGGCAGAATGGACAAAATCAAGATCATATGCACTTGAATCATTTATTAAGGATAACAATTAAACAAAAAAAAGATTAAATTGCGTCAGATTTAGTGAGAATAATATTCAGATATTTCATCCCCTTTTTCAATATTAAATGAAACCAGTTGTTGACCAATTACCAAAGGATCAGATTATTGCTGAACTGACCAGGGATAAGCTTTTGCGCAGAACCAACAATGGCAACAATGAGGTGTATGTTTTTGATAATAATAATTCTCCCGCACTTATGCAGGAAGTAGGACGTGTCAGAGAGCTAACCTTCAGACATGCAGGAGGCGGTACCGGCAAGGAGATCGATATTGACGAATTTGACGCGGCTAAGATTGATCCGCAGAAGCAACTCATTGTTTGGGATCCTGAGAATAAAGAGCTTATCGGGGGCTACCGTTTCTATTTTCCCGAAAAAGGGTGCAAAGACTGTGATATAACAAAGCTGGCTTCATCTGCCTATTTTCATTTCTCAGAAAAATTTCTCACCAAATATTTCCCACATCTTATGGAACTTGGAAGGTCATTTGTTCATCCCGATTATCAATCGCGTTCCATGGGCAGGAAAAGCCTTTTTGCCCTCGATAACCTGTGGGATGGACTTGGTGCAATAATAATTGATAATCACCATCTCAAATACTTATTCGGGAAAGTGACAATGTATCCGCATTTCAATCAGAAAGCCAGAAACATGATACTGTACTTTCTGAAGAAGCATTTCAACGATCCCGACGGCCTTGTTATCCCGATCGACCCTGCCAATATTGATTTAAATAGTGAGGAGATGAAAAAAATCTTCAGGGCATGGGGATGGAGAAGGTATAAAGAAAATTATAAAATCCTGTCAAGAGAGGTCAGAAACCTTAACGAGAATATACCTCCTCTTATCAACGCATATATGAATCTGTCTCCCACAATGAGAACTTTTGGAACCTTTATAAATCATAAATTCGGAGATGTGGAAGAGACAGGAATAATGATAACTCTCAGGGATATTTATGTTGAAAAGATCAACAGGCACCTTGCTTCGTATAAGAAGGATTTTGAGATCACCTGGTTTTCACACGAGAATCAGTAAGCCCGGATATTTCTTCCTTCCACATAGTTAATAAAAGACTGGTTTACTACCTTATTGCCACCCGGGGTCGGATAATTGCCCGTAAAATACCAGTCACCCAGATGTCCGGGACAGGCTTTATGCAGGCCTTCAATTGTCTGAAATACTATTCTGACTTCGGATTTTATTTCACTTGACTTAAGCATCGACGAAATTTTTTCTGAAATTTCCTCTGTTGAGAAAGGTTTATAGATTTCGCGCACCAGGTTTTTCATCTCATCGATGGGTTTTTTAAGCTCATACAAAGCCTCATTATAAACCGTCTGTATTACTGATTCTTTTCCAGTATCTTTTAGAAGTTCAATGGCTGCCCTGAATGCAATAAAATCACCAAGTTTAGCCATATCAATACCATAGCAATCGGGATATCTCAATTGTGGTGATGAAGAGACAACCACTATCTTTTTCGGATCAAGTTTATCAAGTATTCTGATTATACTTTTCTTCAGAGTGGTCCCCCTGACAATGGAGTCGTCTATCACTACGAGGTTATCTACACCCCTCTTGATCACTCCATAGGTTACATCATAAATATGTCCGACGAGATCATCACGGCTTGTGTCTTCGGTTATAAATGTTCGAAGTTTTGCATCCTTTACCGCTATTTTTTCAACTCTGGGTCGCTGGTTAATAATTTTTTCAAGTTCCTCTCTTTCGAGGTATTTTCCCCTGCTCAAAATATGATCGATTTTTACCTGATTGAGATAATTCTCGACTCCTTTAATCAGCCCATAAAATGCACTCTCAGCTGTGTTGGGAATATAAGAGAATACGGTATGATCAAGATCGTAGTCAACAACCTTCAGAACACTATCCGCGAGAAGTTCACCGAGCTTCTTTCTTTCCTTGTATATTGTTTTATCTGTTCCTCTTGAAAAGTATATCCTTTCAAATGAGCATTTTCTTGGTTCGGATTCCTCCCTTATCTTTTCAACAGCAGTTTCTCCTGATGCCTTGATAATGATAGCGCTGGCAGGTGGAAGTTCCAGGACGTTATCGGTTCTGACATTAAAAATTGTCTGGATAACAGGTCGTTCAGAAGCAACCACAACAACCTCATCGTCTATATAATAATATGCAGGTCTTATGCCGGCAGGATCTCTCATTACAAAGGCATCGCCATGTCCTACCATTCCGGCCATCGCATAACCACCATCCCAGTTACGGCTTGCTTTTTTCAGTATTGAAGTAACATCGAGATGTTTTTCTATTAATGGGGATATCTCTTTTTTCGAATAACCTTCTTCTTTGAATTTGCGGAATAATCTTTCGTTTTCTTCATCTAGCCTATGTCCGACATTTTCAAGAATCGTAACAGTATCAGAAAAATCAACAGGATTCTGACCTAATTCAACCAGGCTGCTAAAAACTTCTCCTACATTAGTGAGATTGAAATTGCCGGCCATAACAAGGTTTTTTGACTTCCAGTTATTTTCACGGCTTACCGGATGGACGTAGTCGATATTGTAACTTCCATAGGTACCGTATCTCAGATGTCCAAGATAAATATCGCAGGCAAACGGAACATGTTCTTTAACAAAAGCAGGATCTTTAAAACCCTCAGGATGTAAATTAGTAAATGCATCAATATCCTGATAAATAAGGCTAAAAACTTCTTTAATAGGATTCGCTTTGTTTGACCTTTGCCGGAAAATATACCTGTTGCCGGGTGGAACATCAAGTTTAATTCCTGCCATACCTGCTCCATCCTGTCCCCTGTTATGCTGTTTTTCCATCATCAGGTACATCTTCTGCAGACCATAGCTCCACGTACCATATTTTTCAATATAGTAATCCATCGGCTTGAGCAATCTTAACATTGCAATGCCGCATTCGTGTTTGATGTTATCGCTCATAATTATTTATTATTCAAGTCCTTGAGATTAATTATATCAGGAATGATATCGACTTCAGAATTAGGAAATTTCCTGGCTATGGTTAAATATAACCTCATCGCTTCTGTTTTTGATCTGAAGTTGCCTACTCTGACTTTATAATATGCTGGTGGGGCAAAAATCAGATATGAAACCATTTCCGGAAACTGACTCATAAATTCTTGTCTGACCTTACTTGATTCTTCTTTGGCATTTCTGTTGGAACTGTTGTAAATCTGTATCCTGAATCCTTCAACGCCAATATAGCCATTTTTTTCTTCAAGATTCTGATTAGCAAGTATATATCTACTCATAAGAGTATCCAATGCCGGATCCTGAATTATTTTAAGCTGGCCGGAGCGTGAGTTGCCATCAGTTCTTTTGAAAAGATCTGATGAACTTACGAAAAACTGTGACCAGCTGATTATAGTTGAAAAGCAAAAAATCAGTGATATCAAAAAGAGTTTTCTGATCATGTCGCAAAAGTAGCATTTTTTTATCCCAACTCTGCTGCCAGTTCGTCAGTCATTTCAAGATTATGATAAACAAACTGGATATCATCGTCATCTTCAAGCGTATCAATAAGCCTGAGAACTTTCCTTGCAGATTCCAGATCCAATTTTTTTGTATCGTGAGGGATCCTTTTTAATCCTGCTTCTTCAGGCTCTATCCCGAGCTCATTTAGCTTTTTGTTTACGTTACCGAAATCTTCTTTCGCACACGTAACCGTAAGCATATCACCATCTACTTCAAAATCTTCTGCACCTGCATCGATCATTTCAAGCTCAACATCTTCCAGAGATAATCCTTCATTTTTTATGATAAATATTCCTTTTCTTTCAAACAGGAAAGTAAGCGATCCGTTTGTTCCAAGATTACCTCCATGCTTGTTAAAAGCCGACCTGACAGATGCTACTGTTCTGTTATTGTTATCTGTCAGACACTCAACAAATACTGCAACCCCGCAAGGGCCGTAACCCTCGAAAGAAGTTTCGATAAAACTTTCAGCATCAGCACCGGTAGCCTTTTTAATGGCTCTGTCAATATTATCTTTAGGCATGTTGGCACCTTTCGCATTCTGGACAGCAAGTCTGAGCCGTGCATTAGATTCGGCATCGCCACCACCTTCTTTGGCAGCAATTATTATCTCTTTGATAATTTTTGTGAATTTTTTTCCCCTTTTAGCGTCTATTGCTCCTTTTTTGCGCTTTATTGTCGACCATTTACTATGTCCTGACATACTTAAGATATTTATTATACAGACTGCAAAATTAAATAATTCTTTCAAACCTCGGTCATAGTTTATAGATTTGTGCCGGAAATGAAAATGATTGGGAGAAAGGGTGAAGGGGAGAAAAGGAGAATTGCTGTTTATAAAAGATGACGTCCTTTGTAAACCTTCGTGATCCCGAGTACTCAGACTTGTGTCCCTTTGTGGTAAAAGAATTAAGAACTGTTAATGAGGGTCACAGAGAATCACAGAGTGACACCGTGTGAACAAGAAACAAGAAAACAGAAATCAGCAACAAGGATCAAATGAGTAAGAAAGTATATATAGAAACATATGGTTGTCAGATGAATGTTGCTGACAGTGAGGTTGTTGTATCAATTCTCTCCAAAGCAGGGTATGAATCCACCGAAAATATTAAAGATGCCGGACTAATATTAATAAATACATGTTCAATCCGCGATAATGCAGAACAGAGAATATGGGGTCGTCTAAAGGCCATCGGTCATCTTAAGAAACAGAAAAATGACCTTAAAATCGGAATAATAGGATGTATGGCTGAAAGACTGAAGGAGAAACTGATTGAGACCGATCAGCTTGTTGATATGGTTGTCGGTCCTGATGCCTACAGGGATCTTCCGTCTCTTTTAGATGAAGTTGAACTGGGTCACAAAGCAGTAAATGTTCTTCTGTCACGTGAAGAAACTTATGCTGACATTACACCAGTGAGGATGGATAAAAATGGAGTATCTTCATTTGTTTCAATAATGCGTGGGTGCAATAATATGTGTGCATATTGTGTAGTCCCATATGTGCGAGGCGCCGAAAGGAGCAGAAATCCGGAATCTGTTATTAACGAAGTAAAAGAGTTATTTGAAAGGGGTTACAGGGAAGTAACACTTCTCGGGCAAAATGTTGATTCATATAGTTGGAACAATGACAACGCGATAGTAGGATTTCCCGAACTTCTGGAAAAGGTTGCTCTAATCAATCCACTGTTAAGGGTAAGATTTTCAACTTCCCATCCAAAAGATATATCTGATGAACTTCTTTACACAATAGCAAGGAATAAAAACATTTGTAAACACATTCACCTGCCAGCACAAAGCGGAAGCAGCCGTATTCTCAAACTTATGAATCGAGAATATACCAGGGAGTGGTATATGGAACGTATTAATGCGATTCGCAACATTATTCCCGGATGTTCAATATCGACCGATATGATAACAGGTTTTTGTTCTGAAACGGAAGAAGATCATAAGGAATCTCTCTCGCTGATGGAATGGGTCGGTTTTGATTTTGCTTACATGTTTAGGTATAGCGAAAGATCCGGAACAAAAGCTGCCAGAAAATTTATAGATGATGTCAGTGAATCTGTAAAGTCGCAAAGACTTAGTGAAATGATCTCACTTCAGAACCGGCTTTCAGCAAAATCAAAAAAGAGCGATATTGGCATGATCTTTGATGTTTTGATTGAAGGACTTTCGAAGAGATCAGTTGAATATTTATCAGGCCGTACATCGCAGAATAAGGTTGTTGTATTTCCGGGGGAGAATTTAAAAAGGGGAGAATATGTCAGGATTTTAATTGAAAGATGTACTTCTGCAACTCTGATCGGCAAAAGTATTTAACTAATGAATTATTTGTTCTTCTCTTTTCAACCAGGTAACTTGCACACTTCTTTTAAATTTGCAAAATATGAGAATAAAACTAGGCCTTTTAATACTGTTATCGGCATTATGCATCAACAGTATTACTGCACAAAAAAACAATAAAAAAATTACGCTGACAGGTACAGTTCTGAATGATTCCAAGGCACCTATCGTAAATGCAATTGTTATGATAGATGACCAGAAAACAAATTCTGTGACGGACGAAAAAGGAAATTACAGAGTTAAAGTTAAAGCCAATGCATCAAAAATCGGGATTTTCACTTTTGGTTACGGTACGGCGGAAGAAGCTATAAACGGAAGGACCCGGATTGATTTCAATTTTGGAACCTCCAAAAATCAACCGCCTGCAGATCAAGCAATTGCTCCCGGCGAACAAGGTGTTAATACCGGATATGGAATGGTTAAAAAGAAAAATGTGACTACTGACGTCAACAAAATTGATGGAACAAATAAAAAATATGCCTCATATGCTACAATAGGTGAAATGATTCAAAGGGAAGTTTCCGGCGTAAAAGTTATTGGTTCAACCGTAGTAATTCAGAATTCTCAGGATCTATTTGGCAGTGTTCCGGCCCTGATTGTAGTAGATGGGGTTTCTATGGATGCCATTCCTAATATACCTCCTACGTCAGTCAAATCAATTGAGGTGCTCAAGGGATCAGCTGCTGCAATTTACGGGACCAGAGCCTACGGTGGTGTTGTCCTTATTAAAACCAAGACTCAGAATCAGTAAGAAATCTTTATTTATTTTTTACTCCAATAATTAAATGCAATTCATCTAGTTGTTTATTGGATATCTGTGACGGAGTATCAAGCATAACATCACGTCCTGAATTATTTTTTGGGAATGCTATGAAATCGCGGATTGTATCCTGACCTCCGAACATAGCTACCCACCTGTCAAAGCCAAAGGCAATGCCACCATGAGGCGGAGCACCGAATTTGAAAGCATTCAGCAGGAAGCCAAATTGCTCATTCGCCTCTTCATCGCTGAATCCGAGGACTTTGAACATCAATTTCTGAACAGCAGCATCATGAATCCTTATTGACCCGCCTCCGATTTCAACACCGTTGATTACAAGATCATATGCATTGGCTCTTACTTTCCCCGGATCTGATTCCATAAAAGGAAGGTCTTCAGGTACGGGAGAAGTAAAAGGGTGATGCATTGCATAAAACCTCTTTGACTCTTCATCCCATTCAAGAAGAGGAAAGTCGACTACCCATAACGGAATAAACCTGTCTTTACTTCTTAATCCCAGTCTGTTCCCCATTTCAAGCCTGAGTTCAGAAAGTGCGTTCAGTGTCTTCTTTTTCTCTCCCGCAAGTATAAGAATAAGGTCTCCCGGTTTAGCATTCATTATATCAGTCCAATTCTTAAAATCCTCAGGTGAATAAAACTTGTCTGCCGACGTCTTAAAGCTTCCATCTGAATTATACCTTAAATATATAAACCCCTTAGCGCCTATCTGTGGCCTTTTTACAAACTCAGTCAGTTCGTCAATCTGTTTTCTGGTATATTCCGAACATTTCTCAGCACATAGACCTCCAATGTATTCTGAAGTGTCAAATACAGCAAAATTATGACCTTTGACAATGCCTGACAAATCTTTCAATCTCATTTCAAAACGCAGGTCAGGTTTATCTGACCCATAGAAATTCATCGCATCCTTATACGGCAGTCTCATAAATGGTTCGCTGAATTCTACTCCTCTGATCTGTTTAAAAAGATACTTTGCGAGACCTTCAAACGTATCCAGAATATCGTTTCTTTCAACAAAAGACATCTCACAGTCAATCTGTGAAAACTCAGGTTGTCTGTCAGCCCTCAGATCCTCGTCTCTGAAACACTTAACTATCTGATAATATCTGTCAAAACCTGCTACCATCAGCAGCTGTTTTAAAGTCTGGGGTGATTGAGGTAATGCATAAAAGGTACCGGGTTGCATTCTTGAAGGTACAACAAAATCGCGGGCTCCTTCCGGTGTGGATTTAATAAGGACAGGTGTTTCAACCTCAACAAAATCCTTCGAATCCAAATATTTACGGACTTCCTGTGCCACCCTGTGGCGAAGCAGAATATTATTTTTAACTGTAGACCGCCTTAGGTCGAGGTAACGATACTTCATTCTCAACTCTTCTCCTCCATCGGTTTCTTCTTCAATAGTGAAAGGAGGGATCTCGCTCCTGTTCAGTATGTTGAGCTCATTGACCTCAATCTCTATTTCACCTGTAACCATCTTAAGGTTCTTGTTACTCCTCTCTCTTACCTTACCTTTGGCCTGTACAACAAATTCACGTCCCAACTTACGTGCTTTTTCACATATCTCCTTATTGGTCTCCATATTAAAAACAAGCTGGGTTATCCCATATCTGTCGCGAAGATCGATAAAGGTCATTCCGCCAAGGTCCCTTGATTTCTGAATCCATCCGCATAAAGTTATCTCCTGACCTGAATTATTTATGTTTAACTCACCGCAAGTGTTTGTCCTGTACATTTATTTATTTTTAAGTTTCAGCAAAAATAATAATTTATGTTTAACCAGCGGGTTTGGTTCCAGAAGCAATTTTGCAATAAGGCATTTCTGGATATTAAACTTACTTATTATGAATACCTCACTATATGAATGAACAAAACTAAATTTTTTGTGTTGGTAAAACAAAACATAATGAGAAGAACACATATTAATTATTATCGGTCGGTTTTTCTCAGATTATCTGTTTTCACTGTTTCCTGTTCTTTTTTTTTTGAGAATTTCAAACTGCACAAATTCAGGTTATCTTGATTAAGTGGGGTAAGTAAAGCGTATTCTTACAATGGAGTAGTTGATGTTTTTCCTGTGAAGATTAAAACAGAATATTATGGATGAGAATCAATATGAACAAAGAATAAAAGATCTGGAACTCACTATAAGTAACCTGACATCCCGTTCAAATGTAGCCAATTTACAAAAAGAAATGTCATTCAGAACAGCAATTGAAAATTCAATGTCGAGTGGCATAGCAGTGGTTGATGATAAAGGAAAACAGGTTTATGTTAATGCGTCATTTTGTAAAATGTTAGGATGGGATGAAGATGAACTTTTAGGAAAGTATCCTCCGTATGTATACTGGGATCAACAAGACCTGGAAAACATAAATAATGCTTTGCGTCAAACGATTAACAATAGTGCGCCTAAAGAAGGATTTGACCTTACCTTTCGCCATAAAAATGGAAAATTGATCAACGTCAACGTAACTATTTCGCCATTTATACAGAAAAAAAATAATCCATATTTCCTGGCAAATGTTATTGACATCACCGATCGTAAAAAGAAAGAGGAAGAGCTTAAAGAATCGCAGTTACTTTTGACCTCCAGTATTGAAAGTCAGAAAGACACAATAATCTTTTCAATCGACAGGAATTATCATTATTTGTATTTCAATAAAGCTCATATTGATTCAATGAAGTTTGCATATAATGCAGATATTAAAATCGGGATGAATTTTCTGGAATATATTTCTTCAGATGATGACAGAAAGCTGTTAAAGGTAAACATTGATAATGCTTTTAAAGGTGAATCCAATTCAGTTATACAAACTTTTGGAGATTCTAATATTGCCTTTTATGAAGTTTTCTTAAATCCTATTGGTAATGAAAAGCATAAGATTATTGGTTGTACAATTCTGGCCAGGAATATCTCCGAGCGAAAGCATGCGGAACAAGAGCTAAGAGACAGTGAAACAAAATTGAGAGAAATAATTAACCAGATCAACGATGTAATTATTGTTTTTGATGAGCAGGGGAAAATAATTATTTGGAACAAAGGAGCTGAACTGCTTTCCGGATTGAAAGCTGAAGAGACCTTAAACAGAAATGTTGAGGATGTTCTATATGAACTCAATCCACCTTCAACCAAAGACAAGGCAAGAATTGATAATTTAATTAAAGGAATTGTAACACAAACAACACCCGAGATATTTAATCAGATTATAGATAGTGAAATTTTGCCAGTTGATTCTGAAAAGAAAAGAAATATTCAAAGCACGGTGTTTCCTATTGCATTGAACGGGTATCATTTGTTTTGTTCGGTTATCAGAGATGTTACAGAGGTTAAGCGATATGAAAAAGAATTACTAAGGATAAGCTCTGAAAAAGACAAATTTTACTCTGTTATTGCCCAATACCTGTACACTCCATTCAGCTTATTCAACAATTTTGCAAAACTGATGGCTGAGGAGCTGGATACATTGCCACTTAAAGAGATCCAGAAGATGGCTGTCATGATGAGCAAATCAGCCACTAACCTTTACAGCCTTCTTGATAATATGCTCCAATGGACAAGAATTAACCAGGGAAAAATAGCTTATGAACCGCAGAGAATCAACCTGAAAAAAATCAGTCAGGATGCAGTTTCAATTCTTAAACCCCATGCTGATGCAAAAAATATTAAAATCAATCATTTTGCAGAAGATGAGCTGACAGTATATGCCGACATTTATATGTTGAAGACCATAATGAGGAATCTTGTGTCGAATGCAATAGAATTTACCAGTCATGACGGTCAGATCAATATTTCTGCTCAGCAGACACAATCAAATACAACAGTTTCAATTTTAAACAGCGGATTGGAATTAACCCCGGCTTATTTAGCGAACTTGTTCAATATTTCAGAAATTCACACAACACTGGGCAAAGCAGAAGAAAAAGGAACAATCTTAGGATTATTGCTATGCAAAGAATTTGTAGAAAAGCATAGCGGGAAAATATGGGTGGAGAGTAAGAATGACGGAAAAGCCAGTGAGTTTAAATTTACACTTCCGACATCTGACGGACCTGTAAGAGATCTCTACTAATGACAAAAAGATTACATATTTCGATTTTCTTTCTATTTTTAGAGGTCAAAAACCTGATTCATGACTCAGAGTGATAAAGAGCAGTTCATGAGAGCAGCTCTTACTGAAGCAAATAAAGCATTTGACAAACAGGAAGTACCGGTTGGTGCTGTAGTTGTATGCAACAATATAATTATTGCCAGAGCACATAATCTTACTGAAACACTGAGAGATCCGACAGCTCATGCCGAGATGCAGGCTATAACTTCTGCCTCTAACTGGCTCGGAGGAAAATATCTTGAAGATTGTACTATTTATGTGACCCTGGAGCCTTGTGCGATGTGTGCCGGAGCCATAGGCTGGAGCCAGGCCAAGGTACTGGTCTTTGGAGCTTCAGATGAAAAAAAAGGATACAGAACCATCTCAGATTTATTATTACATCCTAAAACGATTGCAGAATCAGGGGTGCTGGAAAGAGAATGCAGGGAACTGCTTATAAGGTTTTTTAAAACAAAAAGATAATTGTCTTGGCCACGCCATGGCATGACACCTCGAAGTCCAAAAAAAAACACTAATTATATTTAAAAATTTACCATGACTTTCGATAACAGCAAGACTATTATAAGTCTCAGAATAAAACTCTTCGGAGCCACCGTTTTGTTACTGGGTTACCTTGCCATTGCATATGTGGCAAAGTTGATAAAATTTCCGTTTCTTGGTTTTAACGAGAGCTTCTGGACCGTGATCCTTATTGGAGTCTGGGTCATTCTTGCTCTCATTCCCATTGTTCTCAATTATCAGTTCATCAGTTATTCTGACGAAGGAGATTATTTAATATTCAGATATTTTACAGCAGGCATAGCGGGAGGCAGGAAAAATTCTGTTGAGATTAATAAAACTACATTTTCAGGATATAAGATTGAAACCAGGTTTTTTGGATTCATCCAGAGTATAACCCTTTTTCAGAAAGTTCAGGGAGGAATTGCGAATTATCCGCCGGTTTACATAAGTGCCCTGACACGGACAGAGAAGGAAAAAGTCATAAAATCGCTAAATGGGTTAACACCTGCTGTGTGAAGGTTATCATCTGATAACATGAGATTTATCATTTTTAATGACTTTAAACAATCTCAAATTTGCTTCAATTATTTATAAGCAATATCATAACTAAAATTTAAAATAATGAATGTAGATAAAATCATGAACAACCTCGAAAAAAAGCATCCGGGAGAGGTTGAGTATTTACAGGCAGTAAAAGAGGTACTGGAGTCAATCGAAGAGGTTTATAATGAAAACCCGCAGTTTGAATCTGCTAACATTATTGAGCGTATTATTGAGCCTGACCGGGCTATTACTTTTAAAGTTCCTTGGGTTGATGATGAAGGAAATGTGAAAGTAAATCTTGGTTACCGTATACAGTTCAATAACGCAATAGGTCCTTACAAGGGAGGCCTGCGTTTTCACCCGAGTGTGAATCTTTCAATTCTGAAGTTCCTGGGATTTGAGCAGATATTTAAGAATGCACTTACAACCCTTCCGATGGGAGGCGCCAAAGGTGGTTCTGATTTTGATCCCAAAGGAAAATCTAATGCTGAGGTTATGCGTTTCTGCCAGTCATTTATGCTTGAACTTTGGAAATATATCGGTCCGGAAACCGATGTCCCTGCCGGAGATATTGGTGTGGGTGGCCGTGAAATCGGTTTTTTGTATGGCATGTATAAGAGGCTTGCCGGAGAACATACAGGTGTTCTTACAGGAAAAGGGAGTAACTGGGGAGGTTCTCTGGTTCGTCCCGAAGCGACAGGTTTTGGTTGCGTCTACTTTGCCAAAGAGATGTTAGCCACAAAAGGGGAATCATTCAAAGGGAAAAGAGTGGCAATCAGTGGTTTTGGAAATGTCGCATGGGGTGCTGCACTTAAGGCAACAGAATTAGGCGGCAAAGTTGTTACTATCTCAGGTCCTGATGGTTATGTATATGACTCCGAAGGAATTTCAGGAAAAAAAATAGAATATATGCTTGAGCTACGTGCTTCTAATGAAGATGTCGTTAAGCCTTATTCTTATGCATTTGAAGGTGTTGAATTTCATGAAGGGAAGCATCCGTGGGAGGTTAAAGTAGATATTGCTCTCCCATGTGCAACACAGAATGAGTTGACCGGAGAAGATGCTCAAAAACTTATTAATAATGGTTGTATTTGTATCTGTGAAGGAGCAAATATGCCAAGTACACCCGAAGCAGTTGAGATTATTCAGAAGAATGGCCTGCTATTTGCCCCCGGAAAAGCATCTAATGCCGGCGGTGTAGCTACGTCAGGTCTGGAAATGACTCAAAACTCAATGAAACTCCGCTGGAACAGGCAGGAGGTTGATAGCCGTCTTCATGAAATCATGTGCAATATTCATGGACAGTGCGTAAGCCATGGCAAGAGAGAGGATGGTTATATAGATTATGTAAAAGGTGCCAATATTGCTGGATTCCTGAAGGTTGCAAATTCAATGCTGGATATGGGAGTGATCTAAGGAAAGGTTTGAGGCGTGAGGCGTGAGGTATAGGTTAAGGTATAGGTTAAGGTTAAGGTTAAGGTTAAGGTTAAGGTTAAGGTTAAGGTTAAGGTCAAGAACCAGTAACAAGCAACAAGCAACATTTTGAATATTGAATTATTTTTAGGAAAGAGAAGAGCTGGTTATCCGGCTCTTTTTTTTAACTTTGATTGTCTCAATTTCTTGTGCTATGTCAGAGGTGCCACTAAAGTATAAAATTGCCTTAGGTTTAATACCTCGTATTGGTGATATCAATGCCAGAAAACTGGTGTCTCATTTTGGAAGCGTAGAACCAATATTTCATGAATCATACAGAAATCTAATCAAAATACCAGGAATTGGTTCAGGTATTGCAAAATATATAAGTGACAGAGCTTATCTCGAAGCTGCGGAAAAAGAGGCTGAATATGTAACAAAGAGTAATATCAAAACTCACTTTTATCTCGATACTGATTATCCTTTCAGGCTAAGACAGTGTGATGATTCCCCTGTTGTGTTTTTCTTCAAAGGCAATTGTAATCTCGATGCTCCAAAAATATTAAGTGTAGTAGGTACACGTAATGCTACCACACGGGGAAAAGAATTATGTGAGAAAATTATTGCCGGGCTTGCGGCCGGTCATCCTGATCTTATAATTGTAAGTGGTCTTGCTTATGGAATTGATATTACATCGCATAAAGCAGCTTTGTCTAATAGTATTCAGACAATCGGAGTATTGGCGCATGGATTTAAGACCACCTATCCCGCAATTCATGCTGCAACTGCTAAGGCCATGGTGAACAAAGGTGGTCTGGTGACTGATTTCCTTTCAGATGCCCTTCCCGAGCGCAATAATTTCCTGAAAAGGAATCGGATTATAGCAGGACTGGCAGATGCTACTGTTGTGATCGAATCCGGAATTAAAGGAGGCGCCCTTATTACCGCAGATATTGCCAACTCATATAACCGGGATGTTTTTGCCATACCCGGACGGCCCGATGATCAGTGGGCAGCAGGCTGCAACAGTCTGATCAAGAACAACAAAGCAATTCTTGCAGAATCTTCCGATGATATTGAATATTTTCTTGGCTGGCAACCTGAGAATTCAGTGCCAGCAGTACAGAGAACATTGTTTTCAGAACTTGATGATAATGAGAAGATTATATTTGAGCTGCTTTCGAAACAAGGAGAACTAACAATTGATTCAATTTGCAGATCGCTTGTTATTCCGGTTTACAAATTGTCATCCCTCCTGCTTCAGATGGAGTTTAAAGGATTATTAAAATGTTCTCCGGGGAATCTTTATCGCACTGTATAAATTCAATCTTTCTCGTTTCGCGTTTGTAGTTTATTTACTTCTCTCTTAGCATAATGTCAGAAAAAGATAAGGAGATCCACTGCTGACGCTCCGGGTCCCGCTTCGGCTGGATGAGGAATCTCCGGGGAGTTAAAATGACACTTAGTCAAAAGATCAATTAATTAGTGATTTCTCCTTTTGTTTTTATACTTTTATACCTCCAATTAATCTTTTAACTAAAATTTTTTATTATGGATCCAAGAGTACAACAATTTATGGCTATGATCAAAGCCAGAAATCCTGGTGAGAACGAGTTCCATCAGGCTGTTCAGGAGGTTGCTGAATCTCTGATTCCTTTCATCGAAGAACATCCCAAGTATAAACATGCTAAAATTCTTGAAAGAATTGCTGAACCTGAAAGGACAATAATATTCAGGGTGCCATGGTTAGATGACAAGGGTGAAGTTCAGATAAACCGGGGTTTCCGGATCGAGATGAACAGTGCCATAGGCCCATATAAAGGAGGTCTTAGACTCCATCCAACAGTCAACCTGGGCATCCTGAAATTCCTTGCTTTCGAACAGGTTTTCAAAAACAGCCTCACAACTTTGCCGATGGGTGGAGGAAAAGGCGGATCTGATTTTGACCCAAAGGGCAAATCTGATAATGAAGTAATGAGATTCTGTCAGAGTTTCATGTCAGAACTTTTTCGCCATATCGGAGCTGACACGGATGTTCCAGCCGGTGATATCGGAGTAGGTGGACGTGAAATAGGATTTCTTTTCGGTCAGTATAAAAGACTGAAGAATGAATTTACCGGCGTTCTTACAGGTAAAGGTATTGAATGGGGAGGTTCTCTCATTCGTCCTGAAGCAACAGGATATGGAGCCACCTACTTTGCTGAGGAGATGTTATCCACTCGTGGAGGCAGTTTAAAAGGAAAAATCGTTGTTATATCAGGTTCAGGTAATGTAGCCCAGTTTGCTACTGAGAAAGTTACAGAACTTGGAGGGAAAGTTGTAACATCTTCCGATTCGAACGGCTTTGTTTACGATCCTAAAGGTATTGATAACGAGAAGCTCAATTTCATTATGGAGCTCAAAAATATCAGGAGAGGAAGGATAAAAGAGTATGCTGAAAAATATGGCGTTGAATACTTTGAAGGAAAAAGACCCTGGATTATTAAATGTGATATAGCTATGCCATGCGCAACACAAAACGAAATTAATGAGGAAGAGGCTAAATTACTGGTTAAGAACGGGTGTAATTGTGTGTCGGAAGGTTCCAATATGCCCTCAACACCTGAAGCAGTTGAGGTGTTTCTCAATGCTCAGATTCTTTATGGACCGGGGAAAGCAGCCAATGCAGGAGGTGTCGCCACATCGGGGCTTGAGATGACACAAAATTCTATGAGATTGCCATGGTCGCGTGAAGAAGTTGACGAGAAACTTCAGACAATTATGAAAAACATTCATAAGACATGTGTCAGGTACGGTACAAAAGACAATGGATTTATTAACTATGTCGACGGCGCCAACATTGGAGGATTTGTGAAGGTGGCAAATGCCATGATTGCTCAGGGGGTTGTTTGATGCAGTTTATTGATACTCATACACATTTATATCTTCCGGAATTCGATACCGACAGGGATGAAGTGGTAAGCAGAGCTGTTAGCAACGGTATTTCAAAAATGCTGTTACCAAACATTGATGTACGGTCTGTTGACCAGATGCTTGCAGCAGTGAACAGATACCGGGGTATCTGTTTTCCTATGACAGGACTTCATCCCACATCGGTCAGAGAAGATTATCTCTCACAGCTTGATAGCCTGGAAACACTAGTCACAAAACATAAATTTGTTGCTGTCGGAGAAATAGGTATCGATCTTTATTGGGATAAAACCTTTCTGAAAGAACAATTGATTTCTTTCAGAAGACAACTTGCATTTGCATCAGGTGAGGAGTTACCCGTTGTGATACACTCAAGGGAAGCATTTCCTGAGGTATTTTCAATACTCGAAGAATTTAAAGGGAAAAAATTGAACGGTGTTTTCCACGCTTTTTCCGGCAATTTAAAAGAAGCGGAGACAGCTATAGAAATGGGATTTAAACTCGGGATCGGCGGAATTGTGACTTTTAAAAATTCAGGAATGAATAATGTTATCAGTGAAATTGGTCCTGAAAATATTGTTCTTGAAACGGATTCTCCTTATCTGGCTCCGGTGCCATTCAGAGGAAAAAGGAATGAGAGTTCCTATATTTGCATAATAAATAAAAAACTGGCAGATATTCTTGGTTTAAAAGAAGAAGATGTAGCATCAATTACTTACTCAAATTCGGTCAGACTTTTTAATCTGTGACACTAAAATGGAAAATAAAGAGCATATCTCAGTTCTTATAATTTATACTGGAGGAACTATCGGTATGGTACATGATCCGAAGAGCGGATCGCTGGTGCCAATTGATTTCCGGCATCTGACAGATCATGTGCCTGAACTGAGAAATTTCGGTTACGAACTTCATTCAATTTCATTTGATCCGGTTAATGATTCGTCAAATATCGATCCGGGAGTATGGGTTAAGATGGCTGAGATAATTGAAAATGGCTATGATGAATTTGACGGTTTTGTAATATTGCATGGTACAGATACAATGGCATATTCGGCTTCAGCATTGAGTTTTATGCTTGAAAACCTTGGAAAACCGGTCATTCTTACCGGGTCCCAGCTGCCGATAGGTGTCTTACGAACCGATGGAAGGGAGAATCTGATAACGGCTATTGAGTTCGCTGCAGCAAGGGAAAATGGAATGCCTGCTGTCCCCGAGGTTTGTATATTTTTTGATAATAAACTTACACGCGGAAATCGTTCAACAAAAATAAGCGCAGAACATTTTGATGCCTTCAATTCTCCTAATTACCACCCACTCGCTGAGGTCGGTTTACATTTAAAATATTTTAATAATCTGATTCACTACCCGTTAAAAGATGAAAAACTTGTTGTCCATAAAGGGTTTGATACAAATGTTGCTATTCTTAAACTATTCCCCGGTATTAACAGAAAACTTCTAAATGCTGTTACAAATACTGAAGGATTAAGAGGCCTTATAATAGAGACATTCGGATCGGGAAATGCTCCGACCTATCAGTGGTTTATTGATGATTTGAGACAGTATATTGATAAAGGTGGAATAATACTTAATGTTACGCAGTGTCATGGGGGCAGTGTTGAAATGGGATTATATGAAACAAGCCGGCAAATGCTTGCTGCAGGAGTCATCAGTGGGAAAGACATAACATCTGAGGCATCTGTTACAAAATTAATGCACCTTCTGGGCAGATATTCATCAAAGGAAAAAGTTGTACAATCACTGAATGTATCGTTGGCAGGAGAAATTTCCTGACGGTTAGTTTTGTAAAAATATTTTTGTAATTTGCGCCCCTGTTTTTAACCCCATTGCATAAATTAAGGAGAGATGCAGGAGTGGTTTAACTGGCACGCCTGGAAAGCGTGTGTACCTCAAAAGGGTACCGGGGGTTCGAATCCCCCTCTCTCCGCAAAGCTTAAATGAATCCCGCCAACGGCGGGATTATTTATTTTGCCGAAGCTCTGAAGAAAGCTTGCTTTCTGAAGGAGATGAGGGAAAATTAATAAAACCCGAAGTGTTCATTTAAGCTTTGCAAGGTTCTCCCCAATGGGATCATTGAAAATAATCCCCCTCTAGCCTAACCCTTCTTCTGAACAGATATCTTTTCACTTCACTTTGAGCTCTTCATCAAAATGATCAACCGTAAGCTTTATTGCATTCTCATATTTGTTGATATTCAAATAGACCATATTTGCCTGGTCGCTATAGAGGCTGATCAGAATCTGATTTCTGATTTTGAAATTCCTTGGCCTTTTATCTGATTGGTAAACAAGGTCGAGGCGTATTTCATAACTGTCAGTCGAGACCTTTGAGAGACTGCCTGGTAGTAGTTTATGATTAATGTAAATCTGAACTCTGTCGTTGAAATACTTTTTGATCAGCTCATCAGGAATTTTGTCAGTTTCACCATTTTTCTCAGGTTTAAAAGCAGGATCGTACAATTTATAGTCCCTTAGGAAGTCATCTAAGTACATTCGGAAAAATACCTTCAGAGTATCACTTTCCCGAGCCTGGTTTATAGTTATCAGGGTAACATGCACGGGATGAAAAAAAAGCAAAGCATTTAAAATTAAGACTTTTAACATCTTATTAATAATTCATGTCAAAATAACGGAGCATATTTATTCTGTTATTTTATAAAGAAGGTCTCCTCATTGTGTTCCTGGGTAAACTTCATTTCTGAATCATAATTTCTGCTCCTGATAATAATGAGATTTTCCACATTGCTGTATAACCCGGTAAGAATGGTATTTCTCACAGTTATGCTTTTCAGCTTCTTATCTACACGGTATAGGATACTGAACCTGACATCCGCATCATTTTCTTCTGTCTTTAGCAGCTTCCCTACAATCAGTTTTTTGTCAGCAAGAATGTTTATTTTTGAGTTCAGGTAATTGTTGGCCAAATCAGAAGGGAACGGTTTGAAACTGCGCAAAACCTCAAGATCAAGATCATCAAATATAGTCTGCTGGTAATCGCGAAGAAAAAATTCATAATTGATCCTGACAGATACTTTAAGTGAATCAGTACCCTGTATATATTCAATGCCGGTAAATGTTACGGGCATTTGCTGAAAAAAAATAAATAAGGGCAGAGTTAATATCTTTAACATAACTCTTTACAGAATTAATGATTTCAATAAATACACACAAAATTCAAATTTAAGGTTTTTATTTTTTCAATCTCATCGACATCCTCATTATATAAAAAGCTGCGTTTGCCAACAAATATTCCTTCTTATTCCCAAAATAGTTAATTTTGAAGTATCATCAAAAATTCAAAAATATTGAGGTACTCGGACTTGATGAAAATCAGATATCCAAAAGCCGGTTATAAAAAGTCAGCAACAAAGAGTAGGAATCCAATGGAATAAATATTTAACCAGATGAAAACGAAACAATTACTTCTTGCAATTCTGCCAATCGTATTTTCCGGATATGTCACAGTTGGCCAGGACTCACATCCTGAACCTAAAACTCTCGAAATCGGGGCTCAGGCTCCTGATTTTGCTCTTAAAGGAGTAGATGATAAAAATTATGCTCTGGCTGATTTTGCTTCTTCAAAAGTGTTGGTTATCGTTTTCAGCTGCAACCACTGCCCTACTGCACAGGCTTACCAGGACAGGCTTATTGATATATATAACAAGTACACATCAAAAGGAGTGGCATTGGTCGTAATATCGCCAAATAGTTCCAAATCGCTCAATTTTTGGGAACAGGGATGGTCCGATCTGGGCGATTCATTTGATGAGATGAAAATACGTGCCAAAGACAAAGGGTTCAAATTCCCGTATCTCTATGACGGAGATGATCAGAAAACAGCCATAGCATATGGTCCGATGGCCACACCACATGCTTTTGTATTCGACACGGACCGTAAACTTCAATATGTTGGTTGCATTGACGAATCAATGGAAAAAGGGAAAGGTGAATTATTACAAAATGCTATAGACGCAATTCTCATAGGAAGAAAAATAGAAAAACCTGTAACAAAGGTGTTTGGATGTTCTACAAAATGGGCATGGAAAACTGAGGGAACAAAAAAACTCTATAAAGAATGGTCAGAATTGCCTGTTATAATTGAAAACATAGATTCTTCCGGAATAAAAGAGCTGATCAGAAACAAAGCTGACAAATTGAGGCTTATTAATGTCTGGGCCTCCTGGTGTGGCCCCTGTGTCCTGGAGTTTCCTGATTTTGTGATTCTAGACAGAATATACCGCAGCCGTCAGTTTGAATTCATTTCAATAAATGCTGATAAATTATCAGGGAAAGACAATGTATTAAAGTTTCTGCAAAAGAATGAGGCGTCGAACAAGAACTATATTTTCAACAGCGATAATAATTCTGCTCTTGTTGAAGCTATTGACCACCAGTGGTCCGGGGCCTTACCTTACACTTTACTCATTGAACAGGGAGGTAATGTTATATACAGGAACCAGGGTCCGATCAATATGCTCGAAATGCGAAAATTAATTGTCGGCAACAGGTATATTGATGGAGTAAAATAGAAAGGGACTATTTAATCTCCTTTTCTATTGCACTGACATTCCAACCGTCAACTTTTAAAAGAGGCTTTTCACCATCGAGGTTTTTCAAATCGTATTCAACCTCCAGTGTCCTTTTTTCCTTCGGAAGCAGAGAAACATAATTATCTTCCCAGAATACCGGTAATACAGGATCTTTTGAAGTCAGTTTCAGAATCTTTGGATTAACGGCAAAAGCAAGACCTGTTCCGGTGTTTTCAATTGTAACAGCTAATTTGCATTTATTTCCTTCCTTTTGAATAGCCGATGCAGTAACACTTACAGTTGCCAAAGGAAGTTTATTAAGATCTGTAAAATCAGCCTTCTCATCACCATTCGAGCTTAACCAGTAGAAATTGGAAGACACCGGTTTTCCCGTTGTATCCTGTAATTCAAGTTTCAGAAAATAAACTTTTGTAATATCCCTGGGAGGTTCAACTGTAAAAATCTTCTCACTCCCATCAGCTGATACCCTGGCGTCCATCTTTTTCGAAGAGACTTCCTTCATATTAAAATCGAAAATTTTCACTTTTGCAATAAGTCCATTGAAATCATGATAATAGCTATTCACAATTTTAACTGAATGGTCATCATAACAGTACTGGATATGAATAGGTTCGCAGGCATTTTTTGCTCCATAGAAAGCTCCGTTGGGCATAAAGTAATAGTCATATAACTGCCAGTACATCTTGGGCCATGCGGAATTATACATCCAGTAAATAATCCCGCTGGAACGGTACTTATTACCGGCAAATGCTTCGAACATAGCCTTTACTGCCTCATTCTGAAACACTTGTGATTTCACACAATACTCTTCCACACCGGTCGGTTTACCATAACGGGATTCAAGAGCTGCCCTGGCAATTGGATAAAATGCTTTATGCAGACGCAGATCCCACGATGGACTCATCGGCCACAAATCCTTTTCAGGCATCATCATTCTCATTGTCTCAATTGGAGGAATTTGTTCGCCTGTCGGACCTGCTTCCGTATTAAATTCAAGTTTTGTATACCAGAATGAAGGAGTTTCATATGCATAAACATTCGGATATGGTCCCATATGAACCCCTGTTATCCCTGCAACTGAACTGGGAGCTTGAGTTGCTGAAGATTCGGAAGGACGAGTGTTGTCATATGCATCCAATACTTTTAAATATCGCTTTTCAATCTCAGCGGGCGGGAAATTATCGCTTCCGTACAACCAGGTCAAAACAGAGGGATGGTTACGCAGATGAACAATCAGATCTTTCCAGCTGGCCTCGGCTACATCCCCGGTATGAGGTGTCCAGTTTTTCCATCCTTCCCAGGCACTGCAGCAACACCAGCCGACCATCACCAGAATACCCTCTTCATCGCATCTTTCAAACAGATAATCTGATCCGCGAGGGGCTTCCATCCTTAAAGCATTAAGATTCATGTGCTTTGCATACATAAGATCAGCATCTATCCTTTCGTTTGACGGACGCAACATCAGGTCCTGGACATATCCTCCTCCTCTGATTACAATATTCTTTCCATTTACCTGGAATACTTTTGTATGCTGTTTATCGAAATTGTTCATCCAGGTGGTGATCTCCCGGATGCCAAACCGGATCTTTTTAGTATCAGTTGTTTTTCCAGATTCTTCAAAACTGAGATTCAGGTCATAAAGATTCTGGGGTCCGACAGTGTGTGGCCACCAGAGTCGGGGATTTGCCACTACCAGCTGGGGAAATGTCTCAGGTAAAAAGCTCACCATTTTTGCTTCTCCTGCTTCAAGAACAATCTCCTGTGAGAGAGAGATGTTCTCGATAGTGCCTTTAAGTACTCCTGTTATCTTTTTCTCTCCGGCATTTCTTAACTCTGCTGTAATAGTTAATCTGGCCTGATCGGTTGACGGAAGATTAAGCTTCGTTATTATCTGAGGATTTTCAATCGCCACATCACCCGTTGCATGAAGGGAAACATCGTACCAGATGCCCATGCCTCTGTCGGGTGTAGTGGGATTCCAGTCAACCCATGTAATGGTAAGATCCATTTTTTTTGGAGGAAATATCTCGAGAGCCAGGCAATTATTTTCACCTGGCAAGGCAGTCTTGGTGATGTCAAGATTATACAGGCGATAGGCGCCTTCGACGGTGGTAGTATCGGCAATTAGTTTACCGTTTAGCCATATATTGGCCTTATAGTTGATGCTGTGGAATTGCAGCCAGGTATGCATTTTTTTATAATCGGCAGGTATTTTAAACTCCGTACGGTACCACCATGCAACTTTAAACGGACTGCCATCAGGCATATCCCTTTTCGGATAAGGAATAATGCCAGGAAGATTATTGATGTTGGTTCCATAGTATGGATCGGGGTATACTTTGTTTGCAACCAGTGCAGCCAGAACGGTTGTTGGAACAGAGGTAGTGTACCATCCATCGGTTTTGAAACCAATTGTAGAAATAGCTTTTGCATCTGATTTAATCTCTTTGGACGACTGTATTGCCCAGTTGTCTTTAAGAATAAGCTTTTCGCCTGAAGGAATTTGTCCTCGACAGTAAATGCCAATAGCAATCAATAAGCTGAATGTTAAGACAATGCGTGTTTTCATATTGCAGGATATAATAGTTAATAAAAACTTATTTTGCGGGTAATAAAGTTAATTAAATAAATTGACAGGCATTACAGCAAAACGAATTGCAAAAAATAATTTGTGACAATTTTATTGCAACCAGCTAGTTTAATTCTGTTTATAATTATTAGGTTTATGGTCATTATCTTTTTTATAATTCAGCCATATGAGTGATAACCATACTTCATCTCCATCAGGTCCGGGTCTGAAACGTGTTCTCGGATTATCCGCACTGGTATTATACGGGATTATTCTTATCCAGCCTACTGCCCCTATGCCATTATACGGCGCTGCAGCAAGCCTTGCAAAAGGTCATGTAGTTACGACCATACTGATTGGAATGGTTGCCATGCTTTTCACTGCAATCAGTTACGGACGTATGGCAAATGTTTATCCAAGCGCCGGTTCAGCATATACATATGTCAGCAGGGAAATTCATCCCTCGCTGGGGTATTTTGTCGGCTGGGGAATGATTTTTGATTATATCATGAATCCGATTATATGCGTGATCTGGATCAGCAAAGCTGCAATAAACCTGATTCCTGAAATACCTTTCGGAGTTTATGCCGTTGCCTTTACATGTCTCTTTACAGCCATGAACCTCCGCGGAATTGAATCAAGTTCGCGTACAAACACTATAATTGCTGCCGGTCTTGGAGTGGTTATTATTCTTTTCCTGGGAGCTGCAGTACGTTATCTCTTTTTAAATCCCCCGGCAAATGCCGGAGAATGGACAAAGCCTTTTTATGATCCTAATACATTTACGTTTTCTTCAGTCTCGGCCGGTGCTTCACTTGCGGTTCTTACTTATATAGGTTTTGATGGTATTTCAACTCTATCGGAAGAGGTTCACAACCCCCGGCGTAACATACTTCTGGCCACAGTACTGGTTTGTATTATTACCGGTATTCTGGCATCTGTGCAGGTATATTTCGCTCAGCTTGTCTGGCCTCAGGCAGCTTCAACTTTTCCCGACCAGGATACTGCATTTTGCTTTATAGCTAAAAGAGCCGGTGGTCCCTGGCTTTTCCAGACAGTCAACATGGCATTGCTTGTTGCAACAATAGGATCAGGTGCAGGCGCTCATCTGGGAGCCGGACGTCTGCTTTATGGAATGGGAAGAGATAATGCTATTCCCGGTAAGTTCTTTGCAAAAATAAATCCAAAAACACGAATTCCATCAAATAATATTATTCTAATTGGGGTGATAATTCTTGGCGGCGTTTTTGTACTAAGCTATCCCCTGGGCGCTCAGCTCCTCAACTTCGGAGCTCTGGTTGCCTTCATGGGGGTCAATATATCTTCATTCATGCACTATTTTGTGCGCGGAGAACACAAAAAATTTACACATTTTATTGTTCCTCTTCTTGGTTTTTCAATATGCCTTTACCTCTGGTTCAGTCTTGGGATTAAAGCTAAGATCGTAGGCATAAGCTGGCTTTCAGTAGGTTTGATTTACGGGGCATACCGCACAAATTTCTTTAAAAAGCCTCTCCAGTTTGCAAAACTTGAAAGTAACGAGGAAGTGGAGGAAAATAAAACAGAGACAGACTCTCATGTCAAATAAACTCACTCTTTTGGGGAATAGCCGTTAACCTAAGGATTTTGTTTAGTTTGATTTAACGGCCTCTCCCCCTCATTCCCCCTCTCCCGAAGTGAGCGGGGGAAGATCATTCAGGATGTTGTAGTTAATTCTTTAATAGTACCATTTAACTTTTCAACTGTTATATCGCTATCATGCAAAATCTGGCTATTTATAAACCGGAGAACTTTGATTCCGATACCTTCTTTATTATTCCCATGCTTTCATCTAAAATATACACATTTATCCTGAATTAAGGCCTCTCCCACCTTGGGGGAGGGGTTTGGGGAGAGGCCGACTACGATAAAGTACCATGTAAGTGGATCGTATAAACATTTTTAATTGATTTTCAGCATCCTTAAAATTAATAAATCCTTAAGTTGAGTGTTATGCCCTCTACGGTTAAAAAAGATTTTTTCAATAGCTCCGTCTTTCAGGAAGAGATATTGGGATACAAATAAACCTGATGAACTTTAAAATATCATTGTAAAAGTTGCACCCTTATTTATAGTTGAACTTACTTCAATACGGGCATGATGCAACAACATGATCTGTTGTGAAAGACTCAGACCTATACCCGAGCTGTTAGCTTTTGTGGAATAAAAAGGAAGGAATATACGTTCAAGTACCTCATCACCAATTCCTATACCATTATCAGAAATTGATATCTGAACATGACCAGATTCATTTTTCCCGATAATTGAAAGGTGAGGATCTGATGTTTCCTGCATTGCTTCCAGAGCATTCTGAAAAAGATTTATGATTACCTGTTCAATAAGTTCCAGATCAGCTTCAATAAAAAGGTCCGGAGGAATAACTTCCTTTTCAAACTTTACCCTTTTTTCCTTAAATTTAGCCTTGTACAGTATGAAAATCCTCTCGAACAGATCAGCCACGGAAATCTTCCTCAGGTTTGGTTTCGGAATGTCTGTGAGACTTTTTGTAGCCTTTACAAAATTAATCAATCCCTGTGTTCTTGATTCAATAATTCTTAAGCTATGATGAATATCATCGGTCACCTCTTCGCCTATTTTTTCCGGCTTTTGAACTAACCCCGACTCATCTTCAAGCATTTGAGCAGTCATCCCTGCAAGGTTGGTTATGGGAATGGCTGAATTCACTATCTCATGAGATATAATTTTAACAAGCTTTTGCCAGGTATTTATCTCTTTGCTTATCAGTTCATCTTTCTGACGTTCTATTTCATCTTTTTGTTCTTTCAGCTCTTTATTTTGCGCGTTAAGTTCGCTGTTCTTACCGCTCAACTCAGCCTCAAACCGGAAATTAATTAACCTGAGATAAAAAATACCTGCATTAATAAACAGGAATAGAGCAATTTGGGCAATTTTGTAATAGAGATAAAAAGTATTTATTCTCTCGACAATCGGATAGCTGTTCATATAAGACTCGACCAGCTCGGGTTTGCCAAAATGAACCATGATTCTGTCTATAAATATTACCAACAGAAAATAAAATGAGAGAGAAAACCAGTAAATAAATTTCTCTTTGCGCGGATGCACAAGCAACTGCGGAATTATAGAGATCCCAATAACAACATAGGGATAGTAAGTAAATTCTTCCTCCTGAACATATCCTATAAGAGTTGGACCTAGCAGGAAAACTATCGAGGGAAGGAAAATCAGCGACAGCCGGCTTATTTTAGTGTAGCCATACCTGGCAACAACCAGGTTGAGGAAGCTTAGGATAAGTGTCAGCGCCACCCGTAGTGTTCCGTAAGAAAGTATATTATGAGTGAGCCTTTGTCCAATGAGAGTATATATCAGCAATAACAACATAGTGATGAGCACCACAAAATTCAGCTGATTTGTAAGAACAATGGTTCTCCGGCTTAATTGCTCTTCCTCTCCTTTTGTTCCGAAGTTTGAGACGTAATTCCAGATATTCTGCATTTTGACTTTTCTTTAATATTCTATGTCAGGTCTCAACAAAATTAATGTTCATTATTCATCTTAAAGTCTATTCAGTTATTAATCCCGAATCGTGAAATCTTGCGGTAGAGAGTACTCCTTGCAATACCCATTTCATCCGCCGCTTTCGAAAGATTCCCGTTATGTTTGGTCATTGCATTGCTGATTGCCATTTTTTCATAATCTTCAACACGCACAGAAGGTTCATCCGACAATTGAGCCGGCACAGATCTGGTTCTCAGGATAAAATCGTCAGGATTAAGAGTTTCGCTTTTGCAAAGAATAACTGCTCTTTCAATTGCGTGGGCAAGTTCTCTGATATTTCCCGGCCAGTGGTATTCTTTGAGTTTCTGTAGCGTTTCGTCCGTCAGTTTTATCCCTTGTCTGCCGTATTGTCCTGAAAAAAGTTCCAGGTAATAATCTGCCAGGAGGTTTATATCTTCTTTTCTTTCCCTAAGTGGCGGAAGTGTAATTTCAACAGTGTTAATACGATAAAGAAGGTCCTGCCTGAATTGGAATGAATCAGCCATTTCGTACAAGGGCATATTCGTGGCAGATATAAGTCTGACATTAACAGGAATAGTATGATTGCTTCCTATTCTGACTACCTCCCTGTTCTGAATTGCAGTAAGAATCTTTGCCTGTAAAGGCATTGTGAGGTTTCCAATCTCATCGAGGAATAATGTTCCGCCGGAAGCTGCTTCAAATCTTCCGGCCCGTTCTTCCTTTGCATCTGTAAAAGCACCACGGGTATGGCCGAATAATTCAGCTTCAAAAAGAGTATCCGGTATTGAACCCAGATCGACGTGAACAAAGGAATTCCGGCTTCTTAATGATTCACTGTGCAAAGCCCAGGCTGCCAGCTCTTTACCTGTTCCATTTTCTCCAAGTATCAAAACATTGGCATCTGTTGAAGCTACTGTTTTTATGGTTTCCTTGATTTTAGCCATTATGGGAGACCTGCTGATAACTTCAGGGTACTTATTGTTCCCTTGATTTACTTGTCCGTTCTTACTTCCTTTAATCTTGCTGACATTTCTCTCTCCCTGGTTCTGGGCTAAAACATTGCTGACAGATGTAACCAGCTGTTCTTTGTTCCATGGTTTCGTAATGAAATCGACAGAACCTTTTTTCATAGCCTGGACCGCCAGGTTGATTTCACCATAAGCGGTTGTGGTCAATATTTTAGCAGCAGGATCAATCTGGAGTATTTTTCCGAGCCACTCCAAACCTTCTTTACCTGATGTGCTGCCACGGGTATAATTCATGTCAAGTAAAATCACATCGTACTTGCATGATTTCAGATAATCGGGTATTAAGCCCGGACTATCGAGGGTATCAACTTTGTCGAACAGTCCTCTCAATACAAGCCTCGCTGTATATAAAACATCATTATCATCGTCAACGACCAATATGCTACCAGATCTGTCTGATTTCATGTAAGGTATATGAATGATTATTTGCTGTCAACAACCAAATATTAGTAAAGATAATAATTGTAGCGTTCTGAATCAATTATTTGTCGCAAAACGCTACATTTTTAGTTCATATTAAAATCAAATACTGTTATATATAGTTGTAGATCTTACTGTTATACAGATTGGCCCGATAATTGAATTTCATTGTTCTAAAAACAAATAAAATGGATAGTAAATATGTTCATATCGTGATTAATCCGACTGCAGGAAACGGAAAGGCAAAAAGAATATCACAGTCCTTATTACAGAAAATCAAGAGTTCATGCGACTTTGAGATAACTATCGTTTTTACCGGAGAAAAAGATGAAGCAACGTTCATTACCAGAAAAGCTATTACTGATGGTGCTTCTATGATAATTGCAGTAGGCGGTGATGGAACAATAAATGAAGTTGTTAATGGATTTTTTCTGGAAGGGAAACCATTAAATCCATTTTGTGAACTGGGAGTGATAAATTGTGGAACAGGGGGTGGTTATGCCAGAACTCTTAACATCCCTCATTCGACCGGACAGCAGATTGAACAGCTTCTTCAGTCTGGATTCAGGGCATTGGATCTGGGCAGTGTTTCCTGCCATGATAATTCAGGTAATACAGTCAACCGGTTGTTTGTAAATGAGTGCCAGATCGGTATTGGCAATGAGGTCGCTTCGCTTGTCGGAAAAAAAGCTAAAATTTTTGGAGGTCCGTTAGCTTTCGGATTTGCTGCCACAGTTTTGGCGATGTTTATGAAACCTCTGCCACTAATGGTTGGATTCGATGATGAACCATTTCAGGAATTATTGCTTATCGGTCTTGTCGTAGGGAACGGTTCCGAATGTGCGGGAGGGATGAAACTTACCCCTGATGCAAAACTTAATGATGGTCTTTTTGATGTATTATCTATAAATGATATGAAGACAGGCCAGAGAATCATGAATCTTTCAAAAGTATACTCGGGAACGCATGTTATGTCACCTCATTGTTCGATAAAAAGGTGTAAAAAACTGAGGATCATGTCAGACGTTGAGATTTCTCTGGAAAGCGACGGGGAGCTGTTTGGAAAATCTCCCTTTGATATAGAAATTTTACCCGCAGCAATCATGGTTAAAGCTTGAAATATAAACATTTTATGATATGAAGTCTCTTTTGGTTAAAGTTCGAAAAACATGGTTTGAAATAAGAATTTTCATTTCTCTTTCAATAGTTTCTATTTTCACAATCCTGTCTTTTTTATCATTTAAAAATACGCAATCTACATTAGAAATTGCAGGCAGCTGGTTCAGATTGCCTGCAGGTATATCAATTCGCCTGGGATATTTTATCATAGCTTTATTTGTGCTGATTGCTTCTCTGATCCGGATGTGGGCCGGAAGCATTCTGACTTCAAAAACCGTTATGACATTCCGGATTCAAAACAGCAGACTGAATCTTACCGGGCCATATAATTTTGTAAGGAATCCTATTTATTTTGCTGACCTGATAGCATTTACAGCTCTGTCGTTGTGTTTGAAACCTGTCGGTTTATTGATACCGGTTCTTATATTCCTGCATTACCGCCAGCTTATTAAATATGAAGAAGAAAAACTGGCAACAGAATTTGGAAGTACTTATACTGATTATGTCCATTCAATTCCGGATCTCATACCTGGTTTAGAACAAATAAAGAATCTTTTTAAGGTTCCTTTGAATTTTCGTATAAACTATGATGGATTCCGCCATAACGCCCAATATGTTCTCTTTATATCGGGCCTGATAGTTGCATCATTCACCGGTAAGTTTATTATTGCCATTCTGATCGGACTTCCGGCTGTAATAGACTGGGCTGTAATTCATATAATTATAGGCATTTCAAAAGATATCGCGGAGAAGGAAAAATCATCATTTAAAAGCAGGGATTTCAGCCGTTCAAAAGTTTTCAGGGACATATTATATGCTCAATGCTGGGAAGATCCGGAGATAGACAGAATTGCTTTCAGAACAAAACCCGGTGACACAATTTTTTCAATTACATCTGGTGGGTGCAATGCACTGGCATTCCTCATTGATGATCCTGCAAAAGTGATATGTCTCGATATGAACCGGTATCAGAATTATCTTCTCTCACTTAAAATTGGTGCCTTTAAAACACTTGAATACAAAGAAATTCTCGAATTCTTCGGAGTACGGCATTCATTATGCCGATGGGAATTCTATGAAAGAATCAAACCTGTTCTTTCTGAAGAAGCGCAGACGTACTGGAGCAAAAAAAAGGCTGATATAAACCTCGGCATCATCCATTGTGGAAAATATGAGAGATATATGCATCTGCTGAAAAAGGTATTCAGAATTCTTATAGGTAAGAAAATTATCAATGAGATGTTTAATGCCTCATCTGTTGAAGAACAAAGAATTCTGTTCAAAAAGAAGTGGGATAATTTCAGATGGAAGCTGTTTTGCCGGATATTCTTAAGTCGTGCCTTTGCAAGCATGTTGTTCGATAAAGCTTTCTATAAATATCTTGAGCCGTCATTCTCTTTTGAAAAATACTATCGTTCGGCAGTCAGAAAAGCTCTGACAGAACTACCGGTAAGAGATAATTATTTTCTGGCATATATTCTTTCCGGAAACTATTTCAATGGTAGTTTACCTGTTTACCTGAAAGAAGAAAATTATAACAAAATCCGTACCCGCCTCGATCGTGTTGAAATAGTCACTTCTGGCTGTCAGGAGTTTTTAAGATCTCTGCCGGCAAATACAATTTCAAAATTCAATTTCACAAACATTTTTGAGTGGATGTCGGTTGAGGAGTTTACACTTCTGCTGTTGGAGACCCTCAGGAGTGGAAAGGATGGTGCGGTTATAACATATCGAAACCATCTTGTGACAAGAAATCGTCCTGAAATGTTTGCAGATCAGATAATTCCCGATATGAGTTTGTCAGATATGCTAAGCAGGAGAGATCGCTCCTTTATTTATAAGGCATATGTGGTAGAACGAATAAATAAGAATATATGTCATTATTAGTCAAAGAAATAACAATAAAAGATGGTTTGGATGATTTTCTTTCAATTCCTAAGGAAATCTATCGTAACGATCCGAACTGGATTTCTCCCCAGCGTTCCGAAATAGTGAGAGTTCTTGATCCACTGAAGAATCCATATTTCTTATATGCTTCTTTAAAGATTTACGTCTGCTATTCCGATGGAAAGCCTGTTTGCAGATCAATAATGGTAATAAACCATCTTCACTGGACAAAATGGAATAAGAAGTCAGCCTTTTTTGGTTTTTTCGACTCACCCGATGACTGCCTTGCGGTGAAATGTCTGTTTGAAAAAATCGAAGCTGATAGCAGGGCAGCCGGTGCCGAATATCTTGAAGGACCATTTAATCCAAATCACTATTCTGAACTGGGAATCTTATTGGATAACTATAATTCGCCTCCTGTTTTCTTCGAAACATATAATCCTTCTTACTATCCCGGATTGATTAAAGGGGCAGGCTTTTCCGAATCAAACCTGTTTCATACCAGGATTAATAGCAACATTTCAGCGACGCTTGATAAGAAATACAAGGTCCCTGAAAAAGATACTATCAGCAGTGATATCACCATCAGGAAGTTTAATATTCTCAGATTTAAAAGAGATCTGGACATATTGCGAGATATCAATAATGATGCATTTGAGGATAACAAGTTTTTCCTTCCGCTTTCATTAAAGGAATATATGTTCTCTGCAAAGTATCTCTTTATTGGTACCAGACCAGGGCTTATATTGATCGCAGAATATAAAGGGAAACCTGTAGGTGCGACACAGTTAGTTTTAAACATTAACAGCTTACTTAAATACCATGACGGCAGAATCAGGTCATGGCACATTCCCGGATTGTTATGGAGAAGAAGAAACATTAAAGAACTTGTAATTTTTACTGCTGGAATAAAAAAAGCATTCAGGAATAAACGGGTATTTGCTTTGATACTAAGATCTGCGGTCAAAATATTCAGGAATTACTCAACATTATCCACAACCTGGATTTCAGATGAAAACCTTGGAAAAAGTCTTGCCGGTTTACTGGAGATGAGTCCCGGCAAACATTTCGCTATTTATTCAAAACAGTTATAAACTAAGGATATGTTGTATGATAAAATGATATTAAGCGAGTTGATAAAAGGTTGGGGTCTTGATGCTAACAAGAGCGGAGAGCTTATTATAGGAGGATGTAACACATTAGAGCTTGGTCATATTTATGGAACACCACTTCATGTGGTTAATGAAACAAGGTTGGGTGCTACTGCTGAATCATTTCTGAGAAAGATAAAATTAAAATATCCGGGGACAGTATCAGTTCATTATGCATTTAAATGTAATCCTGTTCCCGGTATAATTAAGATCATAAAGCAGGAAGGCATCAAAGCTGAAGTAATGAGTGAGTTTGAGCTGATGCTGGCTCTTAAACTGGGATATTCAGGCAATGATATAATTGTCAACGGACCTTATAAAACAGACAAGCTCATAGAAGCTTGTATTGAAAATAATATCCGGTTCATAAATGTCGATTCGCTTTTTGAGCTTGAAAAGATTGATTGCATTTGCAATACCCTTAATAAAAGCGCTGAAGTTTTGTTCAGGATAAATCCTGATTTTGTTCCGTCAGGTATGAACAGTGGAAGCTCTGCCGGCAGCCGCACGGATTCTCCTTTCGGTCTGGATCCGAAAAGTGGCGAGGTCATAGCTGCATTTGAAAAAATCAGAGAAATGAAACGAGTCAGGTTCAGAGGGTTTCATTTCCATATCGGTTCCGGTATTCAAAATACAGATGATTACAGAAAAGCGCTTATAGGGCTTAAAAGAATCATAAATGATGCTGAAAAATCAGGATTCAGAGTTGAGGTGCTTGATATTGGAGGAGGATTGGGCGTACCCAATTCTCGTGAAATGACAACTTTGGAATTGTTATTATATCAGGCATTCGATTTACTCAATTCCGGAGGATCGGTAAACAGGAAATTATCTTTTATACATTTTGCTGATTCTGTTACGAAAGGTATCCTTTCTCTTTTTGGTGATAAGAAAATCCCTGAACTGATTTTAGAACCAGGGAGATGTATAACAGGTCCCAATCAGATATTGCTTTTAAGGATACATCAGGTAAAGGACCGGATAGGTCTGAAAAAGTGGCTTGTTGCAGATGCCGGAATCGGAACTTTAACCATGCCTACATATTATGAACACCATGAAGTTGTTTTATGCAATGATGTCAGGAGAAAAGCTTCAGAAAAGGTGACAATTACCGGACCCGGCTGTTTTTCTGCTGATGTTGTATACAGAAACAAGGTAATGCCAAAGGTGGCTGCAGGTGAGATGTTAGCTATTCTTGACAGCGGAGCATATTTTACTTCCTGGGAATCTTCTTTTGGATTTCCCCGGCCGGCAATCGTTTCCGTTGTTAATGGCGGTCACAGACTTCTCAGAGAGAGAGAGTCATTTGATCATATGATCTCTCTTGATACGATTTAATATGAAAGTAAAATAAAATTCTTTAGCTATGAAATTTAAAGTTAACAGAGTGTCTGATTGTCCTGAACTTTTGTACCTGGCTAATAAATTAACCGGGGAAATTGCAAAAAAAGGCAATGAACAGGTATCATCGGATGAAAATTCCAGTTTTGTCCTGAATATTATTGATCTGGAATCACCTAAAGCTTTCAGGAGGAAATGCCAGGAAGAAATGGTTGTTTCAATTACTTTAGTTAAAGATTATGTACCTGATCTTAAAGCATCATGTTATGTGGCATTGGTAAAGAGTATATCCAATATTCTCTTTTGCATTTCACTTAAGGATGGAAAAGAACATCCTAAAGCCTACAGTATCACTCCGGAGGTCGGGTTCACTGAATTCAATTATGATCCTGATAATATGTACAAATACATGTACCCTGTTATCAGTTCTCATTTTGTATTAAGGAACAAAATTTTTGATGATCTTATTCTGGAGGAAAATGAAATAATCCCTGAAATTGAAGATTTAAAAGCTTTTGGAAGGGTACTGCACAATCTTGGGGTTCTGCCGGCGCCATTTCCATTGATAGAATTCCTGGACAAGGATCTTATTGATCAGTTGTACAGACTTTACCAGATTAAAGGACTAAGCTACGGTAATCTCAGTATCAGGAATATGAACCATAACATTGGAGGTACCTCCTACTGGATGACTGCCCGCGGAGTTGACAAATCAAACCTGAAAGGGATCGGAAAAGATATGCTTCTGGTCAAAGGTTTTGACAAAGAAGCCGGTGAGATGCTTGTTTCAGTTCCACCTGAATATGATCCAAGAATCAGAGTTTCAGTCGATGCCATCGAACATTACATGATTTACAGGGAATTTCCCAAAACAGGTGCCATAGTTCATGTGCATGCATGGATAGATGATGTTCTTTGCAGTTCTCAAAGCTATCCGTGCGGTACAAGGGAACTGGCTGAAAATGTCGTTAAACTCCTGAAAAAGACATCTTCGCCTGAAAGAACAGAAGTCGGACTAAAGAACCACGGGCTTACTATCACCGGACCTGATATCGTTGATATTTTCCGCAGGATTCATGGCAGACTGAAAACAAATGTGCCGATGTTGAACTGACAATATGTAATTTTATATATAACCTTATAAGGAGATACCTGAAAATCCTTTAAAGAGTAGGGAGTGAATGCTGAAAAACTTAAGAGTAAGCAAAATTCAATATTTCATATCATGAAAAAAGTAACTATGTTAATTACAGTTTTGTGCTTAATTTCCTTATCAGTAACCGAAGCGCAAGTAAACAAAGGCAGATCACTAATTGGTCTTTCAACATCATTCGGGTATATCAATTACGGATCAGACCTGATGAGCCTGGGATTTTCCACTATTAAATACAAAGGGAATTCAACAGCATCTGTTGATCCCGATGTGACGAAGGTAACAACATTAAATCTTTTGCCTAAGTTCGGATATTTTATTATTAACAATTTAGCTGTGGGATTGAATATGTATATTGGAACTTCCACTGATAAGCCTAAGAGCGGAGGTAAATATAATACCACTTCCTTTGGTTTGGGACCATTTATCCGATATTATATTTCAGGAAGTAAGGTTATGCCTTTCTTTGAGATAAGTAGTCTATTTGGATCAGAGACAAACAAATATGAAGATCCATATTCCAGTAGTTCAAATAAGAACAGTCTCACGTCATTTGGAGGAGGAGCCGGGCTGGCCGTAAAACTTGGTGATAAAGTTACATTCGATATGATGGCTGGTTATAATTCGACATCAGTAAAAGCAAAGGAGAATAATCCGAATGATGAAAGGACAGTCCAGGGAACGATAGCTTTCAAACTTGGTTTCACGGTGTTACTGGGTTCCAACTAGATGCTCCATGTTCATTGAGTGATAAGATTTTTTTGAATTGTCCCAATGTCTTTCTTAGCTTTATTATAATAATATTTCAGATGAAGTACTAATTCTTAATTAATCCATATGAAAAAAGTAGTTATATCAGCGTTTCTATTGTTATTCTTATTTATCAATTCATACGGACAATGGTATCTTAAAAAATATCAGGTTACGGATATTAATTCTCTTTCAAAAGAGCAACTTGAGGAATCATTGTTAAATTCTAAAAGTAGTCTTCTGACGTCCGGCATTATAGCCGGATCAGGAGGAGCTCTATTTCTTGTATTTAAATACCTGGCTCCTGGAATGAGTGATGATCCGACCATTATAGAACAAATACTTGGCGATGAAGGGGTCAATAAAGTTGGTATGGTAACCGGCATCGGGATACTGATCGGAGGTTCGATTGCCAGCATCGCTTATCTGGGGCGGATCGGAAGGATCAATTCAGTCCTCAGGAAAAATTATCCTTCTTTCGGATCACTGGATATTTCACCGACTATAGTTTTAAGCCGTATTAACCGGTCATCCTGCCCGGGATTAAGATTGACATATAATTTTTGAGTCTATTGTTGAAGATTTATGAAAAAACATACACAATTAATGAAATCCGTTTCTGTATCGATGATCTTCCTTCTGCTGATACAGCTTTCAGGTTGCTACAGTTACAAAACTATTTTGAGTTCTAATCTTCCTGTTTCCGATTCTATCAGGTATTCTTATATAATACATGGCCAAAATTCAAAATACCTGCTTGGTAATACCATTATCACGAATGGGATCCTATCAGGTAAAATAGACACGATTCAAGATTCCCGTCAGATAGGCAAAAAAATTCATATATATCTCTCATCAGATTCAATCATGAAAATCAATAAGGAGAAGAATCTAAGTATACCTGTTGATGGTATAGCTAAGGTTGAAATCGCAAAAGTTGATGTAATTGGAACTATATTACTTGCCGGAATCTCTGGTTTTGTAATCTTTATGATTGTAGGGGGTATTATTTTTTTATCTTCCGGTGATATGGGTTTAAATTTCACAGGGAATCATTGAAGACAGCAAAAGTAACTGGAATAACTCCTCGGTGGATGTATTGACAACGTCATTCCAGTGTAGTATTACGAATCAATGAACTGTAGCAAAACGCTACAAAAATAATCCGGTTAAGAAAGCTTATTTTTTCTAAATACATGTATATCATATCTATATATGACTTGGCCCGATTATTGGATTTCATATAAGTAATAGTATCAACCTGAGCTTAATCAGAATATTATGAAAAAAGAAATTTCGACTAAAAAGTATCCCTCTGAAAGTTACAGAGCTTCCTTTTCCTTCTATATTTTAATGCTTTGTATAAATCTTATGGCTCATTCCGGCTTGGCCTTTTGCAACTATCCGAGCAAGAATAAAATGCTGCAAGAATCTTATCTTAAATCAGCGGCATTTATTGATGACAGGTTTGGGAATTGCACCCTGGATACAACGTTTCTGAATGAAAATAAGAAAACCATTAATTTGTACGGAGATTTTGGATTAGGAGGTTACTATGCGAGTAGTCCGGAGGGTAATAAAGGAGCTGCAGGCTTTGTTTTTTTTGCAGATGCAAACTTTCTGAAGAATGGAAATAACTGGAAGCTTAGATTTATTCGCGAATCTGAGTTCAATCTTTTTGGCCCGGTACCGGGAGAAAAATTTTATGACATCGGCTTTCTCTACGGAAGGGTTTCCAAATCAAAAATAGTACGTTTATCAATATCCGGTGGATTGGGGTTAATTGGAGGTGTAAAAAGAGGCGCATTTCTGGAAAGAAATCCCGGAATATACGGATTGTTTGAATTTGACTCATATAAAACGGAACATATTTTGGCTCCTGCCATACCGATTGAGATTGACTTAAGCTTAATCTCGAGATATATAGGAATCGGTTTAACCGGATATGCAAACTTAAATCATGAAAAGAGTATTGCCGGATTTATCATCAGACTCGAATTTGGTAAAATAAGATAAAAATTGCCTGCCTGTAAGCGTGCAAATTAGGAGATCCCTGAAAATCCTTTAAAGAGTACGGAGCGAATGTCGAAAAGCTATAAGAGTAGACAGACTAAAAATGATTTCTATGAAAAAAATTAGATTTTTTGTTCCCATTTTTATGTTACTCGCCATTGTCGCCTGTAACAAAGAGGACCAGAATTTTCGGTTGCAGCCGGTTTCTAAAGACGGAAATGGCGACTTCTGCATTAATTCCAAAACGGTAAAAATTGCCGTATTATCTGACTTACATTTAATGGACCCATCGCTACTTAAGGCAGATGGAACTGCGTTTCAGATGTACCTGATGCAGGATCCCAAATTGCTTGCTGAAAGCAGCGCTATCCTTCAGCAAATCATTCATAATTTATTGATTGAAAAACCCGATCTTGTGTTGATTTCAGGCGATCTGACCAAAGATGGTGAGCTTGTCAGTCACAAATCGGTTATAAAACAATTACAGATTTTAAGTTTAAATCATATTAAAGTTCTCGTTATACCGGGGAACCATGATATTAATAATCCTGATGCGAAGTTATTTAACGGAGATAACACTGTTTCAGTGCCAACCATCACTCCTGAAAACTTTAAATCGTTGTATGCCGACTTTGGTTACAAGACTGCTATTGCGAAAGATCCCAACTCATTAAGTTATGTTTCTGAACCCTTTAAAGACCTGCGTATTCTTGCTTTAGACGCAAATGAATATTATAACAATACACCTCAATTTTGTGTAGTGGCAGGTAATATAAAAGATGCTACCATGCAATGGGCAAAAAAACAGCTCGCTGATGCCAGCGCAAAGGGCAAAACCGTAATTGGAATGATGCATCATGGTATTGTGGAGCATTTCATGGGTGAGTCTGTAATATTCCCTGATTATCTGGTCGATAACTGGGGTGCCCGGGCTGATGAGTTTATCAAAGCAGGCTTAAAAGTAATGTTCACAGGTCATTTCCATGCCAACGATGCAACTCAACGCACTCTTGGTAACCTTTCACTGGTTGATATTGAGACCGGCTCCCCCGTGATTTATGCTTCTCCGTACAGAATTATTAATCTTGTCAATAATAAGCTATATATCAAAACAAAACATATCGAACACATAAACTATCCCGGATTAAATGGGGTTAGCTTTCCTGACTATGAAAAAGCCTTTTCATTCAACGGGTTTGAAATTCAGGCTAAATATATGCTGATGAATGCACCTTATAATGTGCCTGAAGATGTTGCAACTCAGATTTCTCCGGTTTTTGCCGAATCTATGATGGCTCATTTTGCAGGAGATGAGACTCTTTCAACAGATGCCAATGAAGAGATTGAGGCCATTTCTGCCATCTCACCCGATCTGGCAAATATAATATATGGACTTTATACCGATTTACCACCTAAGGATAATGACTTAATCGTTGATCTGAATTAAATTCAATATGTAGGTCATCATTTAAGCCCAGGTCTGCAAAAAGTCCGTAAGAACTATTACTTGTTGCTTACGGACTTTATTAGCCCCCAAATAAGCAGTTTATCTTTCGAATTGCCCCCCATTCCCTCCTAAAGGGGGGCTTATTACTGTATCTTAGAATAAATATTCTTAATTCCACAATTTAGTCCACCTTCAGTGGGATGTCCCGCCACAGCGGGACAAGGGGCTTAAAAATCAAAAGTTATTTACTATCCACCATCATTGGAAGATTTTTCCCGTTCGTCATGAAGATCAGTTTAGCATTAGGTGAATTGGTAATTGCTTTGATCATTTCGTACTGCAACAGTTTGTCGCTAAGTCCTGTGCTTAATATTTTCTGATAATCGGCAATACCCTGAGCCTCAACTCTCTTTCTTTGTGCTTCCTGTGTCTCCTTTTGCAATACAAATTGCATTTTCTGTGCATCCTGTTCGGCATTTATTTTTGATTCAATAGAAGCTTTTACTGATGCAGGCAGGGTAATATTTCTTACTAAAAGTTGCTCCAGAAGTAACCCTCTTTCTTTGAAGTTTGTTTCAATCGTAGTAAATATTTTTGATTGAAATTCATCCCTCTTGGTGGAGTAAAGTGCAACAGCATCATAATAGACTGCATTATCCCTGATTTTTGTACGGCAGATTGGACGAACAAGAACATTCCTGTAATCGGTTCCAACCTCTTTGAGGATCCTTGGTGCTTCGGTTGGAATTACTTTATACAGGACAGTTAGATCAATAACTACTTCGAGTCCGTCTGCAGTCAGAACACGAATTGCATCATCTCCCTGCTTTGCGCCTTCATCCTGTACTCCGGACATTGTATAGTTTTCGGTTCGTACATCGAACATAACTACCTGTACCAATGGATTAATGATATTCAATCCGCTTTCAAGGATATTATTGTTCACTTTGCCAAACAACTTCTGGACACCTACCTGACCTGGTTCGACCTGAACAACGCATGCTATTGACAATCCGATCAGGATGACAATTACGCCTGCTGTTTTAATCATCGATCTGTATTTTCGCAACATCGGTTCATCTGCTTTGGCAGCGACAAACCCGATAATGAGAATAATAATACCTACTACAATTACTGTCATCATTTTTACTTTTTAATTTTTAACGATTAAGATTTAAGGAAGATATAAAGGTAATCAGAAAAACCAAATAACAGTGGCTTCTTGCTTTTAATGAACGAATGAGAAGCATATAGTGATCTCAATCGTTGATTAAAGAAGCAATACGATTGTGAAATAGCTCTCCTCCGGATAAACATCAATAGTACTCAGAGACAGAAATCCCGGGTAACTCATAGTTACCTTAATATCAATGTGGTATGTAATATTGCCGGAACAGCACCTATGCGTGGTCCACCCCAGTCGGTTTCATCACCGTTACGGATACGCAGCAGTTTGAAAACCCCCTTTTCATACTCGCCCTCTTCCACTTTAAGATATTGCCATGCTTTTCCGGCATTAACCCCAAGAGGCTTAAAAGTAAAATGGCAAAGACTTCCGATCAACACAAATTCGTTTTCACCTAGCTGAACAATCATCGCTTTGCCAATGGGCCGTGAGTTTGTTTTCTCAGACCGCCAACCTGAATCTCCAAACGATATTATAGCCTGCCATGATCCCAGGTCGATTGTCTGTACAGCATGATCCTCGCGCTCAACAACCGCCTTGATTTTTCCTTCAAAAGCCCATTTTGCCAGTTCTCTCATCATAGGGCCAGCCATGGCATATTCCTGCGCTACAGGCGCCAGACGTTCTTCTGTATCAGGTTTCTTTGAGCCCGGACCATTATCATCTATGCCAAAAGGTGAAAAACCAATTCCTCCATGGGCAAGCACCGCATAAAAATACCTTGCAAATTCCTCGTTGGAGCCTGTCTCAGGTACAAATAAGGTATTATCAGGACGGTCATAAAGTTCAATCACTTTCAGGGCCCTTTCACTTTCCTGCAAATAAATATCAGGCGCTAAAAGATCGACAGCCGGAGCTGCTGCCTTCCATATGGGGATCACATTGTCGGTGGCACCGCCACTCTCATAAGTGGTTGCGCTTGGGTTGGTGAGCGGATCACGCAATGCCGCATTTACATATAACGGTAATGAATATACGGCTTTTCCGGCTGCCGCAACATACCCGATATAATGGGCAACCGACCAGGCATGAAAATACTCATCAGCATCGTTACCGAACACTTCTTTCCAGGTACCGCCGGATACGACAGGCTTATTAAGTGCCTTAAGGACTTCGGGTTTAAGCAATTCTGCCGGAACAGGGCTTTCAAAAAGCTTTTGGGCAGCCGGGGAAAAATCCCTGACGCTTCCCCATGCACCTGGTTCATTCTCAACCTGAACCATTAGAACTGTGTGCTGCGGGTCAGCTGTCTTTAAATGACCCATTACCTCTGCAAAAGCTTTTGCGTCAGCTTCCATGGCGGCTTTGGTGTGAGGTGAAGGCGAATCGACGGGTTGTCCGTTACGGCCGGTTATGTTGGGATATTTTGAAGGCTCACGCTTCATCCATTCGGGCATGTAGTGACTGCTTCCGTTTTTCCAGGAAGCAAACCAGAGAAGTACAAGGTGCACCTTGTGATCCCTGCCCTGTTTAAGAAGGGTATCCACAAGTGAAAAATCAAACTTCCCCGGCTGTGCTTCAATCTGTTCCCAGTAAATTGGAACTTCAAGAGTGTTTGCATGCATGTATTCTATCGCACACCAAACCTGAGGCAGCATACCGGGCCAGCCACTTGAGTTATGAGCCTGTCCGCCAAGCATCAGGAAAGGCTGTCCGTCCACAATAAGAGCATGATGCCCGTCTTTTTCTATAATCTTCGGTATAGTTCCGACACCTGTCTGACCCCAGACCGTTGCTACAAACAGCAATGACATTAATAATGCCATTGCCCTGATTTTTAAAATTTTCATCATTACAAATTTTTTCATTTTAATATTATTCCTGATTTATCATTTATCATCTTATAGAAACTGTAATCACTTTGTTGTAATAGTGGCCATAGAAAGCCCGGACGCAGTGGCCGTAAGGCGAATTTCTCCAGTCGGCTCTGTCCGTTGTACAGTTACAAGCAGACGACCCTGGTATGCATTTCGCACATTGGTTTTGAACAGTCCGTCATAAACCAGTTCGCCGGTGTCAAGACCAATAAGACGGCCTGAACTTTCGACATTCACTGTTACGGCATCAGTTGCATCAGTCACATTTAAACCGGTTTTGTCGGTTACCTCAACTTCGAACAAAACGAGATCACTTGCGACCGGCAGGTTTATCGGAGTGATCTGCAGCTTTGCCTCTGCTCCGGTAGTAACAAGTTTGGATTCTGCCACCGGCAGGCCTTTGGTAAAACCAATTGCTTTAAGTTCTCCGGGTTTAAATTCCATACTCCAGTCGGCTGAATAAATGTTGTGAGATACAACCTTTCGCCCCAGCGAATGATTATTGAGAAACAATTCGACTTCATCGCAATTGGCAGCAGCCCGTACTGTGACATTTGTTTTTGCCGGCCAGTTCCATTTGAGCATTGCAGGCTGGAATTGCCAGGAATTTTCTGGTTTCTCCCCGGTGAGTACGAATAGCTGCAACGCCGGATCTTCTTTCCAATAGGCTTTACGCTGATAGAAGCCAGGCTTTTTCCCTCCGGCGATATCTATGAAACCTGACCTGTTTCCCCGGCTTGGAAATTTTCCTGTTTCTCCTAGATAGTCAATGCCTGTCCATATAAAGTCACCGATAACATATTTATTATCCCGTACACCCAGCCAGTAATGTATTTGACTGCCAGTCTCGGTTCCCAGGAATACCCGGTGAGGAAAACGTCTGTGTTCGGGTACATATGTGCTGTCACCATAAAGACGGTCGATATAATTATAACCGGCAATGTCGAGCTCTTTCATGAACCCGTTTCGTGAGGAAACAAATGACTGGTCACAGGCAGAAGTGGCCGGACGAGTTGAATCTTCTTCGTGACATATAGCTATCAACTTTTTTGCCAGTTTCCATCCATCATCATTTAACTGGTTGGGGATCTCATTACCAATACTGTAGAGAATCACACATGGATGATTTCTATCGCGCCGCAACATAGAACGAAGGTCCGTTTCGTACCATTGGTTAAAATAGAGATGATATCCGTATTTTGATTTGCCACGGGGGTTCTCAGTATAGTTGTAAGGCCAGTCGCGTGTCCACTCATCAAAGGCCTCATCAAAAACATAGAAGCCAAGCTGATCACAGAGATCATAAAACTCCGGAGCAAAAGGATGATGGCTCGTTCGAATGGCATTGCAACCCATCTCTTTCAGGAGGCTAAGGCGATAAGCCCAAATTGCAATTGGTACAGCATTCCCGAAAGAGCCGGCATCCTGATGCAGGCATACGCCTTTTAGTTTGACCGATCTGCCGTTTACGAACAATCCGCTGTCGGGGTCGAATTTAAGACTGCGAATTCCGAAGGTTGTGACGGTCTCATCGAGTTTTTGTCCTTCGAGCATCAATGTACTGCGTAATTTGTACAGGATTGGAGTTTTGTCGCACCAGAGACGAGGTTTCGGTACCATTACCTTATGAGTTGCTGATTGACCCGGGTGCATGCTTTGAAGGGCAAGTTTCGATTCGCTGCTTGAAATAACATCCCCGTCAGGTGACAATACACTGCTTATGAGCGTTATTTCCCGACTCACGGGTTTTGCTTTCCAAACATCCCGGGACCAGACCAGTTGCTCCTGGTATGTGAAAAAATCAGGATCAATTATATAATCGGCCTTAACAATGGCTTTCTCAGAAGAAATCTCAGGCGTAGTGATGCTAATGCCACCATCGAGCCGGAAATGTGTATAACCGGTGGAGATTAACCGTATATGCCGGTATATGCCTGAACCGGCGTACCATCTCAGGGCCGGTTCTGACGAATCATCGACACGCACAGCCAGAATGTTTGGGAATCCGTTTTTATTAAGATATTCAGTAAGGTCGTAGCGAAAACCTATAAAACCATAGGGCCTGCGCCCCAGGAACTGACCATTTATCCATACTTCGCTATTCATATAAACACCATCAAATTCTATAACGACCTTTCTGGTCGTGTCGGGAGATGTAAATTCTTTCCGGTACCATGCTATGCCGTGCGAGAAAAAGCCTCCATTCCCTTCGCCTTCAGGAGGTGGATTAATTGCGCTTTCGATACTCCAGTCGTGGGGCAGATCAAGAATGCGCCAGCTCTTGTCGTTGAAACCGGGAAGCCTGGCAGCAGGATCATCTCCCAGCCAGAAGCTCCAGTCTTTATCAAAAGGAATAATTTCCCTCGGTTCAGACCCGGATATTGCTGATCGGGAAACATCAGGTTGTTTACCAGATGAAGTTCTGCCAGCATTCGTCGGCTGTCCGTTTGTAACGGTGAGGAAGAAGCATGATATGATGCTAAGCAGTACTGAACGTAAAAACAATGAGTGAAAAACCCCGAAAAGATTCTTTTTTATATTCATATTCTATTTTCTGGTTTTGTTTTTTTATTTGGCCAATTATTCTAATGTATATTGGAGTTGAAGCTTATTTTTTATAATCCCTTTGGCATACAAGTAATTGGATCTGTTTTGAAAATTTATAAGTCAACGCCTGTTCCTGCTTAATGGATTTAAGGAACAATACGAAATTACAGAAAAATATAAATATTTTTAGATAATATCTTATAATAAATTTGAAGAAGTCGTTTAGGAATAAGGCTTGATTGTCAATCGGACTCAAACATCCAATGAAACAGATTGTTCTTTATTTACCTTTCCCGGATACCTGACGAACAATCCATAAAAAAGCAATATTATAGCAGACACCCCTCCAACGCAGACAGAAAAAAGCAATAGAGTATTGATTTTAAAATTATCCAATAACATGTTCCTGGTCTGCGTTGCCAGGTCCAAATTTAGTTATTGATCCAACTTTGACAAAGCCGGAGTAGTATTCTTTTTGCTGAAATTAGTTGCCCCTTGTGACATACTTGGTGACCAATAGAATATCTGATGCCGACAAACTGGTATTTGGTGCCATATTATTCAGTATGCTTTTCCATTGTGCGGCACTATAATTATCAGGTGAATAGAGTCCATGACATCTGCCACAATTATTCACGTACAATGTACGACCCTGTTGTAGTTCAGCTAATGTCGCATTTGATGTTACATCGGAGGTTGTTGGAGTATATAATGAGCCTGATGCAGAGCTTCCTTTATTACAGCTCTGACTAAAAACAGATATTGCAAGAAAAAAAACAAGCAAACAGCGATTTTTAATATTTTTCATTATTCAGATTTAATCTATTATATGAACAACGTTTTTTTTATTTTAATAACAGAGTATTAATGAAAATATTGCCGGATAGATAAAAATATTTAACTATTTATATAATTGAATGGGTTGAAAAAGAATATTACCTGTTTGAGTTTTTTGTTTCATATGGTTTAAACTTTTTGAGTTCAATTATGTTAACAGGATAATTATGATAACAAATAGTTAAAATACGTTAAACTTTCATCACCCGTTCAATATCGAGGAATAAAATTGATACCGGATATGTCTTTATAAGAACCTTTACTGAAAACTACTAACTCAGAGGAACAAAAAAATCGGAAGATTAAACAGATACTATAATAAAAAACCAATAGACCAAAATCACAAAAAATGAATACCAGATTTTCTATCTTAATAATATCATGTTTTATAAGCATCACATCCGGATGCTATTTAAATGCCCAGCAAAAAGTCTGGTCCGTTGATGATTGCATACAGTATGCTCTGCAGAAGAATATACAGGTGCAACAGGCTCAGGTAAGCAGTAGCATAAGCAATGAGAGCCAGTTACTGGCAAAATCGTCATGGTATCCTTATCTGAGCAGTTCCGCCCGACAGAGTTACAACTGGAACAATGTTGTAAATTCCACAACCGGAGCTACTACTTTCAAAGGAACTGACGGAGTAAATATTTCAGCCAGTTCTGCTATGACAATCTATAACGGATCGAAGATTCGTAATAATGTAAAGCTGACTGAGACCAATTATGAAGCATCTCAATATAATATCGAGGTAATTAAAGAAACCGTTAGTCTTAACGTGCTGAACGCCTATCTGCAGGTTCTCTATTCTGAGGAACAGGTCAAAAACGATACAGATCAGATAGCTTCGCTGGCAGAACAACTGAACCTGGCAGGTGAGAGACTGAAACTCGGTGCAATAGCAAATTCAGATTATCTGCAGGTAAAATCTCAGCTGGCCACCGAAAAACAGACTCTTGCAACTGCACAAAGCCAGCTGGCAATAAACAGGATAGCATTGATGCAGATAATGGAGTTTCCAATAAACAATAACTTCCAGATACAACACCCAAATCTTGACAGCCTTATAAATCAAAAAAGGATGCCTGATCCAATAGAAATTTATCAGACTGCCCTGGGGATAAAACCTGAAGTTAAAAATGCAGAACTAACCAAAAAAAGTTCAGAGATCGGTATTGATCTGGCAAAGGCTAATTATTACCCTAATCTTTCTGTAAATGCAGGCATATCAACTTCATATTCGGGTTATCAAACGAGTTATTCAACAAGTTACCGGCCTGGTACCACATTCGGTGATCAGCTTAAGAACAATGTAAGCCCTTCAATAGGTCTGTCAGCTTCAATTCCAATATATCAGAACAGGCAGGTCAAAACAGGAGTCGAAGTTGCAAAGCTGAACTTGAATAATGCAGAACTGAATGAACTTTATACAAAGGATATTCTCAGGAAAGCTATTGAACAGGCATGTCAGAATGTAGTCTCAAACCAGATTGAATATGAGGCTAGCGTTGAAGCTTACCAGGCAGTGAAGGAATCTTACGATGTAGCAAGTGAAAAGTATGACAGGGGGTTAATGAGCTCAGTTGATTTTTTGATTCAGAAAACAACTTTTATTGCATCTCAAAGCACTTTTCTTCAGTCAAAATATGCATTGATCTTCAGTTACAAAATACTTGATTTTTATGCAGGTCAGCCTTTGTCATTCAATAATAAGAATAAATAAAAAATCAAATAATCAGAATTATAATGAAGAGCAGGAGAAATTTTACAAAGACAGTAATTGTCGCACTAATTGCACTGGATGTCATTTTAGCCGGTTCGTGCAAGAAAGGATCAAAAGAGTATTCTTTTGAGACCACACAGGTTAAAAAGGGTACTATCATTAATACCATTACAGCGACAGGAACGCTGGAAGCTGATACAACAGTCTTAATAGGCACTCAGGTATCAGGCGTAATAAATAAAATATTTGTAGACTTCAATTCAGTTGTAAAAAAACATCAACTTCTGGCAGTACTGGACACGACGCCTTTACAGACCCAGGTCCGGCAGTCTCAGGCCTCGTTGGACCAATCAAAAGGTGAAATGGAATATCAGGGTGCAACATTCGAAAGGTACCAGGCTTTGCTTGATAAAAAACTTATCGCACAGGCTGATTACGACCAGGTAAAATACAATTATTCAACTGCGCGCGCTAATCTTAAGACTGCCCAGGCAGGGTATGACAAAGCTGTTGTTAACCTCAACTATGCTTATATTACTTCACCAATTCTTGGTGTTGTCCTTAACCGGGCCGTAGATCAGGGTCAGACTGTGGCATCCAGCTTCAGTACACCGAACCTGTTTACGGTTGCAAATGACCTGACGCAGATGCACGTTGAAGCAAATGTTGATGAGGCTGATATCGGACAGGTCAAACAAGGACAACCTGTTGATTTTACTGTCGATGCTTTTCCTACCGAGATATTTAAGGGAGATGTAAGGCAGATCAGATTACAGCCGATTGTAACATCAAATGTCGTCACATATACCGTAATAGTGAACGCACCCAATCCTGAAAAGAAACTTATGCCCGGAATGACTGCAAACATAACCGTTCTTGTTCAGAAGGTAGACAGTGTGCTTACAGTACCCGGAAAAGCCTTAAGATTTACTCCGGATGCTCCCTTTTTAGCTGAGTACATGAAGAACAATCCAATGGGACAGAGGCAGGGAACGGGTGGCGCTGGCAGACCGGCAGGAACGGGTGGAACACCTGGAACAGCAGGAACAGGAGGAACAACCGGAACTGGTAGTACAGGTGCAACACCCGGAACAGCAGCAAATCAACCTAATCCCGGAGGATTCCAGGCAGGCGGTCAGGCAGGTAAAAAACCTGTTGTTGTCTGGGTAAAAGAAGGAGACAAGGTTCGTCGAGTACGTGTTGCAACCGGAGCTATAGACGGTAGTAATGCTGAAATAAAATTTGGCCTCAAAGAAGGTGATGAGGTTATTCTTTCAATGACTCTTGGCGGAAAATCAAGTACTACTACTGCAGCTGCACCAACTACAACAAGTCCGTTTATGCCAACAAGACCGGCAGGCGGAAGAGGACGATAAAACTGATATCACATTTATGAAAAAGCTGATTGAAATAGTAAAGCTGAAAAAAGATTATTATGTAGGAGAAGTAACAGTCCATGCTCTCAGAGGAGTTGATATGGTTGTTAATGAAGGTGAATTTGTGGCTATAATGGGAGCCAGCGGATCGGGAAAATCAACGATGCTGAACATTATAGGATGTCTTGATAAACCAACTGAAGGAGAATATATTCTTGACGGAATCAGCATTTCTTCGCTGAGTAAAAACGAACTATCTGGTCTCAGAAACCAGAAACTAGGTTTCGTCTTTCAGACTTATAATCTTCTGCCGCGAACAAATGCACTTGACAATGTCGAATTGCCTCTCCTGTACAATAAAACAGTAAAAACCAGGGAGAGAATTGAGAGAGCAAAAGCAGCTCTTGATTCAGTAGGACTTTCTGACAGGATGCATCATAAACCGAACCAGCTTTCAGGAGGCCAGCAACAGAGAGTTGCTATTGCCAGATCGCTTGTCAATGATCCTGTGGTAATTCTTGCCGATGAAGCTACTGGAAACCTTGATACCCGGACATCTTATGAAATCATGGCTCTTTTTCAGGAGCTGAATAACAAAGGCAAGACAATTGTCTTTGTGACTCATGAACCGGACATTGCCAGATGTGCAACCCGAAATATAATTTTTAAGGATGGTGTAATATTGAGAGAGAGCGAAGTAAAAGACAGAATTAATGCACTCGAAATGTTAGCCAGTATTCCACTCGAAGCAGATTAGATAACAGAGGAACAATGAGTATTAAAAACCTTTTGAAAATTGCAATGAATGCATTGTTAAGAAACAAGCTCAGGGCCTTTCTGACAATGCTTGGTATAATTATAGGTGTTGCTTCGGTCATTGCCATGCTTGGAATAGGTCAGGGATCCAAGCTCAGCATACAGCAACAAATAGCAGGAATGGGATTGAACCTTGTTACCGTGGTTCCGGGATCACAGCAGAGAGGGGGAGTTCAGTTCGGAGCTTCTACAATGCAGAGTCTGAAAGAAACGGATGTTAGCGCCATACTCTCAGATTGCCCTGCCGTACTATTAGCCTCACCTGAAGTGCGTGGCAACGGACAAGCAGTATTTGGAGCATTAAACTGGCCGACATCTCTTTATGGCGAAAATGAAAGTTACCTGCAGATAAGGGAACGATCGGTAACAAACGGAAGGATGTTTACTGAAAGAGAACTTAGCAGCGCCGCAAAAGTTTGTCTTATGGGACAAACAGTCGTAAAGAATTTATTTGGTGAAGGTGCAGATCCGGTCGGGCAGGTTATAAGATTCAAAAAAATACCTTTCCTCGTAATAGGAGTGCTTGATGCAAAAGGATTGAATACTTTCGGACAAGACCAGGATGACTTAATTCTGGCACCATATACTACGGTTCAGAAAAGAGTGCTTGCAATCACCTGGGTTCAGAGTATCTATACATCGGCCGTCGATTCAAAATCTACCACCATTGCTGCTACCCAGATTGAAGAAACTGTAAGAAGAACTCACAAAATAAAAGCGTCTGATCAGGATGATTTTACAATCAGGAACCAGACGGAATTATTATCCACCTTCAGTTCCGTTAGTAATATTCTGACAATTTTACTTGGCGCCATAGCCGGAATTTCTCTCCTCGTCGGAGGGATTGGCATCATGAACATTATGTACGTTTCCGTGACAGAAAGAACCAGGGAAATTGGTCTGCGCATGGCAATAGGAGGGAAAGGATTTGATATTTTACTGCAATTCCTTACCGAATCAATTCTGCTCAGCCTTACAGGAGGTGTAATAGGAATTCTGCTTGGCATTGCAGCTTCAAAGATAATCGGAACAACGATGTCATGGCCGGTAGTTGTATTGCCAAGTTCGGAGATTCTGTCATTTGCAGTATGTACGGTTATCGGAGTGTTCTTTGGCTGGTATCCTGCCAGAAAAGCAGCGAGCCTCGATCCCATAGATGCTCTGAGATATGAATAGAAACTTGCTCTGAGTTAACGCAAATGAATAGGAAAAAGATAATGCCTTATCAGGATTTCCTCATAAGGCATTATCATTTTATTATACTTTTATAGTCAAAGTATTAACTAACGTTTTTCATATCCTCCCTGTGTATTACCTTTAACATGTCCTGCCTGTGTATTTTCTCTCATTTGTGACCGGACTCTTACAGGTTGTCCGATGTTTTTCCCATAGTAGTTTATATTTTGAGCAGGTCTTGTTGTACGGGTTTTTTGTACTGCCGCATTCGTTTTATGTGCTTCTGTTAACCTGGTTTTGGCTTCCGGTGTCCAGTAGAATGGTTTCCGTTGATTTTCGTTGAATCCTCTGATATTTGCTATATCAGTCTTGTTATAAAGGTTTCGGTAATAGTATCTGGGATAATTTGAAACATAAAGGTGAAAATGCATCCAGGGTTGGAAAACATTCAGATCCAATGCCACAACATATGCATTATACAGATCAAATCCGCTATAGATGGGGGGCAATCCATCTGAGAATTGCCATTGTCCATCATCGAGGTAAACAAAATCCTGGTTTTCCAAATCATAGAATGTTTCGATATCCGGAATATAATAATATCTCACTCCCGCGAAATAGGCAGGTGCCCAGACCGGATTTGTATATTGTCTCCCCTGAGCCTGCAGTGAAGTAGAATAAACACTGGCTAAAGCAGTAATAAAGATCATAGTTATAAAGGTAATCCCTGATTTTTTAATTGTTTTCATGATAGTTATATATTTGTCTGTTTTTAATTAAACAAATTAAATTTGTATTTGTTTAAGATCTAACAGTACAAAAAAAGTATTAAACTCTTAAGTAGCGCCCCTCTAAGTTATCCACTCAATGAAATGATTCACTTTACCAGAATAGCACTAAATGTGAGAAATATTATAAAAAGGAATGATGATTTTTATTGATTATTCTCTTATATTCCTGATTCGAACTTAATAATGCTTTTATTGTTTTAATTTATTATGATGATTACCATGTATAGGACAAAGCCGCTTATTTTTTTCATTTCCGTCATTTTAAATATTTCAACTTGTTCCTATTCACAAAAAAACAATAAATCAGACTCTCTGCAGACTTTCACGCTTGCACAATGCATCGATTTTGCTTTTCAACACCAGCCTGCACTTAATCAGTCTTTAATAAATCTGAATATTGCTAAAATCACTAATCGAATTAACCTTTCAGGCTGGTTGCCACAGGTAAATCTTTCCGGAAACCTGTTACATTACAATCAATTGCCAACATCATTTGTTCCTAATCAAACAGTTCCCGGCGGGCCGCCAGTTCAGACACATACCGGTGTGTCCAATAGTTTTGTCCCGGTGTTATCTGCTTCGCAGACAATATTTAACCCGCAACTTGTGTACTCTGCCAGGAAAGCGCCATTATATGTACAGCAGGCAGAACAGGTGACTGACAGCGCCAAAATAAATATTGTATCAAGTGTGAGCAAATCCTTTTATAATCTTCTGTTTACGCTTGAACAAATAAATGTTTTGAAGGAAGATACTGCCCGTCTGGGCAGAAGCGTTCTGGATGCTTACCATCAATATGTGGGAGGCATTGCAGATGTAACTGATTATGAACAAGCAATTATCACGCTTAATAATTCAAAAGCACAACTTAAGCAGCAGAATGAAAGCATAGTTCCGGCTTATGCTGTTTTAAAGCAAACAATGGGTTATCCTGCAGAGCAGCAGTTCAATATAGCATTTGATACTGTTCAGATGATGCAGGAAATAGCGTTCGATACCACACAGCTTTTACAATATGAAAAACGTATCGAATATCAGCAACTTCAGACTTTGAAAAAATTGCTGCATCAGCAGACAAACTATGATAAACTTTCATTCCTGCCAACCTTATCTGCCATTTATAATTATTATTATGAATATGAAAATAATACAGCTTCCGCCCTTTTTAATTCCGCATATCCGTATTCCTACATCGGGTTAACATTTAGTTTCCCGTTGTTCACCGGTTTATCACGTATAGAAAGCGTTCATAAGTCGAAGTTGCAGGAACAGCTCGCAGATTGGGACGTGAGTAAATTGAAATCACAAATATATACTGAGTACACCTCAGCTCTGGCCGGTTATAAAAGCAACCTGTATAATCTCCATATCCTGAAAGATAATGAAACCAGGGCAAAAGATGTATTCCGGATATTATCACTTCAGTATAAACAGGGCATAGTGGCATACCTGAATATTTTAGTGGCTGAATCGAATCTGATATCAGCCGAGACAGGATACATAAACGCTTTATTCCAGCTTTTGTCAAGCAAAATCGATCTGGAAAAAGCAGTCGGCATAATTCCATATAATAAATAGCTCATTAATAACAATCCCGCATATGTACAGATCGAACCTGACCCTTGCATTTATTTGTTGCCTGCTTCTCTCTTCATGCAAACAAAAGAAGTCACCTCCACCAATGATCATCCCTGTTAATCTGGTTACAGTAAAAGCCCGTCCGGTTGTATATTTCGACAGATACACTTCAACTACGGTTGCTCTCTTTCAGGTTAATCTTCTTTCACAGGTGCAAGGCTACATAACCGGAATATTTTTCAAGGAAGGCAGTCACGTAAGAAAGGGTGAAAAATTATATGAAATTGACAGACGGATCTATGAGAGCAACTATAATGCAGCCGCTGCCAATTTAAAAGTTGAAGAAGGGAATCTGAAACAAGCACAGCAGGATGCTGATCGCTATGAATACCTGAATAATAATCAGGCGGTTGCAAAACAGCTTTATGATCATGCAATGATAACTCTGGAAAATGCAAAGAATTCCTATAAATCTGCAGCTGAGACATTCAATAACTCTAAAACTAACCTGACTTATTCAATTATTACTGCTCCATTTGACGGTACGATCGGTTTTAGTCAGGTTAAACCCGGAGATTATACAACACCCGGACAGACAATACTAAACACAATCTCAAGCGACGATCCGATCGGGGTTGATTTCTTAATAAATGAAAAGCAGCTGTCGTATTTTGAAAATCTTCAAAAAAACAAATATAATTCCACTGATTCTCTCTTTACCCTCATATTACCAGATAATTCAGTATATCCTTCTGGTGGAAAGATTTCCGTCATTGACAGGGCAGTAGATCCCCAGACCGGATCAATAAGGATAAGGCTTGTTTTTCCAAATCCTGAATACAGTTTGAGAGCCGGAATGAGCTGCGTTGTCAGGGTCCATAATCAGGATTCAACGCCGCAGCTGCTGATACCAAACAGAGCTGTTGTTGAGCAGATGGGAGAATATTTTGTATATGTTGCAAAGGACTCTGTTTTGGGAAAGCCGGGAGATGAAGACGTCAGGGAAAACTATCCTGCACAGAAAAAATTATTATTTGCAGCAGAAAAGAAAGTACAACAAGGGACCACAATCGGAGCAAATGTTATCATAAAAAGCGGGATAAGGGAAGGTGATAAAATTATTGTTGACGGAGTCCAGTCCCTTCACGATGGATCACAGATAACAGTCTCAAATGCCCGCTCAGCAGACAGGACTGGAAAAGACACCACTTCCGGAAAGACTAATATGCACCGATAAACGATGATCGCCAACACCTTCATAAAAAGGCCTGTAACTGCTATGGTTATATCTATCGTGTTAGTGATAACAGGTATAATCTGTATCCTGATTTTGCCGATAGATCAATATCCTGATATTACACCTCCGGTAGTGCAGGTAAACGGGCAGTTTACCGGGGCAGATGCTCAAACAGTTGAGCAAACTGTTGCCACTCCAATCGAACAACAGGTTAACGGGACTCCCGGGATGGAGTATATGCAAAGCAACAGTACCAACAATGGCTTGATGTCGCTGAACGTTACATTTAAGATCGGAACCAATATTGATATTGCGACGCTTGATGTTCAGAACCGTGTAAGTATTGCAACACCTCTTCTGCCGGCAGTGGTTAGCCGGCTGGGGCTTACAGTTAGAGCCGTTAATCCAAGTATGCTTATGATGGTAGCCATCTATGCGCCAAAAGGAACACATGCGATCACATTTCTTGATAATTATACCAATATTTTTGTTCAGGATGCTCTGCTGCGTGTTCCGGGAGTAGGGAGCATCAACAGGTTTACCGATGATTTCAGCATGAGGATTTGGATGAATCCTGAGAAAATGGCTTCCTATAGCCTGACACCGCAGGATGTTATTAACTCACTGAATGCTCAAAATGTACAGGTAGCAGCCGGCTCTGCAGGAGTGCCACCGCAGCAGAAGACTCAAACATTTGAATTGGGTATCCTGGTAAACGGAAGATTAAGCAAAGTCTCCGATTTTGAAAATATTATTGTAAAAACAAATCCGGCAACAGGCGAACTTGTGCACCTTAAAGATGTTGCAAGGGTAGAACTGGGCAAATTCACTTTTTCAAGCAACTCATTTGTTGATGGTAAACGGGCATCTTACCTGCTTATTTACCAGGCTCCCGGCAGCAACGCGCTCGAAACTGCAAATGGAGTTTATTCTGTCCTCGCTCGACTTAAAGAATCATTTCCTACCGATGTCGATTATAAAGTTCCATTCGAATCGGTCACAGTCATAAAAGTTTCAATGCACGACGTGGTTTTTACTTTGCTTAAAACTTTAGGTCTGGTGGCTCTGGTTGTATTTTTATTCCTTCAAAATTTTCGTTCGAGTTTAATTCCTGTTCTGGCCATTCCTGTTTCCATATTAGGTACATTCTGCTTTTTCATCCCATTGGGGTTTACAATCAATACTCTCACCATGTTCGGCTTTGTACTTGCTATAGGTATTGTTGTTGATGATGCCATTATTGTTGTGGAAGCAGTGCAGCATTATATAGATGACCGGCATATGTCTGCCAAAGAAGCTACATATCTGGCTATGAAAGACATATCAGCTCCTGTGGTAGCCATTGCCCTTATTCTTGCAGCTGTATTTGTTCCGGTCGGTTTTATGCCCGGTATAGTAGGCCGCTTATATCAGCAATTCGCAATAACAATTGCCATCTCTGTGGTACTGTCCGCTTTTATTGCATTATCTCTGACACCCGCATTATGCACCCTGCTCTTGCGACCTTCAAATACGTACAAGAACTCTAAAAGAGCCGGCATAATTTTCTATTATTTTAATAACTGGTTTGCGAGGGTGACTGACAAGTATTCCGGTGGAGTAAAGCGCAGTATAAAGGCATCACGGTATGTTGTAATATTACTTTTATGTATATGTACCGCCACCCTGTTCTTATTTAAAAACAAGTCTACAGGATTTATTCCTTCCGAAGATGATGGCAATCTGTATGTTACTTTTCAGTTACCTCCGGCTTCCTCAACTGCCCAATCGGTTGAAGTAATGACCAGGTTAATGAAAATCATAGAATCAACGCCCGGAGTCGGACATTATGCTGCATTATCCGGGCTGAATGTCGTAACCAATGCAACTAATTCCAATTGCGGAACCATTTATTGCCAGCTTAAACCATGGGATGAACGGAAGAAATCAAGTGAACAGGTCCCCGGGATTATTGGTGTAATGCAAAATAGTATTAATGAAGCAAATATAAGAAATGCCAGTATTGAAGTTATTCAGCCCTCTCCTATTCCTGGAGTAGGGGCAACTGTCGGTTTCAGCTTCCAGATAGAACAAAAGAACACAAATGACGATATACATGCCTTCGAAAAGCTGGTAGACAACTTTTTAGTCCAGGCAAATAAAGATCCCGCAATATCGCATGCCTACAGTTTTTATTCAGCCCGCACACCTAATTACAATCTGACACTAGACAGGGAAAAATGCGAAAAGCTGGGAGTTAATATAGCAGACGTGTTTACGACCATTCAGGCTTATATGGGGAGTCTGTATATTAATGATTTCACAACTTATAACCGCACATTTCATGTTGTTATTCAGGCAGATACGATGTATCGTGCATTTATATCGGATATGAACAAATATTATGTGCGAAACCAGGCCGGTGAAATGCTCCCGCTTGGAACACTTATAAGTTATAAGCCGACAGAGGCCGCACCACTTATATCTCATTTTAATATTTTCCGTTCTGCAGAAATAGACGGAGCCTCAGCCGCAGGATTCAGCAGCTCTCAGACACTCGCAGCCCTGAAAAGGATAGCTGATAAAACTTTGCCTCAGGGGTATGGATATGAGTTTTCAGGTCTTAGCTATGAAGAACTAAAGGCAGGTTCAACGACCATTTATATCTTTATATTCTCAATTACCTTTGTTTTCCTTTTCCTGGCAGCATTGTACGAAAGCTGGTCAGTGCCTTTTTCTGTCTTACTTGCGGTACCTATTGGTGCATTTGGATCAATTCTTATGCTTAGCTTCCTGCCCGGAATCACAAACAATGTTTATGCACAGATCGGTCTTGTAACACTGATCGGACTTGCAGCCAAAAATGCAATCCTGATAGTTGAATTTGCAAAGGTACGCGTTGACCGCGGAGAGGAGCTTTTAAAATCTGTTCTCGAAGCAGTAAAGCTGCGTTTGCGACCAATAGTTATGACTTCGATGGCTTTTATTTTAGGAGTGCTGCCACTTGTTTTTGCCACGGGTGCCGGGGCCATTGCACGCAGAACCATCGGGTTTACTGTTATCAGCGGCATGCTAGCTGCTACTTCAATAGCCATATTTATGGTACCTGTGCTTTTCGTAATTATTACACGATTGTCGTATGGCAAAAAAAGACTAGATTATCTTCTGGCTCATCATGAAGAGCTGATGGAGAAAGCTCAGAAAGTAGAACAGCAAAATATTGATGCTGAATTAGAATACGAGATACAAAAATCCCGTAATTTAAATAAGCCTGTCCAGTAATGATAGCGAACACTTTTATCAAAAGGCCGGTTACTGCTATCGTAATATCAATAGTATTAATGATATCGGGAATTATATGTATTAATAACCTGGCAATAGATCAATACCCGAATATTTCGCCTCCGGCAGTTTCAGTAAGTGGACAATACACAGGTGCCGATGCTCAGACGGTTGAACAGACTGTGGCTACTCCAATTGAAGAACAGGTGAATGGTACGCCCGGAATGGAATATATGCAGAGCACAAGTACCAATACCGGGTCGATGAATGTGGGCGTGACTTTCCAGGTCGGGACCAATGTGCACATAGCTGCTTTGAATGTGCAGAACAGGGTGGGCATTGCCGCACCTTTGTTGCCATCGGTAGTGAGTCGTCTTGGTCTTACCGTACGCGCACGAAACCCTGATATGCTTATGCAGATAACAGTATTCTCACCCAATGGAACCCATAATATAACTTTCCTCGACAATTACACAAATGTATTTATTAATGACGCCCTTCTTCGTGTGCCGGGCGTAGGGGATATTACTGCCCGTGTGGATCAGTTCAGCATGCGTATCTGGCTGAATCCGGAAAAGATGGCATCACATGGTCTGACACCCCAGGATGTGATTAACTCACTTAATGCGCAGAACGTACAAGTTGCAGCAGGTTCCGCCGGGGCTCCGCCGCAGCAAAGTGACCAGACTTTTGAAATTGGTATTCTTGTAAATGGGATGCTTAAAAATGCAAAAGACTTTGAAAAAGTTGTCGTTAAAACCATTCCCTCTACCGGAGAGCTGGTTTATCTTAAAGATGTAGCCAGAGTTGAACTCGGTAAATTCACCTTTTCAAGCAACTCATTTGTTGATGGAAAGAGAGCTTCAATCCTTATGTTATTTCAGTCACCGGGAAGCAATGCTCTTGAAACGGCAAATAATGTGTATGCTGCATTAAAGCAATTGAAAAAGTCTTTCCCAGCTGATGTTGATTACAGTGTTCCATATGAGTCTGTTACCATAATCAAAGTGTCGATGAGGGAAGTCTTGAAAACATTGCTAAAAGCATTAAGTCTTGTTGCACTTGTAGTCTTCATCTTTCTGCAAAATCCAAGGTCTGCCATAATACCCATTCTTGCCATTCCTGTTTCAATCTTAGGCACTTTTTGCTTCTTCCTGCCATTCGGATTTACGATTAACACGCTTACAATGTTCGGCTTTGTGCTTGCCATAGGTATTGTGGTGGATGATGCTATTATAGTTGTGGAAGCGGTACAGCACTATATCGACAGGTACCACATTAGCGCCAAAGAAGCAACGTACAGGGCAATGAAGGATATATCCGGCCCTGTGGTTGCCATAGCACTTATCCTGGCTGCCGTATTTGTTCCCGTAGGTTTTATCCCCGGTATAGTCGGGCGTCTCTATCAACAGTTTGCAATAACCATTGCTATTTCCGTTATACTATCCGCTTTCGTTGCATTGTCATTGACCCCGGCTCTCTGCTCTCTTCTTTTAAAACCATCTCATCTGAATAAAAAATCAAAATGGCCGTCCAGATTATTCTACCTGTTCGATGTCTGGTTCAAAAACCTGACTGACAGGTACGCAAATGGTGTAAAACGAGCAATCATAGCTTCAAAATTTGTTGTCATATTGCTTATCTGTATTTGTGCAGCTGCTATCATTTTGTTCAAGAAAAAACCAACTGGTTTTATTCCATTCGAAGATGAAGGTCGTCTGTTAATTACATATCAATTACCTGAAGCATCTTCCACAACCCAGTCAGTTGAAGTTATCGCCCGGTTAATGGAAATAATTGGTTCCACTCCCGGAGTTAATCATTATTCTGCTTTATCCGGACTCAACATAATTAACGGCGGCTTCACTTCCAACAGTGGTTCAATCTTTTGCATGCTGAAACCGTGGGAAGAGCGAGTTAAACCGCAGGAGAGAATACCCGGCATTATGAATGTCCTGAAACAGCGGATTCTTGCAGCCGGTATAAAAAATGCAGATATTGTTGTTATTCCGCCTCCGCCAATTCGTGGAATCGGACAGGCAGCGGGATTCAGTATGCAGATCGAACAGGGTAATACAAATGATGATGTGCATGCATTTGAGAAAGTGACAAGAAAATTTATTGCCGAAGCTCATAAAAATCCGGCCATTTCAACAGCATTTTGCTATTACAGCGCACATACACCAAGTTATGACCTTACTCTTGACCGTGAAAAATGTGAAAAAATGGGGGTCAATATCTCTGAAGTATTTACAACCATTCAGGCATATATGGGAAGCCTGTTCGTAAATAACCTGACCATGTATAATCGAACCTTTCATGTTGTAGTACAGGCTGATACAACATTCAGGGCACTTATATCAGATATGGACAAATACTATGTGCGGAACCAGTCGGGACAGATGTTACCACTCAGTACACTGATCAGCTACAAGACTACGGAAGCACCATCACTGATTAAGCATTTCAATATTTTCAGATCTGCAGAGGTTGATGGTTCAATTCCCCAGGGCTATAGCTCGGGGCAGGCTATTGAAGCTTTGAAAGCGATAGCTGAAAAGGTTTTGCCTAAAGGATATACCTATGAGTTTTCAGGCCTGAGCTATGAAGAGATCAAAGCCGGGACAATGACTCTCTATATATTTATTTTTTCAATTGCATTTGTGTTTCTTTTTCTGGCAGCATTGTACGAAAGCTGGTCTGTGCCATTTTCAGTACTGCTGGCAGTGCCTATTAGCGCATTTGGCGCTATTTTGATCCTGTTTTGCGTGCCGCCTCTTACTAACAATGTATATGCACAGATAGGCCTTATTACACTGATAGGGCTCTCGGCCAAAAATGCAATCCTCATAGTGGAATTTGCAAAAATCAGAGTTGACCGGGGTGAGGCATTGATTAAATCCACGCTGGATGCCGTAAGACTGAGGTTAAGACCTATCATCATGACATCCATGGCATTTATACTGGGTGTTATGCCGCTGGTATTTGCCACCGGGGCAGGGGCTGTTGCACGAAAAACAATAGGATTCACTGTTCTGGGAGGGATGCTGGCTGCTTCGAGCATTGCCATATTCATTGTGCCGGTTCTTTATGTGTTAATTACACGGTTCTCCTATGGCGAAAAGAAACTCGCCTGGCTGAAGGCACATCATAAAGAACTAATGGAAAAAAACAATAAAGCAGAACAGCAGAATATTGATCCGGAGTTAGAGTATGAATTCACTCATTATAAAGACAAAAATTAACACAATCATTAAATCCACATATGTGTTTTAACGGAATAAATGTGCTTTAGCTTCTATCTTTTGTCGGTGTTATCCTCAAAAACCAGGTTACTTTCTTTTTTGTAATACAATGAATTCAATATTACAAAAAGCTTGGTAATTTCATTTATTATTGCCTGAATAAATACGTGCTGATCATTGGTGATTTTATCAATTGGCATTATGCATGCTATGAGGATATTTAAATTTTTAGGATTTGAAATTACATAGCTGTAGGGTAAAACAGTTTCTTTTTCAATGATCATTTTGTTGCTTACATGAGGATAGCTATGCTTCAATCCCTTCCTGGATCCAAAATGCTCACATACAGTTCTCTGATTTTTGTTGTCAATTATTCTGAATAACACCCATTCTGAATTTACAATTCCAATTACCCGGTCACCAAAAAAATTAAAAGCTTTTTTCAATCCGTCTTTTGTTTCAGGATATTTGTCGACTGTATTAAAAATCGATTTAATCTCCTGAATCTGAACATTCATAATTGCAATATATTTTTCTGAATCGTTAAGCCTCTCCTCTACTTTCTTTTTCTCATCATTAATTTTATTTATCAGTTCTTTATGTTTGTCAACTTCACGTTTATATAAATTTAAGATTAAAATACTTATAATAAACAAAACACAGATGAGGAACCCTTCAAATGTTTCCTCTTCCAATATAAATTTCGGAGTCAGACTTACAGGACCCTTAATTAAAGTCGGAGTATATATTATGAAAGCAAACAGGATAATAAAGATTATCAGGTACAAGATTTGAAGAAATGAGGGCCGGATGTTTAGTTTTCTCATCAGTTAAGATAAATGAAAATTAGTTTTAAGTTTAAAAATCTTCAGCGTAATTGCCCAGATGATATGTCGGGAAGGATAATACGGGTATCCTGGCTTTATTTATCATCTGGTGAGCATAGGTTCCCAAAAGTAAATTGGATACACTCTTCTCCTGTTCGGTCATTATTGAAATAAGATCGGCATTTGCTGAAACTGAATACTCAAGTATTAAATCAGTCAGGTTACCCCCTGTGAGATGTTCAACTTTATATGGAATGTCATGATCCCAGAAGTAAGAGCAAACCTGTTCGGTATATTTATAAAGTTTTTTTTCAGTACTCCTTAAATGCGATGCTCGTACCGTAATCAGGTGAATTTCAGAACCAAAAAGCTTTGCAAGCTTCACGGTATAGGGAACTTTTTCGCGTGTTTGAAGGGTAATATCAAGAGGCAGGACTATCTTATCAATATTTTGCGATATTTTGCATTTCCTGACAGTGATAACAGGATTCTTCGAATGTGATGCAATTTTGTAGGCATTACCTCCAATGAACAATTCTTCAAAGCCCGATTCCCCGTGAGTGGAAAGTACGATCAGAGAATCTTCAAACTTGTCTGCCAGGGTTGTAATTTCATGGAAAATCCTGCCTTCCCTGATTGTATAATTCAATGCACAATTTATAATTCCGTCATCTTTGCATTTTTGCAGGATTCCTTCAAATTTCCTTTTTGCCAGCTGATTCTCCTTTTCAAGAAGCTCATTATTATCAATATTCTTTCCGATAACATGAACCATCTGAATATTTGCCCCGGTCTTTTTAGCCATCATCAAAGCCATACTCAAACCGTCAAGCGACTCATTTGAAAAATCTATAGGAACGATTATATTTTTCATAAATTTTTTAGTCTATTGATAATCTGATGAGAAAAAACACACCTTGTTTTCCTGGTAAGTTTGAAAATTGGTTCCGGGAACTTACTAAATTCTACCTGTTCAGGAATGAATACCGGATTTTAGATAATAAGTCACTTTCTACGAACTTCAGTTCAAGTCCATATTGTTGCATAGACTGGTATAATTTTTTTTTCTCAGCTCGTGATAAATTGTCTTCAAAGTCAATTTCTCCTGATTCAAATGAATTATATTTAAAACCAAGGCCTTTGAGTTCCTGGATTACAAAAAATCTTGTTCCCAGGCACACCATATTTTTAATATAAATTTTCATGATTAGCTGGTATTAATAAGAGTTGTACCATTTTTTCTTAATCTTAACCTGACTGGTTACCCTGATTTAATCGTTCCTGATATTTATCAGACAATTGAATATCTCCAAATATTCTTTCAAAAGAATATTTTAACATAGAATTAACTAATATATTATTGCAGCATTTTCATCATATCTTTTTTCAATCATTTCCCAATTAATAAGCTTCCAGAAAGCCTCTAAATAATCTTTTTTCCTGTCATGATAATCGAGATAATATGCATGTTCCCATAAATCGCAGTTCAATAAGGGCACTAATCCGATACGCAATGGATTTCCTGCATTGCACTTCAGGATTATTTCAATGGATCCTTCCGAATTCAGGACCAGCCACGCCCATCCGGCTCCGAACAATGATAAGGAGGCTTTTATAAAAGAGTTTTTAAAGAAGGAGACGGAACCAAAATTCCTTTTAATTAAATCTGCAAAAGGGCCTTTCAGGGTTTTACGGTTCTCCGGATTTAAACCTTCAAAATAGAATTTATGATTCCATGCCTGGGCAGCATAATTAAAAACGGGACCATCTGCTACTCTAATAATTGTTTCCAGATCTAAGTTTTTATAATTTGTCCTGCCAATTTCGCTGTTAAGATTAGTTATATAAGCCTGATTATGTTTTGATTGATGAAGCTCAAGCGTCATTTTAGAAATATATGGCTCCAGAGCATTCAAATCATAAGGCAACTCAGATAACTCAAATTTCATTTTATATTTAGCTTTAATAGTTTGTATTTCAATGTATTGATCGTTAAATCAATTAGAAATCACGATTAATTAAATGGAAATCACGGCTAATCAAAGCTACAGGTATGCGGAATGAGAATAATTAAGACAAAATTAATTTTAGATTAAGATTCCATTAAGAATGTGAATCATTATTATCTGTCGGCTTATAAAAAAAAATCTTTTCTTCCGGTTCAGGCAAAATTTATTACCCCTCGGGTTCTTCACTCAATACGTATCCAAACCCTTTTTTTGTATGGATCAGTTTCTGAGGGAAATCTTTATCTATTTTATTCCTTAACGAGTTTATATGTACATCTATCACATTTGTTCCCGAATTAAATGAAAAACCCCAGATTTTTTCGGCAATATTCATTCTGTCAAATACTTTACCTTTATTGCTTAACAGCAGTTCCAGGATTTTATATTCGGTGGCTGTCAGATTAATTTCTTTTCCGTTGCGTATAACTTTTTTTGAGATTGAATCAACTTCAAGATCAAGGACTTTTAAAACCGGATTCACTATAGCCTCCCTGTTCCTGCGTATCAATGCTTTTATTCGTGCAAAAAGTTCCTGGAAACTGAATGGCTTTACAAGATAATCATCAGCCCCGCAATCAAATCCGGTCAGCTTATCGTCAATGGAATCAAGAGATGTCAGCATTATAACAGGTGTAAGATTATTACTGTTCCTGATCTTCTTACATAAATCAAATCCCGAAATGCCGGGAATCACAACATCGAGAATAATGACATCATATTTTCTTGAAAGGGCCAGTTTTTCTCCAATGGTACCGTCATAAGCTATGTCCACAAGACAATTATTACTTTCTAAGCCTATCTTTACAAACGATGATATTTTAGGATCATCTTCAACCAACAATATTTTCATTTTCTTTCAGTTATAATTGTGCAAGTTAAATAAAATCTGTTTTGATTTTCAGATTTATAAATATTTTTGGAGAATTACAATATCCTGTGTAAATTAAACTTCAGGACATATGCCAGAAACAAGATTGTTCTTATCGGGTATACCACGGGCAAGGCAGATTGCTATATGGATATCGGTTTCTTTGGCGCTGTTTTTAAGCTTGCTGGATCTTGCCGGGTGGATATTCAACATTTCCCTCTTTAAAAGCCTGATCCCACACCTGGGATCAATGAACCTTATGACTGCATTTTGTTTTATTATAACAGCTTCAGCGCTTGTAATTATTCTTATTGATTCACCTTTAATTATCATGAAGCTTCTGCCAATAGTTCTTGCGACTGTCATTTGTTGTATAAACCTGGTTTCTGTTTATGCCTTACTCTATTCTTTTGAGACGGGTCATGAATTATCCTTGACTGCTGATTCCTCTTTAAGTTTTTTCCTCTCTCCTGAAAAAAGAATAACACTTTTGACATCCTTCAATTTTTTGCTGACAGGTGCAATGCTTTTACTACTATTGGCAAAGGAAGACAAATTATCAGGAATTGCACATTTTTTAATGATCCCCGTTTTCTTTATAAGTTATTATACAATTGTCAAATATATACTCGATGTAAATTCAGTAATCGGATTAAGCAATATTTCAATTCCTCTGAATACCGACATAGCCTTCTTCTCACTCTGCACTTCTGTTTTTCTTATGAGACCTCAAACATGGCTTTTAAAGACGTTTACATCCCGGAACACCGGTGGAATTTTTGCAAGGAAACTTATTCCTGCCCTTATAATTTTGCCACTGGTTATCGGATGGTTGCATAAAGAAGGTGACCGTGCAAGTTTATTCAAATCTGAAGAAGATGTTATTCTGCTGGCAATTATATACACTATCTGCTTTCTTGTACTTGTTTGGATGACAGCCAGATCGGTCAACATAATAGACATTCAACGACAGGCATCTGAAGAAGCTTTACGCGAAAGAGAGAGCCAATTGAGAGAGCTTAATGCAACGAAAGACAAATTCTTCAATATCATCGCTCACGATCTAAAAAATCCATTTACAAGCCTTCTGGGATCTTCTGAATTATTATATGAGAATATTGGTAGCCTGGAAACGGAAAACATAAGGGAACTTGCCCTTATCTTGAATGATTCAGCAAAATCGGGATATGCAATACTCCAGAACTTACTTGACTGGTCCAGGTCACAAACAGGGTTATTGAAAATAAATCCCGAGAGGGTCAACCTGAGAAATCTGATAAATGAAAATATTTCTTCCCAGCAGTTAGCTGCAGCAAATAAAGACATAAAAATGTATTATAAAGCAGAAGATGATATTTTCGTATACTCTGATAAAAACATGATCAATACTATTCTGAGGAACCTCCTGAGCAATGCAGTGAAATTTACTTATAAATCGGGCAGAGTTGCAGTCACTACAACCAGAACAAATGATGAAGTCGTTGTTTCTGTAAAAGATTCAGGTATCGGTATATCCGAAGAAAAGATTAAAGAGTTGTTCAAATTAGACACCAGGAATTCAAATCCCGGAACTGAAAATGAACAGGGAACCGGGCTGGGCCTTAAGCTTAGCAAAGAATTTGTTGAGAAACTTGGAGGCAGGATATGGGTCGAATGTATCGAGACCACTGGAAGTGAATTCATGTTTTCAATCCCCATAAAAGAAGATTGATCATTCATTTGTAAATTTTACCCGTTCAGGTTATTGTAATTCATTTGTCTGGGATATTCCTTTTATAATACAACGAGAATATTTTAATCACAGGTTCAACTGTTCCAGGGTTAAACAGTTCAATCTGGGCCGGATTCTTCTTAATCATTTCTTAATCTTACATTAATCAGATATTAATCCATCAAAATTGATTAAGAAATATATTTGTCAGGTAAAAGTTTGTTATCTTTTATTTAAACATAATGCCAAATATTTTAATCAACAATTTTTATTATGAAAAAACTAGCTATTCTATCAATTACGTTTTTGTTCGCTGTTTCTGTTTTGCACGGACAAACACAAACCCCGGACAAAGCAAAGACCAAAGAGGTTAAAAAAGAACAGAAAGCTGAAAGAGTCGCGCTTAAAAAGCTTGAAGGAACCGTGGTGAATGAAAAAGCTAAGAGCAACTTTATGGTCGCCTTTCCAGATGCCACCAATGCACAATGGAAAAGGGTTAATACATATGATGAGGTTGCGTTCACAAAAGCAGGACACCAGATGAAAGGATATTATGATATTGACGGAAATCTGGTAGGTACGACTGAATTTAAAACTTATGCCGATTTACCTGTTAAAGGTCAGAACGAAATAAAAACCAGATACCCTGGTTATACACCCGGACAGGTCATTTTTTACGACGATAACGAGGCAAACGAAACGGATATGATAATGTACGGTATCCAGTTTGACGATGTTGACAGTTACTTTGTAGAACTGTCAAAAGGAACCAGGAAAATTGCTGTTCAGGTTCTGATGGACGGAGAAGTCAAGTTTTTTACAGCAGATCTTAAGTAATCAACATATATATTCCCAAAGAGTGCGCTTCAGAAAATAAACTCTAGCGTACTCTTTTTATTTCGTACCGGTCATCAACTCTTTCACTTTACTGATATCAACATCAATCTGAGGATTAAATGCCTCGCTGTTCATATAGTTCAAAATAGAAATGAAAAGTTGTTTTGATACAATTCTCTCCTCAGACATATTCATAAGATCGATACTACAAACCATCAATTTGCCACCATTTGTTTTTGTTTCAAAAGCCAGGGCAAGTCTCTTGTTTTCAAACCAGGTATCGATCGGCTGAATCAATGGTTTTAAATTTGCCGGAAAGTCATCGAGTATCATCACCTGAGAATGAGAAACCGGGTCCCACCATTGCCAGTTGCTGTGAAACTCAGTAGGGAAGTAATTGAAAACCGGATGTTTGGGATCACAAAGAATTCCCAGTGTATGAGGTGGTTGATTATTGGTCCAGGCAGTGTTCCAGAAAACTGTTGAAAAACCTATTGCTACCTGTGCTCCTTTCTCATTTCCTACTTTTCCATAATTAAGCAATAACACGGAACCTCCTCGTCTCAGCTCTTCTTCAGCATTCTTGTTGAGTTTATCTGTCACTATAACCCTGCCCTTCATCATCTCCTGAGCTGCAGGGTACACCCAAAAATCCCAGCTATTCTTATATGGGGTATCCGGCAACAGTACTTCAAGTGTCAGTTTCTGTGCCTTTTCCAGGTCAGATAGATCCATCTGATATCCCCCGATTTCTGTACAATTCCCAATTTCTATTTTGTCCTTTGTAAAGATCTCCTTACGGATTATTTCTCCTTTATCATTTGTGACCTGACAAATAATCTCTGCCTTTTCTATCGGTTTTTCACCAAAATGTGCTATTTCAATATCTGCTTTAAAGACCTCATTATTACTGTATACCATTTTTGGCATTTTTGCCAGAGGAACTGTCTGATTGCAGAACATTCTGAATTCTTCAGGTGTGATATAACCCTTTGATTCAAAAAACGGATTAAGCACGCCTACCAGAGCTGTCCCCTGTCCGGGAAAGTCATGCAACTGAAGCAATTGAAAACCTGCAAATCCTGGTGTGCGAAGGGCAGCCTCAATATCAGCTTTATAGCATAATGCCTGGAGCTTTCCTGACGCCATAAGAAAGTCCTCTGCCTGATCTCCCATATTATTTTCAGTAAGTGACTCCCTGAATATTTCAAAATTTGTTGGTTTCAGTACACCGGTATACTTTTCTATTTCCTTGAAATCAGGGTAAACGCACCATTGTCCTATCTCATGACTTACCGTTGGTATATTATATTTTGATATAATATCATGAAAATTAAACATAGTCTGTGGCGCTTCCCTGTTTATTATGCTTTTCAATCCTTCACCCCAACGTTGTATGCGCGGTTCAGCAGTAAGGTTGTAATCGTTTTCAGGAATTGCCGGCCAGCCGGCGCCTGAAGTATAAATCCTTCTGTTATCTTCAGCTTTCCAGTAGGTCAGAAGCTTCCCCAGGTATTCATTCTGATTTGCACCGGCAGGTTCGTTGCCATATGCCAGCATACAAAATGAAGGGTGGTTTCCATACGCATTGATGATCTTGTCACCCTCCTCATAAATAAATTTATCTACCGCTTTACCATCGCCTATAGTCGTCCCGGAATTTGCCCAGGAGGAACATTCTATCTGAAAATACATCCCAAGCTGGTCACCTGCGATAAATGCAGCTTCCGGGGGACACCATGAATGAAATCTTACAGTGTTCAATCCATAATCTTTAAAGGTCTGCAGCACTTTTAACCACGATTTGACATCGGTGGGGGGATAACCTGTAAGAGGGAAAATACAGCACTCAAGAGTTCCTCTTAAGAAGATCTGCCGGTCATTCATCTCAAAACGTGTTCCATTTGCTTTTATATTACGCATTCCAAAATCCACCGTCTGAGTATCAACTGTCTCACCTTTAGCGCCCCTCAGTTTAACAGAAAGTTTATATAGTACAGGTCTGAACTCACTCCACTCCTGAACTTCTTTTCCCATTGGAAAGTCTATAATAAGCTGAATGTCATTTGAATCGGTCCTGGCAACGAGTGTTGATTTTGCCAGTTTCTGAGAAACACCGGAATTAAAGATGCTGGCCTGCACATCAATTTCCCCATTGAAGGAACTTCCTGATTTGTTGCTTAAGGCAACAATAATCTTTGCCTTTCCTCCTTTAAGATCGGGATATACCCTCACATTCCTTATCGACACTTTTGATGTTGCAATCAGACTAATATCGCCGACTATCCCATTCCAGTTAGTTTGCGTGTGATCCGTTATACTATGAGAATTTATGCCAATAGGTATTACTACCCGGTTATCAATCCTTATACTGATCAGGTTTTTACCCGGGATAAGAAGATCGGTTATATTGAACTGATGGGCAACAGCAAGGCTGTTCTCAATGCCTGCTTTCTTACCGTTGACATACACGGTTGACTCCCAATGTGGTCTTTCAAGAAATAAAATTATATCTTTCTTATTCCAGCCTGTAGGGATCTCCACTTCTTTCTGATACCAGGCAACTCCTTTATAATATTTAACTGGTTTCAGCCAGAAAGGAATTTTAATATTTCCGGGCTGGCGATACTTTTCATATTTTTTATCTGTGAAATAAGACTTATCGACTATTTCTCCGGTCCAGTCCGTTTTAATGGTAACCTCATCACCTTTACCGTTCTCCGCCATTGATCCTGGAAGTCTCACTGTTTCAACCGCCAGATCGGTATACCACCTGTTTTCAATTCCTTTATCAAGAGAATCGATTCTGAATCTCCATTCACCTGCGAGTGAAATCTTTTCCCTGATTTCATTCGGACTGACACTGCAGCCCGCGAGTAAAATTATCAGCCAGCTAAATTTAAAAACCCTGATCATTTAATTGTTCGTTGTTTTAGTTACCCAACAAGAGATCTAAGCTGTATTCAGGAACAAACTCAATATTTCTGATATATGTTTTTTCTTTCTCATCCTTACTTAATTGCCTGTCAAAGTAAATTTTGAAATCCGGTTCGAAAGGAAAGAGTTTTAATTTCAATTGCTGCCCTTCAATATGGTTCCCGAACTGTTTAAGAGCTATCTGCCAGGGAGTAAAATTATTAAAATTATCAGATATGAGTTTATACCCGAATCTTAATTCACCTCTATCTCCATTATAATTTACATGTAAATAAAGTTGACTAAGACCTTTCATATAACTATCCGGAATTTTAAGCAAATATTCGCCCGACTGCTGGCTGACATCTTTATCATTTCCGGTTTTATCCGTTAATATTTCAGAGTTTACCAGACCCTTTAACTCTGTCAGATAAGACGGAATTATATATTGTTCGGTCGTAAGCCACGACAGATCGCTGACAATAGTCACTTCATCCGAATTCATATATTCCACCTTTATTTTTGCTGCAAAAGATTTTTCACCTCCTGTGAATGGAAAATCAATCATAATCTGGTTATTGCCCTTTTGCAGGTAGCCGGTAATATCGAGCTGATTTAATTTTCCGGGCATGATTTCCTGATTCAGCCAAAGTTTATTTATTTCAACCTTGCATGAAATATCAGGACTTAAAATTAATTTTGCCGACCGTATCGCAGAAGGATTATCAAGATTAAATTCTTTAATGAATATTTTGTTATACAACTGATTAAAAGCGTCTACCTGCTTTACCGAGGCATTGAGTCTTTCAGAACCGGAAAGAAAATTCAGCGGAGTAATTTCAGGGATGAAGCTTTTTGAAATTACGGTATATTCATACTGCCTGTAATCACCAACTGTAGTAGAATCAGACTCAGACATTTTTAACTGGCAATTATCACTCAATACAATTACTTTCATAACATTTTCAGGGCCATACAGATGCAACTGATTTTGATTCTGATAAATATTAGCATTACTGATAAACAATTGCATTCTGCCATTTGAATTAAAAAGCCAGACTTTGTCCGATTCTTCGAATGAAAGAACGACGATTCGTTGCTCCTTGCCGTCAGAATTTACAATTTTAACATAGCTTCTGATTCCGGGAATAAAACCGGTTATTATATACTGGTTATTGGTTTTAATTATTTTCCCGCTTGTTGATTCAATTGACCTAACTGATCCGGCTTCTAAGCAAAATTCAGGCTGTATACCAAAGTTCTGAATAAAAAACCAGTCTGTACGATCTTTCTGTCCAATCCGGCATAATGGCTGAGCCGTGGCATATTTTAAAACAACATCATTCATTCTAAAATTAAACGGCCAGATAAAAGTACTGCTGTCAGGAATATCAACCGGGCTGGAAGGGAACTGTAATGTTTCGCCAATTAGTTTAATTTTAAACTGGACATTTTTCTGTACAGGCTTTCGTGTTCCCCGGTAATAATTGATTCCAAAAAGGAAACCTGAATTATCTTTTACTCTTACGGAAAATTGCAAGTCATTTGCCGGATCTTTTATTTTCGCAACAACAGGAACCATAGGCGCCAGCATTTCACCAAATTGATTCAGAAAATAGTGCAATTTCTTAACCTGGTAATATGAAGGTGCCAGCTCTCCTGTTTCTTTGATTGCAGCCTGAAAATCGTAGGATATTTTTGGATAAGTATTCCAATATCCTGTTTCTTCACGGTTTTCCTCCATGCCAGTTAGTATCCCAACCGGATTCGAGCCTCCTGCAAAAACATAATAACCTGTAAGATTGCTGCCTGAACCAATTTTAATGGTAGCAATAGCCGATCCGTCAAATCTGCTGAAAACCGGTCGCCGGTGCTCAGTAATCTGATTCCCTACGCCCAGCTCGCATGTAAAAAAAGGATACATATCTCCATACTTACGGTCAGTATCAAATTCAAATGAAGGATTTTTAGTGATTTTCTCTATATCTGAATTCCATGGAGCTCCGGGATATGCTCCCCAAAGGGGAATTACCTCATTTTCAGGAACTGAAGCGTTATCCCATCCGGTAACGGTGTAAAGTGGTACATCAATACCATATTTCCTTGCTGTATTCTTCAACCACAAAATATGGTCCTTGCCTCTGCTGTATTCATTTTCAAGCTGTACGCCGATAATGGGCCCGCCATCCTTATACATCAGATCGTGCATCTGCCCTGCCAGTTGTTTAAAATACTCATCTACATATGATTGGTATACAGGATCATTGGATCTGTCAACAAGAAATTTCTTTTTGAGGATCCAATCGGGAGTGCCTCCGTTCCTTACCTCTCCATGGGCCCATGGGCCAATCCTGGGATAAACAAGCATACCATGATACTGGCATAACTTAATAAAACTCCGGATATCCTTATTTCCAGACCAGTCGAATTGTCCTTCAATTTCCTCATGATGAATCCAGATTGCATAAAAAGCGATTATATTGATCCCGCTGGCTTTCATTTTTAAAATTACATCTTCCCATTGTTCCTTAGGAACCCTTGAAAAGTGCATTTCACCCATTACAGGAATAACCGGCTTCCCTCCGATTGTCATGAACTGGTTATTAATTAGGATTTCACGGCCAGGCTGACCGGGATTACCCATTTTATAATTTCCCGGTTTGGTTTCCTTTGCAACATTTGAGGCATCAATACTTAATACATTTTGTGCGTTTGCATTAAAGAAAGAAAACAAAATTAAAGTAACGAGGAGCAGGTCCCTTGCAGTACTTTTTAACTCTGTCATATTGCAGCTGTTATTTAGTGATTAGTAAATTCATGTTCAATTTCCTCCAGTGACTTTCCTTTAGTTTCGGGTAATCTTCTGAGTATAAACAGAAACCCCAGAAGACAAATACAGCCGTAGAGCCAGAAAGTACCTGATGCTTTAAGCAGCTGGTTTAACAGTGGAAAGGTATAGGTCAGGATAAAACATGCTGCCCATAATGAAAATGTGGCTATCGACATTGCAGTTCCACGCATCCTGTTTGGAAAAATTTCAGATAGAACAACCCATGTTACCGGGGCAAGTGACATTGCATAACATGCGATCGCAACAACAACCATTATCAATAAAGGAAGTCCCTGTATATGAAAAAAATACATCGTCCCGACTACTGCATAGATACCTGCAAGCCCCCCGGCTCCCAGTAGCATCAGAGCTTTTCGTCCAAGCTTATCTACAGTAAACATTCCGATGAATGTAAATATCAGGTTTACGCATCCTGTTATCACTATATTGAAGAGAATATCTGATACGCTGTAACCTGCATTTTCGAAGATCTCCTGCGCATAATTGAAGATTACATTTATCCCGCACCATTGCTGGAAGACTGCTAATACAATACCCAGGACAATCAGCTTCGACATGCCCGGTTGTTTCATTAATCTGAAATTTGTTTTTTCGACCGATTCATTAAGCGTTTGTTCAATGGCAGACAATTCAGCAAAAGCATAATCCTCTCCCCCGATCCTGGCAAGTATTTTTTGAGCCTTATGGCGATATGACAAATTTTTTGCAAGCCACCTCGGACTTTCAGGAACAAACCACATCAGAATGAAAAATAATCCTGCAGGTACTGTACATGCATAAAACATCCACCTCCAGCCCATCTGCCCGTTCCAAGATGCCATGATATCAGAAGTTGTTGCCCCCGGAAGAACAGGTCTGGCGATACGCCAGTTGATGAGCTGTGCTGCCAGGATCCCGATAACAATAGTCAGCTGGTTGATTGAAACAAAACGACCCCGGACATTTCCGGGAGTAATCTCTGCTATGTACATCGGAGAAAGATTTGAGGCGAGACCAATGCCAACGCCCCCTAATATCCTGAAGGTGACAAATAACCCAAAGGATCCTGCACCTCCTGTTCCTATAGATGCTGCTACAAATAAGCCAGCTGCCAGGATCAATAACTTTTTACGTCCAAGTCTGTCGCTGAGCCATCCTGATATTACTGCTCCGGCCAGGCAGCCCATCAGAGCACAACTCATTGCCCATCCCTGTAAAAAAGTATGATCAGTAAGTCCAAAAAACGGCTCATAAAATGGTTTGGCACCTCCTATTACAACCCAGTCATATCCAAAGAGAAGTCCTCCCATTGCGGAAATGAGTGAAATGCTTATGAGGTATCTCCAGTTATATTTCGTATCACTCATAAAAATCTTGATTCCATTGTTAACCACTCTTAACCACTGAGTTACACGGAGTTGTACACAGAGTTACACTGCTCTAAATCTCCCCATCTCCCACTCTCATCATCTTTCTCAAATCGCTTTTCACCGATAATACAAAACAGATTTCCCTGTGCCCTGAGCTCCGTGCTCTGTGCATTATAGTTTTTTAAGCGTCTCAAGCATCGCCACAACATTTTCAAAGGGCACATTGGCCTGGATATTATGAACTGTATTAAATACAAAACCACCGTTGTTGTTCAGTATTCCGCACTGCGATTTGACCTGTTCTTTTACCTGTACCGGCGTACCAAAGGCAAAAGCCCCCTGGGTATCAACACCACCGCCCCAGAAAACGAGTTTATCTCCATATTTTTCCTTAAGCTTCAGTGGATCCATACCCGATGCATTTATCTGAACAGGGTTAATGATATCAAACCCTGATTCTATGAAATGACTCATCAAAGGTTCGACCGCACCACATGAATGTTTAAAGGTCTTCCAGTTAGTATTCTGATGAATCCAGTTATTCACTTTTTTATAATATGGTAACCACACCCTGTCGTATGTCTCAGTTGAACAGAACGTTGAATTCTGTGTGCCAAAATCTGTTCCGCAAGTAAAAACAACATCAATTTTGTCACCGATGACTTCATACAGTAACTTCAGATTCTCAATAGCAATATCTGTTTGCCGGTCAAATATTTCTTTGACAAAATCCTCTCTGATAAGTGTAGAAATATACCACTCTTCAACACCTCTGATCCCTTTTGGATTTTTTAAATTGATCGCAGGAACCATAGCAATGTCACCCAGTGCTGTACCACCGAGTGATGCTACTACTGCTTTAGAACCATCTCCAATGTTGGCAACCTGATTTTTCCAGTAGATAAGTTCCGATTCCGCTATATGACCAAATTCCTCGAGGTTATCTTCCACCTTAAGCTTCAAATCATCAATAGGTTGCTGCCTGTCGAGAGCATCGAAGAAATAACCGGTTTTTGGCATCATACTGCTTGGAGGAACAGAGGTATCACCTTCAGGATACATCAGTATATCTCCGTTGCTGTTATATGTATAATTAAAATTGCCCGGGAAGAGAACTTCCTGCCCCCATAGTGTTTTATGGACTTTCCAGTTTTCATTAGGAACACCAAACATATTCCTGGCAGAGAATAGCCCGATAATATCTATGCCCATAGCATTAATCAACTCAGAGTCAATCTCACCTAGCATCTGATAGGGCTCAATAACCTTAACAGGCTTTTTCTCGAGTCCATAATATTCGCGAAGTTTTTCAACAACGAGTACATGAATTCCTGTTACGGATGTTGATCCAAAATCCACTACAACCTTATCGGGTTGTTTATGATTGATTGTTTTAAGAAAATTCTGCCTGGAATCTGAATTCATAATTACAATTTTATATTACAATTAGTTATGTAAAAGTGAGGACTTAACCTATAAACCGTGGAACTTACCTTTTCCAGAATTGTTCTATCTCTTCCAATGATTTTCCTTTGGTTTCAGGCACATAAAAATAGGTAAATAACCATTGCACCAACGACATTAGAGCGAGAAACAGGAAAGTTTCCGTTCCGCCAACGGAGGCAAGAAAGTGAGGGAAAAGCAACACAACAAGAAAATTGAATATCCATTGGGTGAAAGATGCGAATGCGACTGCTTTTCCGCGAATCCTGTTTGGAAATATTTCAGAGACAAGAGTCCAGAACACTGGTCCAATACAAGAGGCAAAAAAAGCAATGAATAACAGAATGCAGATCAATGTAAAGATCCCTTCCATTTTTAAATAAAAGGATACTGCTAACATAATAAGAGTAATAACCATTCCCATTGAGCCTATCAGATAAAGAGATCTTCTGCCTGTCTTATCAATGAAAAGAATAGCTACAAAGGTGAAAACAAAGTTAATCAAGCCTACCAGAGAAGTCTGAAGCAATGCATTGTCAATCGCCACCCCGGCAGCCAGCAAAATTTTAGGTGCATAGTCAACTATAGTATTAATGCCGCTGATCTGAACAAATACGGCCAGCAGGAATCCAATCAGCATTACTTTTCGGACCGAAGGTTTGAATAGCTCTCCAATGGATACAGATGATAAATTGCCTTTAAGGGAATCTGCAATTTCCAGAATCTCTACATTTGCAAGCGACTCTCCACCAATTCCGGTTAGAACTTTAAGAGATTCTTCTTTTCGACCGGCTTTATATAACCATCGGGGGCTTTCGGGAATAAAAAACAATCCTGCGAAGAACAGTACAGAAGGAACTATCCCTGTCGCAAACATCCATCTCCAGTTATTGTCTATGTTATGCAAACCATAGTTTATGGTATATGAACATAAAATTCCAAGTACAATAGCCAGTTGGTAAACAGACACCAGCATTCCTCTGTTTTTGGGGGGAGCCACTTCAGCAACATACATCGGAGAAAGAACAGAAGCAGCTCCAACGGCCAGTCCTCCAAAAACACGTGCGGAGATAAATACAAAAGATGAGGTGGCGAGTGCTGTAAATGTACAGGAAACAGCAAAGAACAAGGCTACTGCAATGAGAACTTTTTTACGTCCGTACATATCTGAAAGTACTCCTGAACCAAAGGCTCCCGCAATGGCTCCTAAAAGAAGTGAACTTACTCCCCATCCCAATTGAAGTTCATTCCATCCGAAATAAGGCTGTATAAATGGTACAGCACCTGAAATTATTGCAACGTCAAATCCAAACATCAGCCCGCCCATCGTTGCGATCAAACAAATAAAATAAAGATAAAGAGAATTCTTTTTCATAATCATTCTCTGTTATAAGAGGGTTTTCAACTTTTAATAACTAAGGCATTGGTGGCAGATTCCAACCCTCCCTGTAGTTATGCCTGATGTATTGATTTGCACTTTCCAGGGCATTGAAAGTATCATATTTTTTGTCAAATGTCGGATGACCGTTAATGACATTAAAATCATCGCTTTTCACAATTTTTAATTCCTCTGTTGTAGAAATATTGGTGAATCGCATGTTTTCCCCATCCCAGGCAAGAGCTTTGTTCAGTCCCTGCAAGCGTATAGCAAGAACCCCTAACAAAACCATTTCGTTGAAAGGTCCGGCATAGGCAAAATTTGAAGTACCCTGGACCCTGTCTTCGGGTGATTCCTTGCATGCCCGTATCCAATCTTGTTCATGTGGACCGTCGGGATAAAAGACTGATCCTCCGGGAATCCTTCTCAGGTATGGCTTAACATCAGGAATACGTCCGGAAAGCAAACGTGCATTATAACCGCCGCAACCGCACATAAGAGTATCTCTGGAACCTATAAACAGGCACCCGCCCAACCCGTCGGCCATCAAGTTTTCGCCTGCCGGAAGAAGGTCGGAAAGGTTAGGAAGAAGACCTCCGTCGTACCAGTGCACCTTAACTGCCGGCATAGCAAATTTTGGCATGTTATCTCTAGCCGGAAATGAAAATTCTACTGTTTCTGCCTGAGGTGCTGATTCAGTATTGATACTGGTTGAACTTCCGCGAACTTTATCGGGGTAACCAAGTTTCAGCGACCGGTAAATCGGATCCATAACATGACAAGCCATATCACCAAAAGCGCCGGTACCAAAATCCCACCAGCCTCTCCAGTTCCAAGGAGTGTATATTTCGTTATATGGACGCATTGGAGCAGAGCCGATGAAGAGATCCCAATTGAGTGTTTTTGGAACAGGCATAACTGTTGCCGGTCTCGTTATACCCTGTGGCCAGATTGGTCTGTCGGTCCAGGCATGTACCTCCCTGACTTCGCCTATTTCATTATTCCATATCCATTCGCATAACTGCCGGACTCCGTCGCCTGAATTACCCTGGTTACCCATCTGAGTGGCAACCTTGTACTTTGCGGCCAGTTTCATAAGCAACCTTGATTCATAAACTGAATGAGTAAGCGGCTTCTGGCAGTATACATGTTTCCCAAGGGTTAAAGCATGTGCAGCTATCAGAGCATGGCTGTGATCGGCAGTAGCAACCATTACAGCATCAATTGAGCCAGTCATTTCATCGAACATCTTCCGCCAGTCCCAATATTTCTTAGCCGTTGGAAATTCCTTAAAACAGGAGTCAGAATACTTCCAGTCGACATCGCATAAGGCAACTATGTTTTCAGTAGCCATTCCGTGGAGGTTAGTATGACCTTTGCCACCTATTCCCACACCGGCAATATTAAGCTTATCACTTGGGGCTTTGTGTCCGAAACCGCTCATCACCTTTCCGGGAATAATCGTCATACCGGCAGTGACAAGTCCGGCCTTTTTTATAAAGCCTCGCCTGGTTTTGTCTGAATCTGACATATCTTTCAATGTTTAAATTTTGGTTAAAGCTGTTTCAGCTTAATGTTCCTGAACCAAACTTTGGTCCCATGGTTCTGGAGTGAAATGTGTCCCTCGTCAAATTTTCCCCAATCAGGGAAACCTGTCCATTTACCGCTGTCACGGCGTTTCTTCCAGTCATCAGAGTTTTTTTCATATTTCACAACTACGACATCATTCAGCATCTGTGTGACAAAGTTTCCGTCGACAACCAGAAACAGATGATTCCATTCATGTAGTGCCTTATACGGTTTTGCCATCGGAGGATACATCGCATAATTTGCACCATTGATCTGCCAGTCAAAAAGTTTACCTTTCCAGTTTTCATGATCAATAATCTGAAATTCAGGACCGGTTTCATACGGGAATTTGTACTTCGGGTCTTCCCTGATCTGGAATATAACTCCGCTGTTGGTTGCAGTATCCATTTTATAGTCAACGCTGAATGCAAAACTGCGGTACACTTTGTCTGTGACTATGTCGAGACCTTCCTGACTGCCTGAATTGGTTGTAGTAAAAGTTCCGTCGTCGATTTTCCAGCAATCGGGGAATACTTTCATATTGTATCCATGCCATCCGTCAGTTTTTCTGCCATCGAATAATAATTGCCAGCCATTAGCTTTTTCTTTGGCAGTCAAAGTGTTAACTGGTGCATTCTTATCCAGTTCCGCATATAACGCCAACGGATCTCTTTTGCTTGACTTTGCACTGCAAATAATGACAAGAGCCATCATTCCCAGAAAGATCTTAAGTGAAATTGTTTTCATTTTTATACTTTTTTTGGTTTATGAGATTATTTATACTGATTATCAGGAATCATAAATATAATATTATTGATTTCCTTCGTTTACCCCGATCCCATGGGGAGCGAAGAAAATCAATTTACTCCCCTCGGGGCTGGGGTAAATAAATTGATTTTCAAGCTATCTTATTATTGTTATGCATGATTCCTTATAGTCATATTTTTTCTTATCCTGGCACCGAAGTATGATTCTATGAAATTTCCCCATTAGATTTCATAAAAAAGATTGGTTCAGCTTACTTCGGATCCAGTGTTAAAAATCGAAATATTTTGATTTAAAGATAATCAATTATGAATATCAAGATATACAGAATAAATCATTCTTCGTTTTTTCATCATGTTTGATTTATCTTTGTAAGCAACATAATGAATACTGATTATCAAATACCTGAACCCTTCTTATTTAATCCATTAAAGCACCATATTGGATTTATAAAAGAATTTATTAATTACAATATTGATAAAACCGGCTCTGATTATAGTTCGCTTACAAAAGATCTAAAGCATCTTGGTACATCAGTCATGGATATCTATACAGGAGGATTGTCAATCAGGAATATTTGTTATGAAGGAGAAGAATTTCTTCAGCGGAAAGGTGTTTTAAAAAGAGAAGCATATGCAGGTTGGGTGGGTACGATGACAAATAGTTACAGGCTTTTCAAGTTATCAGACGGTTCTGAATGGACTTTGAAGTTTCACGTCCATCCTCAAAGATTTGTCCATTTTTCTCCTGCGCGCTACAGTCAGCATAGCTTCAGGGTAAAATCCAATACGCTGAAATCAGCCCTGATATACCTTATAATAATTGGTAAAGATTTTGTAACAGGCAACGATCTTAATAATGTAAGGCCTCTTTTAGGATTGTCACCAGTAAAGGATGCTTCAGAGATAAAAGCTATTCTGGAAATGATTGAAATCCTGAGAGATTAAAGATAAAATCCATTAACCACAGAGTTTCACGGAGTTAACACGGAGTTACACAGAGTAACGTTTTTAATTTAACTTCAATCTCAGAATTCTATATTATTACTCTCCTTATTCCGTCTTTCAAAGACACAACATTAAAATTAATCAGGAATCCGATCCTGCAATTTGATAACTTCAGGTAAGTCATTAACTGAGCCAGATGAACTGGATTAAGAGCATCAACCGATTTGATTTCAAGTACGACTTTACCTTCAACAAAAAGATCAATCCTGTAACCTAAATCAAGTTTCTTTTCTTCATAAATCAGTGGCATCGGTTTTTGTTTAATTGTAGAAAAGCCAGATTTATCAAGCTCATAATAAAGACATTCTTCATAGGCAGATTCCAATAAACCTGGTCCTAAAGCACTGTGTACTTTATAAGCACAATGTAAAATTGAACTCGTAAGTTCATGATGCAACAAGGTCATAATAATAATTTAGCAAGACCTTATAAAGATAGTTTTATTATTTTATTCCTCCGTAATTTTCTTGTTCTATTAAGCAGTGAAACTCCGTGAATACTCCGTGTAACTCCGTGGTAAATTTGTTTTGCAAATAGAATAAGTAAGACAGAACATGGTAGGAGCATGGTAAATCCCTTTCTAATATCCTACTTAACTGGCATTATAATGCCTAAATTTACCAATACATAGAGTGGTAACAATTAGTATAAATTACAAGAATATTAAATTCTCACGACCTAAAATATTAAATATGAACAAAATTAACCGCAGAACTCTTTTGAAATATGCCGGCGCCGGGCTGGCAGCAGGAGTATTATCAGACTCTATTGGTAAGGTTATGGCATCATCGCCTTCTGACAAAGTAAAATCATCCAGGGGCCCGGGTTTCTCCGGGAAAATACCTTTTTCGCTGATTATAGACGACGGATCACCTGTCGATCCTCTCTTCTATGAACTTCCTGGTTATGAGACGCCATTTCTGGTTCCCGCAAAATTCACCAAACGGGTGGCGGACACTTTCGACCGATTTGACCTTCATGGTAAGTTTACCATCATCCCTATGCCAAGTTGCCTCGGACGTATTGACCAGTCTCTCAAACGGGTGCCACAGGATCACCTGCTTGAGTTTTTGAAACTGATGCGTGAAAGGGTTGCCCCACGGTTTGATATCACCCCTGAATTTCTGACCCATCTGAGTTCTTATGATCTGAAAACCGGCAATTACCGTCGTCACCTGTATGAGGATACCTGGATAACACAGGCGCCGAAGGAGGAGATTGTTGAGTATTTCACTCTGGCCTTCCAGATCCTGAAAAATGTGGGAATAGAATCTACAGGAATTACTTCACCCTGGGTTTCAGGAATAGATGTTGAAGATAAATATGCCCAGGCACTGGCTGACGCTCAGTGGAATATTTATAAGCGTAAACTTACCTGGTACTTTCTCTACGCCGCATCAGATAAAGAGAAGCCATATCAGTGTAATGTGAAGTATAAAAACCCGGGGCGTGATCAGGTTGTGGTAAGTGTACCCGCAAATGCCGGAGATATTTTCTGGTCGATGGATCTTCCTGATAATAAAGACCGGCCGAAATTTATTAAGGAGGGTATAGACCGGCTTGTGTCACCCGACGGGAAAACTGGCAGGATCCGTCAGCTGATTGATTCAGGCTTCCCGGTTGTGATTGTAACGCATTGGCAATCACTTTACACGCAGGGTACAGAGCTTGGACTGGAAGGGCTTACCTCCCTCGCCGAAAGAATACAAAAAGTATTTGGATCGGGCTTTGAGTGGGTAAAGTGTTCCGAGATGGCAAGGCGGTATGCTGAATCTCAAACGAGCTAAAGTATAATCGGGAACTGAAAAACAGAAAGCCAGATAGCTTCTCCGGAATAGCCGGAAAAATACCGGAAGAACTAAAAATATTTATTTGAAATGTTTAGATAGATTTCATAAATTTGAGAAACAATCTGCCGGACCTGGATTCGTTTATGTGAATATTATGAACAATATTAAATTCTTAGGACCAATATTGTTTGTTGTTATATTCCTTCTTAATATTTCATGTGAGAAGAAACCCTCTACACCTGTTTTAGGGGTAACGTGGATCTATGGAGGAACATCCACCAGTGTAACTGCAGAAAGTTATCTACTCACTGATGGCGGATCACCGGTAACCAAAATGGGAATTTGCTGGAATACTTCAAAAAATCCAACAATTGCAAATAAGAAATCTATTGAGAAGGGACTGATCGGGTCATTTACAAGTACCCTGACCCCTCTCCTTCCAAATACATTATATTATTTCAGAGCTTATGCAACAAGCAAGGAAGGTACAGGGTACGGGTATGAAACTACATATACCACAGGGAAAAGCGCGATATTTATTTCAGATCCGGGAATATATTCACTTACTCAAAACTCAGCTGTATTAGGAATAAGCATCTCTTCTGATCCGGGGATACAAATTACCGCTAGGGGAAGTTGTTGGAGCACTATGCCACACCCGACTGTTTACAGTCTGAAAACAATTGATGGTACTGGTTTCGGAAGTTTTGAAAGCACACTTACCGGATTAACCCCGCAAACGAGATATTTTATAAGACCTTATGCTGAAACAGGCGACAGCATAGTTTATGGCGATGAATATTTTTTTAAGACATATTATGGTTCGGTGACTGATTTAGACAATAATCAATATTTTTCAATACTGTTGGGAAATCAGGAGTGGATGGCAGCCAATCTGAAAGTTAAAAAATACAATAATGGTGATACAATTGGAACAACCAAACCTGTTACTTTAGATATTCAATCTGAGAATACTCCGGAATACCAATGGGCTTATAATGGTGAAGACGGATATGAATCTGTGCCTTACATTACAAATTCATCTGTTTATGGAAGATTATATACCTGGTACGCAGTTACAGATAGCAGAAAAATATGTCCTGTGAGTTGGCATGTACCCAACGACAATGAGTGGTCAGTTTTAATTGATTACCTGGGCGGAGATACGGTCGCAGGTGCCGAAATGAAAGAAGGTTTAGACATTCACTGGGTAAATCCTGATGTTGGAGTCATAGATGAAACCGGATTTAATGCTCTTCTGGCAGGATATCGTGATCCGGTAGGATCATTTCTTGATTTACAGCGCACTGCAACCTGGTGGTCGGCCACAAGTTATTCCTCTGCAGAAGCTCTTAAGAGTACTTGCAGTTTTCTAAATAACCTGGTTATTAAGAAAATCTCTTCCAAATCCTCAGGTAGTTCAATAAGATGTATAAAAGATTAATCAGGCCGCCTGAGGGATAGCATGGCACTATTATTCCCTTTCGAATACATTTAAGGAATACTTGCAGATCGTCACCGGAGCAGTTTTGTCTGAATTCCGTCCTGAATTCTGACGCGTTCTAATTTTAGTGCGTCTGTGATTTTGAAGTAATTGAAATTTAATAATATAAAAATAAAATTTTTGATTTTTACCGCACTAACGCCTATTTTTGCTCTATGTATAGGGTTAGAAAGGTCAGGACTAAATCGGGGTCGACTGCAATTCAGAAGGTTCAATATTTAGGGCATCAGGCATAGATCGCTAAAGATATTGGTTGTGCCAAAGATGACATTGAGTTTGACTAATAAGTTTTATACTGTCACATTATTCTTTTACTATCCATCTTTATGGTTTTAACAATTTGATATTTAGTATTTTGTTCTAATCAATTCTCCATTCGCCGTAGGCGATATGGTTTTGTAGAAAATGAGCCCACCATAGTATATTTACCGCGTAGCGGTTTTACATTTTAAAAATCTATTGAATTTTTTTAATTTTGTTTAGCTGCATTATTAATTAATCTGATTTAACATGAAACCTGGGACATTTACGCAAATGTATGTACAGCTTGTTTTTGCTGTGAAAAACAGAGATGCTGTACTGAAGAAAGATTTCCGGGTACGTGTATTCGAATACATGAGCGGAATAATTACTAATCTGAAACATAAATCCATGATCGTCAATGGAACATCAAACCATGTTCATATCCTATTCGGATTAAATCCATCAGTTTCAGTTTCAGATACTGTTCACGATATAAAGAGAAGTTCTTCCATTTTTATCAATAATGAAAAACTCTGCCCTTGCAGATTCTCCTGGCAGGAGGGTTATGGAGGTTTTACATATAGCCGTTCACAAATAGCAGATGTTTACTATTACATTGAAAATCAGGAATTCCACCATAAAAAGAGAACTTTCCGTGAAGAATATATCGACATTCTTACTAAAAATGAGATAGAATTTGACCAACAATTTCTATTTGATTTCTGGGATGATTGCCTATAACCTCTACGAGGTATGTTGCCGGTTGTATAATTGTTTCTACAATACCTAAAGCCCTACGGGCTATTTGTCTTTTATTAATATTGTTGATTTACAATCAGCTTCAGAAATTATGAACAGCCTTTTGAACTCTTTAATTAAAAAATGGGATATTCTACCGCACTAATCGTCAGAAGTCAGGAAGGATTAATCAGGCCGCCTGAGGGATTTAATGGCAGCATTATTCCCTTTCTAATAAATTTAAGTTTCTTGCAGATCGTCACCGGAGCAGTTTTGTCTGAATTTCCGTTATTCTTTCAGAATGCCTTTAAACTCGTGCTGTACATTTGCCGGCTCATTGCTGTAATGAATTGCAACCGATACCGTGTTTTTATCAAAGACACAGTTAATCGTTTCGGTATGAGGACTTTCGATAAAGCGAAGAACCAGATCGAGGGTATTTTCATTTCCCCAGGTATAGCTTCCGGCTACCTTTGCAGGTGGAAGTCCTACAAAATGGGCTTTAGCCTGCAATAAAAGATTGGGTCCGTGAAGAGTTGTTTCTCCGGTAATCCACTTGCCCGATCCAAACGAAAAGTTATAACTCTCAGAATCAATCATCATTGAATCTTTGCAGGCATCGTTCTGGAACCGGAAGGTCATTGTGTGTCTGTTATTTGTCCCGAAAACGAATGTTTTGCCCGAAATACGGGAAACAATAGTTGAATTATTTTTTGCAGCCGGCAAGGGCAGCGCCAACGAAGATAGCTTTTGCTTAAGGCTTGCAGCCAGTGCATTGTTTTCAGGCAATGGACCGGTTTCTATAGCCGGCAGTAAATATTCCCAGACCAGATTTAATTCGTCCTGCATATCACCGGTTTCGGCTGTAATGGCTATAACCGCATCCTGATCGGGCATGACAATAATATATTGACCATATGCACCGTCGGCCCTGAAACAATTATGCCGGCAGCGCCACATCTGGTAACAATAACCCTGCATCCAGTCGCTGGAATCTTTTTTGGACTGAGGTGCATCGGGCGCCTGGTAAATCTTCAGCGAAGTGGCTTCCTCTATCCATGAAGCCGGCAGCACCTGTTTCCCGTTCCATTTGCCCTTTTGCAGGAAAAGCTGTCCGAATTTAGCCATATCTTCTGTTTTCAGCCTCAGTCCCCAGCCTCCTGTATTAATACCACGGGGATCAACTTCCCAATCCATTCCCTCAATAGCCAGAGGTTCAAACAACCTTGGTTTAAGGAAATCAATAACTTTTTCACCGGTCACTTTCTGTACAATAGCCGACAACATATATGTTGCCAGCGTATTATATAAAAATTTTGTACCGGGTTCATGCACCACAGGTTTTTCGAGGAATGCTTTAACCCAGTTGGTGTCATGTACTACTGTCGTGAATGATGGATCGGGATCCAGTCCTGCCGACATGCTAATCAAATCCTTAACCTCCATTTCTGACAAAAACTTACTAACGGTATCAGGCAGAGCTTCCGGGAAAAAAGAAATTACTTTATCATTGACTGACAACCGTTTTTCACTCACTGCAAATCCAACTGCTGTTGCTGTAAAACTTTTACTGGTGGAGTACAGTGTATGCCTGAGTTCGGGTTTGTAAGGATTCCACCATCCTTCGGCTATGACTTTTCCATGACGCAGAAACATAATACTATGGAATTCATGCCGGCTTTTTGCAGCTGCATTGAGGAAATCAATAATTCCCTGTGAAGAAACTCCTTCTGCCTCCGGAACGCTCCGGGGAAGTGAAGTGATTACCTGTTCCTTTTTACATCCGCTGAATAAAAAGATAAACAGAAATAGTGAGTAGCCGAATCTTCTTCCGGTTATTTTCATTGCAATCTGGATTTAGTGGTTTTATCTGAAAAGAATTATCAACCAATAAATGTACAAAAATATTACGGTAACAGTTTATTTCCTTTGATGCAAAAATTCATCAACTGCTGCAATAAAAAGTGATGGCTGATCAACGAAAGTCATGTGTCCGCTTTTTGGAAAAATAACAAGCTTTGATCCTGCAATCTTCCTGTTCATCTCCTGTGAAAGTGATGGGGCACACTCGTCATTATCTCCTGCAGTTATAAGTGTAGGAACCCTAATTGTTGAAAGTCTGTCAGAATACTCGACAGACTTCAGGTTTCCATCTATAATAAATTCACCGTCCGATCCCCACATTTCACGATATAAATCCCAGGAAGTATTACCGTTTGCGATTGGATCATAGTTAGGATCAGGATGGTTCTGGTACAGATAGGGAAAATAACCTTCGCCCCATGCAGCAGTCATATACTCCGATGTATACCGGTTTTTCTCAAAATCTCTGCCATGACCGAACAATCCTGCTTTTTCAGTCTTTTCGATTCTCGTCCGTAGTTCCGGAGTCATCTTTTCCAGTATTCTTTTGAAAACCTCGTTCATTTCTTTGGTACTGTGAAAAGTACTGCATAAAATCAGATGCGAAAGGTTCTCCTGGTATTTAAATGCATATGCCTGGGCAAGCACCCCTCCGTAAGAGTGTCCGAGAAGGTTGATTCTGCCAAGTTTTAATTCTTTACGGACCGCTTCCACATCTTCCACCATATTCTCTACGGTGTAATCTGATGTTTTCTCTATTTTCTCTGAACGTCCCGAACCCCGTTCATCAATGAAAATGAGTCGATTAGTTCTGGCCAATGGCAGCAGGTAGGGTAAAAAGTAGTCGTGTGATGCTCCGGGACCTCCATGAACAATAAGCAGTGGTTCACCTTTGCCAAATGCCTCGTAATAAATCATAATGCCATTTGCGTCAACGAAACCCTGTTCAACTATAAATTGCTTTGAAGAGGAAATTTCCGACGAACTCTTCTTCTCAGAATTTTTATCACAGCCGGTACCTAATAATACTGCAGCGCTGATTATGATGGCTATAATATTTTTCATATTTAAAAAGTTAAATTTATTATTTCACAACACAGATAAACTAAAAAAAAGTCTAATTACCTAACAGATTAACACGCAGGGTTATGCGCTTGTTGTACGCTTGAGTCACTTTCCTGAGAATTAACGAGCTTCCCATGGTAGAATTGCGCTCCATTTTCTATAAGCTCGTCTAGGGCATTTGTTCGAGGAACCATCGGCTGCGTGTTCCAGTTGACAGTCAATGTAGACTTCGGATTGTTGATTTGATATGTGCGACAGGGAACAGATAGGCCGATACCTGTTAGCCACTTATATAATTTGTTCGGCCAAATTCGATTTGTTATTATGGAGTCAATATAATGTGGTGGTATGCGCCATCCTCCAAGTTGGATAACAAGGAGTGATGGTAACTGTCTCGAAATTTGGTTCCGCTTCCTTTCGAGACAATTCCTCAACGACTTAAGAATGAGGTCATCTATATCAGGTGTCAGTAAAGGAAAAACTCTAGTCGAACTAGAATTAGGTTCTCCCATATTATTAGTCGAGAATACCACTGTGTTGGTATCTTTATCAGGGAACTCAAATTTATCTAGTGCGTCTTTTACATCTTGGATGGAAGATGCTTTTATAACGGGTATCTTCCTCCAAATAATTTGCGCAGTGACAGTCCCAAGCTGTAAGTTATCAACACCTCTTTCATTAGCACTCATTTTGTCAATTAGACGACTTAACTGAGATTTGGTTAAACGATCAGCACGGACACCTAACGGCGCTTTAATATCAACTTCCTTCATCAAGTGGGAGGCTTTAACTGCGTCTGCAATTCGTTCTCTGATGTCCGTCATTGCTCTATCCCAACTATCGAACACTTCGACTCGCATCATAGTAACTTCGATGGTCACATCGCCATCTGGCAAACGAATTCCGTAATCAGGAGAGGACGGCGAAGAGGAAGAACCTAAGAGTTCAATTGGGACCATAGGTTCACAGGAAATAGGGCCAGCGCGCTCACCGAAGAGCATTCCAATATGAATCTCAGCTAAAAGCTCTTCATACTCACGATCTTTACGGCAAGTGAGGAGCTGAATGACTTTTCTATCATAAACAGGTTGTGATCGCGCTGTAATTGTTCGACCGAAGCCATATAGGGTTCTTGCAATATCTATAACATGTAATACCCCCGTAGGAGCTTCATTATTCCAATATTGCGCAAAAACTCCCACAGGGGCATCAATCCACTTAGGCAAAAGTTGAGAGATAAGACTTTGCATTACATCTCTAGCAGTCTTCAGATCATCCTGATTGTAGATGAAGCCATTTAGATCAACCTCTGCGGTTGGGAAAGCCATAGACCTTAGAATTAATTTGCTTAAATACTTATCGATTGAATGCGCTTTTGAAGCAAATCAATGATATCAAAGCTAAACCTTATTTCTCTCGGAAGCAAAAAGATTTGACTTTGGCCCCGGAGCTATTTAAATTTGAATTGCCAATAGTATGAACGGGGTGGAAGCACAAAACCCCGCAGCGATTACCCTAAAATATCAGTGGCTATTGGTTAATAAGCTAGCCTAAATTACAACTTTATATGTTAGGAAATTAGTAACTTTGGTTATAAGAGAAAAAACCAAATAATCTTAACTAAAAATTTTATGAAAAAAGTATTTTTCTATATCGCACTAACATCAATGATGACAAGCTGTATGACCTATACAGGAATGTATAAAGTTGGTCTTCAAGAAGTCGAAAGCCCTAAAAATGTGAAAGAACAATTTGGTGAAACTAAAGTTGTCAACTTTCAAGATAATGGAGTTACAAAATATAGCTATGAAGATGGTCTAATTAAGATTATTTGGCTGCCATTAAATACAGAATTTTCTTTTTTGCTATTGAACAAATCAGATCATTCTATGAAAATAATTTGGGATGAAGCTGTTTATGTTAATGAAAATGGATTAAGTCAGAAAGTTTTTCATTCTGGCATAAAATATACAGATAGGAATAACTCTCAACCTCCCACAACTATTGTTAAAGGAGCAAGTATTGAAGATTTAGTTATGCCAACAGATAATGCATATTTTGTTGGTGGAGAATATGGAGGTTGGCGAGAAAAGCCATTATTTATAAATTATTCTTCAACATCTGAGGGACTAACGGCTTTGACTTCATCTTACATAGGTAAGGTTGTTAAGGTTTTATTACCAATTAAGATTGAGGAAACTACGAACGAGTATTTATTTACTTTTAAGGTAGAGGATTTCGTGAAAAAGTAAATGTTTAATATAAATCAAGAAATTAAGTAAGTTTTTCTTACTGAACAAATAAGATTTGTTTTTGGCCCCGGAGCCATTTAAATTTGAATAGCCAATAACATAACCGGGGTGGGGAAAGCACGAACCAACCGGCAGCGAGGCCCTGGTAGAAATGCCGGGGGTTTTTATGAAAACTGACAAAAACGTAACTCAATATTAATGGCACAGATATTGATTATCTAGCGAAAAGAGCAATATTTACGTACTTTTTTGCGGTTGGTAAACATTTTCCTGCCAAAAAGTGTTCAGTGAATGAAATTGTTATTATAACTTTACATAGGAGAGAGAATTATCCAAAATGAATTTTATTTACCTTATAGATGATGCCATTGACTGGAACAAAACCGGCGTCTGGGTTGCTATTATCGCATTAGCGCTTGGATTTATTGGTATTGTTTTCAAGGCAGGTGGTATTAAAAAAACCATTGACATAGTTGAAAAGGATGTGGGAGAGATTAAAACAACCTTACAAGATTTCTCGGTTAGGTTTGCTATTACTGAAAGTCGGGTAGCTGATCTCTGGACTCCAAGAACAACTATACAAAATTCACCCAAATATCTTAACGATTACGGGAATAAAATATTAAAAGAGTCTAAGATTAATGAGCTAATAAATGAACATTATGAGGAAATTCTTAAAAACGTGAAGGATTTGAATCCTGGCAACTCCTATCAAGCCGAACAAGATATTATTAAGGTAGTAAACAGACTTATCCTTGATCCAATATGTCAGAATAAACTTGAGATTTCAGCATTTCAAACAGGTCAAAGTGTAAGCACAATTCTTTATGTTGGCTCGATTTATATCAGAGATAAAATAATAAAGGAAATCGGATTAGATGTTTCGGATATAGATAAACATGATCCCGGTAAGTTGGCTCAAAAATCTTAATCAAAGATATTATTCATTCGATCTATGCCCCGTTGTTCTAGACGGGGTTTTTTATAATAAAGAAGTTTTTCATTCCGTTGCAATAATGTTGCGATAATTACTCAAGAAAAAAGCCGTAATTCATTGATATTACATGAATTACGACTCTTAGTTGCGATCCCGGGGCGACTCGAACGCCCAACCAACAGAACCGGAATCTGCCATTCTATCCATTGAACTACGGGACCAGATCAACACCGCAAAAGTATAACCAAAAGCGGGTTTTTACAACTAATTGGAAAGAATAAAATGAAATCCGTTAAACACGGAGTTATCACGGAGTCACACGCAGTCGTAATTAAGAAAATTTCTCATCCGTTACAGAATATACAATTTTCAGATAATAAACAGTGTTACTCCTTTTCCACTCTGTGAAACTCCGTGGTTAAGCAGAAATATTGCCAAAGTTTTTCTATTTTTGCCCACTTATAAGGAAGAAGTATGGATTACAATTTCCACGAGATCGAAAAGAAGTGGCAAAAATTCTGGGAGGATAATAAAACTTTCAGAACCTCCGAGGATTTAACAAATCCGAAAAAGTGCTATATCCTCGACATGTTTCCTTACCCGTCAGGAGCAGGATTGCATGTGGGTCACCCTGAGGGCTATACGGCGACAGATATATTCAGCAGGTACAAACGCATGAGAGGGTTCAACGTACTCCATCCGATGGGGTGGGATGCATTTGGTCTCCCTGCAGAACAGTATGCCATTCAAACCGGAACACATCCATCTGTAACAACTAAAAACAACTGTGATACTTTCAGACGACAGATTAAAGAACTGGGTCTTAGCTATGACTGGGAGAAGGAGATAAATACCACTGATCCAAAATATTTTAAGTGGACCCAGTGGATCTTCATTCGTCTGTATAATACCTGGTTTGATGATAAATTACAAAAAGGCAGGCCAATTTCCGAACTGGAAATTCCTTCGGGCTTAAATGAGAATGAAAAAGTAAAATACATTAATTCCAAAAGGCTGGCCTATTACGATAATGCACAGGTTTGGTGGTGCCCAAGCTGCCGGACAGTATGTGCAAATGAAGAGGTGCTCAATGACGGGACTCATGAGAAATGCGGTAACAGGGTCGAAAAGAAAAATCTCAAACAATGGATGCTTAGGATCACTCTTTATGCCGAGCGCCTTCTGAAAGGTATTGATGACCTCGACTGGCCCGAGGGCATCAAAGATATGCAGCGTAACTGGATAGGTCGTTCAACCGGCGCCGAAGTTGATTTTAAAATTGAAGGCCTGAATGTAAATCTGAGAGTCTTCACAACGAGACCCGATACACTGTTTGGTGCCACATATATGGTAATTGCACCCGAACATCCTCTCACTGATTCAATTACAACTGATGAATATAAAAATTCAGTTAACAGTTATATTAAGGCCACTTCACTGAAGTCGGATCTCGACAGAACTGATCTTGCAAAAGAAAAGACCGGAGTTTTTAGCGGAAGGTATGCTATAAATCCAGTTAATAAAAAGAAGATCCCTATCTGGGTAGCTGATTATGTATTAACAGGTTATGGAACAGGAGCAATTATGGCTGTTCCTGCTCACGATACCAGGGACTTTGAATTTGCACAGAAATTCAATCTCCCGATTGTCTGTATTCAGGATCCTGATGTTTTGGATCCCGTGCAGAAGAAAAGGATTCTTTCAGGAAATGAATGCTGGACCGAAGATGGCAAATACATCAATTCTTCAGATAATGTAACAAAGCTTGATATTAACGGGCTTAATAAAGAAGCCGGAATTGCACATATAACAAAATGGCTTGAATCTGAAAAACTGGGTGAAGCAAAAGTCAACTACAAAATCCGCGACTGGCTGTTCAGCAGGCAGAGATACTGGGGTGAACCATTCCCCGTCATTCACTGGGAAGATGGCGAGGTTACCGTTATGAATGATGATGAACTGCCTCTTGAACTCCCTGAACTTGAAAATTACCTTCCGGGGGAGTCCGGAGAATCACCTCTTTCAAATTCGGAAGAATGGTTGAATATAACAGATAAAAACGGCAGGAAAGGAAGAAGGGAAACAAACACCATGCCTCAATGGGCAGGATCGTGCTGGTATTATCTGAGGTTCATTGATCCAAAAAATGACAAGGAGATATTTGACAGTGAAAAAGAAAAATACTGGATGCCGGTTGACCTTTATATCGGAGGAGCTGAACATGCTGTTCTTCATTTGTTATACAGCCGGTTCTGGCATAAAGTATTATTTGATCTTGGGATCGTATCAACCGATGAGCCATATCAGAGATTATTCAACCAGGGGATGATCCTGGCCTTTGCTTATGAATCAGAAACAGGTTCAAAAGTCTCAGGTGATATCGTTGAAGAGCACGATAATAAATACTTCCATAAAGAGACCGGCGCTGAACTGAAACAGATAGTCGCCAAAATGTCTAAATCGCTTAAAAATGTAGTTAATCCTGATGATGTTACATCAAAGTACGGGGCTGACTCTTTAAGACTTTATGAAATGTTTATGGGGCCCCTCGATGTAACAAAACCATGGGATGAGAAAGGCGTTAAAGGAGTATCCGGATTTCTTGGAAGAGCTTTCAGATTCATATCTGATCCTGACAAAATTTTTAACGGGAAGGAAGATACGGAAATTCTTAAGGGACTTCACCAGACAATAAAAAAGGTTGAAATGGATATTGAGAATCTCCATTTTAACACGGCTATTTCAGCTATGATGATATTCCTCAATCTTGCAATAAAGAAGAGCAAAATCACAATTGATACAGCCAGCACATTTTCCAAGATCCTTTCACCTTTCGCACCACACCTTGCTGAAGAATTGTGGCATATTCTGGGTAACGATAATTCTCTGGCCTATGAACCCTGGCCCGTCTTTAATGCGGAGTATCTGAAAGAGGATACATTTAATTATCCGGTGTCGTTTAACGGTAAAATGAGGTTCAACATTGAACTACCTGTAGATATGACCAGAGACGAGATCATTAAAATTGTTCTGGCTGATGAAAGAGCAAAGAAGTGGTTAGGGAACTCTACGCCTTCCAATATAATTGTTGTTCCGAATCGGATCGTTAACATTGTCATTAAAGTCTAATAAGTCATAAGACGGAAGTCGGAAGTCAGAAGTTTTTAATGAAAGTCTACTTCTGACTTCTGTCTTCGAACCAAAAATAATTAATCTGAAAAATGATACTCAACAATAAGAAAACTAGAATATATCTTTTACTCGTTTCCCTTATCGTTTCCTGCAGCAATCCAAAGAACACAGTGACCGAATCAATTCCTGCTGTTTCAGATTCCATTGCACCTCAACAGGCTGACAGTCAGGTTTTCATGTACGGAATCCCGACAGATTCATTCGACCTTATCTCCGGTCATATTAAACGAAACGGGTTCCTGTCAGAGATTCTTTTAAAACATGGGGTAAGTATGCAGGAGATCGATCAGGTATTAAAAAATTCAAGATCGGTTTTTGATGTGAGAAAGATCAGGTCGGGTAACAATTATATCCTGTTTTGCGACAGAGACACCAATGCACGTGTAAGGTATCTCGTCTATGAACATGACCCGACACTCTGTTATGTTTTCAGCTTTAATGATTCACTAAATATCACTCCTTTCAGAAAAGAGATTAAAAAAGAGATAAAATATTCATCAGGGACAATTGAAACCTCTCTCTGGTATGCAATGAAAAATGGTGGTCTTCCGCCCTCTTTATTTGGCGACATGTCAGAAATCTTTGCATGGACAGTGGATTTCTTCGGATTGCAGAAAGGTGACAATTTTAAAGTGGTTTATGAAGAGTTTTTCATTGATAGCAAGTCGTTAGGCACAGGCAGGATATATGCTGCACAGTTTAACAGGACCGGCTCCTCAATAACTGCTATTCCGTTTATACAGGAGGGGAAGGAGTCATTTTTTGATATTGATGGGAACAGCCTTAGGAAAGCGTTTTTAAAAGCCCCCCTTCAGTTTTCGAGAATCAGTTCTCACTTTTCCTCTGCCAGAATGCATCCAATTCTGAGGATAATCCGCCCTCATTATGGAGTTGATTATGCAGCTCCTGTAGGAACACCTGTGAAAGCAATTGGTGATGGCAGGATTATTTCAGCTACAGATGAAGGAGGAGCCGGGAAAATGGTAAAAATCCAGCACAACAGTGTATATGCAACTGGCTATTTGCATCTTAGCAGATTTGGTGAGGGAGTTTCTCCCGGGAGATTTGTTAAACAGGGTGATATTATAGGTTATGTAGGCAGCAGTGGCCTTTCTACCGGACCACATCTCGACTTCAGATTTTATAAAAACGGGTCGCCGGTGGATCCGTTGAAAGTCGATGCACCACCTGTAGAACCGATTTCAGAAGAGAACAAAGCTAAATTTGAAAAGATCAAAACAGTTGTTTTAAGCCTCCTCGGGACCTTTAATTAAAAAATCAGGTAACTTTTCCACCAGTCCTTCGATAACCTTTGGATAATGCTGGTACTCAAGAGTATGAACTTTTTCAGCAAGTGAGTCAGTTGTGTCAGAAGGATTAATTTTAATGCGGGTCTGAAAAATTATATCTCCCTTATCATAAAATTTATTAACATAATGAATCGTAATTCCGGATTCTGTATCATGACTGTCTATTACAGCTTTATGAACAGCCTCACCGTACATTCCTTTTCCGCCATATAAGGGTAACAGTGCCGGGTGAATGTTAATTATCCGTCCGGCATATTGTTCAATTATATTTTCAGGTACAAGCCATAAAAAGCCGGCAAGAACTATAAAATCTATCTTATACAGTAAAAGGTAACGGAGTACCTTCCCGGTGACATAAAATTCTTTATGTTCGAAAAAAACTGTACGGATATTATTCGCTTCAGCCCTTTTTAAAACCGCAGCCTGACGATTATTTGATAAAACCAGACTTACTTTGGCTGTATTTTTGTTCGAAAAGTATTTAATTATGTTTTCAGCATTGGTGCCGTTGCCGGAGGCTAAAATTGCTATGTTCCTCATATTTTGATAATTAGCATATTTGTCAACTATTTTTAATAATCCATTAA
>JBARBF010000134.1:0-1532 GCA_049792755.1 Bacteroidales bacterium | reverse complement strand
TATTAACACATTCCTGATGAAGTTGTATCCCCCAATGATAAAGAATTACTGCTTGAGTTTATTGGTTATTGCCTCATCCCTAGCTGTAGTGTCCACTAACTTGCTGCCGTGTTCGTCCTATCAGGCATAGTCCAAGAAAAAGCATTCCAATTTTTCATCTTATTTGGATGTAAGTATTTTTGCTGTTTATTTGCTTCGATTCTGACCTGAACAGGTGTTTTATTATCAAAGGACTGATGAGGACGATATTCATTGTAATGCAACTTGATAACCTTAAAAAGCGTCTTGAAATCACATAGATTTCTTATCCATACCTGGTTCAGATATTCGTATTTTATGGTTCTTATCCCTCTCTCGGCAAAAGGGTTGTCCCATGGTTTTGAAGTTTTTATCCACGAGATTCCTTTTTTTTCCTTAACTGCTTTAACATCACAGTTGTTGAATTCTTTTCCACCATCGGAACGTACCTGAAATCCTGCTTCGGGAAATAAACGACATAAATCATCCATTGTTTTCAAGGTCAAATTGCGATCATTTTCGGTTCCTCCAACAATGGTAATAAGTTCGCTATTGAACTCATCGAAAACTGGCTGAAAATAGACTTGTGTTTTGTCCCCTATATAGCAAGTTGCTGTGTCTATACTGAAGCATTTTCCTGGCTGCAATGGTCTTGCAAATTCTTTTTTTTGTTCCTTATTAACTTCTTCTGGATATTTTTCGAACTTCTTCAATAAATCATGAACATAGCTTTTGCTTATTGTCTTTGCTTTTTCCGCCCACAACTCATCCACAATGGCTTTTATTTTTCTTACTCCAGGTCGAACATCCCATATTTTCCTCTTTTGAGCTTTGAGTTTTGGCGGGGATAGATTCCTTTTATCGGCATGCATATCTTCGATGAAATCTAAAAATCTTGAATTCACATTTTCCCTTGTACGATCAAATGTTCTTGTGACTTCTTGATATTCTGCATCTGTAAATTTCCTGTGTGGATTTTTAGGCGACCGTGATTCATCCTTATAATCGTCCAATTCTCTTGTATCAGGGTATCTCTTTATTGTGTCTCGAAAAGTTCGCTCTGACATCCTGTATCTTTCAATCATTTCTTCTTTCGTATAGTTTCCAGAACGCCATTCTTCCATGAATCTTCTTCGTAATTCAGCAAGTTTCTCGGGAGGAATGTTATTCTGAATAAAGTCCCAGTTATAAGGCAAATCCATAGTTACTACCTTGTTTTTTTATGAAATTTCCCACGTGGCTGTTTATATAACTTCCGGCAGTAAGTCTGTGGACACTACACCTAATCACCAACCTTAAAAGCGTGTCGTCTACTCTTATTTTTCCCCTGGCATCCATTGTCCGGATTGCTACCCTCAGCGCTTCCTCTGATATTTCAGGGCAAAACTTGTCAACTAAATCCTCAAAGTACAAAGCGCAATAATTCTCTTTCATACAGAGTTCAACAGCTTTGATCAGGTTTTCATATTGAAAATCGTTCACCGTAACCACCTCACAGAGTTCCTGGGACATAG
>JBARBF010000133.1:0-10229 GCA_049792755.1 Bacteroidales bacterium | reverse complement strand
AGTTTTTTCCCGGCTTCTTCAAAACCTGGTTTATTAAGCAACGCAAACATATTCTTTTTATATGCTTCAACCCCAGGCTGGTCGAAAGGATTGACATCAAGAATGTATCCGCTTATCGCACAGGCCATTTCAAAGAAATAGATCAATTGTCCGACATAAAACTCATCAAGAGCAGGTATATTTATACTAATTATGGGAACATTTCCATCGTTGTGAGCAAGCATAGTACCTAATTCAGCATTATGATTTACCTCCGAAAGTCTTTTTCCTGCCAGATAATTCAACTGATCAGAGTCATCTTTTTCAGGAGGAATTGTAAGCTTTTTAACAGGAGTTTTTACAGAGATCATTGTTTCGAAAAGAATTCTCTGTCCATCCTGAATGTACTGACCCATTGAATGAAGGTCAGTCGTAAGATCGACAGATGCAGGGAATATACCTTTGCCATCTTTCCCTTCACTTTCTCCATAAAGTTGTTTCCACCATTCAGAAAAGAAATGCAATTTAGGTGTAAAACCAACCATTATTTCAATAGGCTTACCGGACTGAAGAAGAAGATTCCTTACCGAGGCATAGAGAAGGGAAGGATTGGTTTCCGCATGTTTATTGTTTCTGGTAATCTCTTCCATCGATTTGGCTCCTTTCACCAGCATCCTGATATCAAGTCCGCTGACAGCTATCGGTAATAATCCTACCGGTGTAACGACAGAATATCTTCCTCCGATGTTATCAGGTATTATAAACGTTTCATATCCATTGGTTTCAGCTAATGACCTGAGAGCTCCTTTTTTTGCATCAGTAACAGCGATTATTCTTTCGGCTGCCGACAATTTCCCGACTTTTCTTTCCAGATGGTCCTTAAGTATTCTGAAAGATATAGCAGGTTCTGTGGTTGTCCCTGATTTTGAGATCACAACGATTGAATAGTTTCTTCCATCAAGCAATTCCAAAAGTTCTGCCAGGTAATCCTCACAGATATTCTGCCCGGCAAATATCACATCATGGTGTTTACTCTTTAAAAGAGAGGAAAAAGAATGATTCAGAGCTTCAATTACAGCTCTGGCTCCAAGGTATGAACCTCCGATTCCGATAACAACTGTCGTATCAGAAACCGACCTGAGATGTCTCGCGGTCTTTTCTATTTTTTCAATTTGGGGAAGTATGTCCTCAGGGAGCGACAGCCAGCCCAGAAAATCATTTCCTGCTCCGGTCCCGGTATTGAGAGTATCGAGGTGTCTTGCAGATTGCTGTGCGTGTGCAAGGATCTCTTCAAATGAGATAAATTTGCCGGTGTTTTTCAGATTGATACTTAAATTTTCTTTCATTTTTTTTATTTTCCATTTTAGAATGAAATCCTTTAACCGCAAAGGTCGCAAAGTTAACGCAAAGATCACAAAGAAATGAAGGATTTGAGGATACAAAATTAAGAAAAAAGCCGACGGAAGGAATCCGTCGGCTTTTAATAATATTGGAGAATATATAGATTTGAAATTATCTTTTATGAATTCCGCCTGCACTCGATGAATGCGCATCAACGTATTTAGGATCTCCTTTATAATTGACATCTCCCGCACTGGACGCTCTTGCCGTAATTTTTTCCGAAACATTAACATCGGCATCGCCAGCGCTGGAAACGGAAATATCTGCTTCTCTGGCCTTAAGATCATAAGCTTTCAGATCACCGGCACTGCTCAGATCAGCTCTCAGAAAGTCTGTTTCACCTGTCAGGGTAATATCCCCTGAACTGCTTATATCAACATCTATATTTTTTGCATTTACATCCAGTTTGATATCGCCAGCACTGCTTGCTGATAATTCGAGTTTATCGGAACTTATCAGGGACTCTCCAAAAACATCACCAGCACTTGATGTCCTGACAGAACTGACTTCTTTCATAGTGACATTGACCCTCTTCCTTTCTGCGTCGCGGATATTATATTCAGTGTAAACATTCAGAATTCCGTTTCGGACTTCAGTCATAATATATTCCTGAAGATTCTCATCGGCTTCTACGGAAACTGCCTCATTATTACCCTGTCTCAGATAAACATCTATTCCGGAACTTACTTTTACACCGGTGAAAGAATCGGTTTTTCTTTCTCTTGTAACTACTTTCCTGTTTCCTTCAATAATTCTCCAGTGCTGTCCCTGGATCTGGATGCATGAGGTGGCGCTAAGGATGATAATAGCAAATGTTAATGATCTAAGGCTTTTCATACTTCATTTTTATTAGTTTTATAAAACTCAAATCCGGAATAAAGACTGGCAAAAAACTGATTTGTTGCATCAGAATCCAAAATAATGTAACCTCAACCTCAACCTCAACCTCAACCTCAACCTTAACCTTAACCTTAATTTTAGTGCCACTTAAATACTTTCAGACCGACGGTGAAAAAGAGAGCTCCGATAGCTGTCAGAATAATGATTGGAAATACTGTCTGACCGTATCCGGCACCTTCATTGAAGATACTTCTTGCGGCATCAGTCAGGATCGTCAATGGTAGTTTTCTGATTACAGGCAGGCTCCATTCCGGAAAATTCTGATAGCTGAAAAATATTCCTGAGAGTATCATCATTGGCATTACAACAAAATTAATAAGTCCGTTACCTACTTCAGTATTTGAAGTATGTGATGAAATAAGAATTGCCAGCCCTGCAAAAGCGATATTACCTGCAAGGAAAAGTAAAATAAGAGCCAGGATATTTCCCTGGATAGTCATTTTAAATGCAAGCAGGGCAAAAATGAAAAGTGCGCCTGATTCAATGAAATTCATTATAATCCTTACAGCAATAAGAGCCATGAGGAAATGCGACTTTCTCATTGGTGTTGCAACCAGTCTGCGTAACAACTTTTTTGATCTCTTTTCAATTATTCCGTAGCTTATTCCCCACATGCTCGACATCATTATCCCCATAGTCATCAGGCCCGGAACCAGGAAGTCAATATACCGGGTTCCCTTTACTGTCAGAGGTTTGATTTCTGCGTTGCTTTGGACAGGTTGAACTTCTCCTTTGCCAACGACACTGCAGAGTTTAAGATAAGTCAGCTGAGCATCGGGATTCATTGGATCGAAATGATATTCGACAGAGTTGTTTAAACCGAGAAGAAGTACATTTATAGTTCCTCTTTTAAGAAGTGTCATAGCATCATCCCATTTCATTTCATAGATCAGGAAAATGGAATTTCCAAGTTTCTCATCTTTTATTGTGTACTTCCAAATCCACGATTCCCTGTTGCCTGAAGGATTCTTTTCGCACCTCTTTTCCAGGAAGACGGAAAGGATAGAATTGTCTGATATGTCAGATAATGCTTCGGATTTGGTTATAACGGCAACCTTCCTGATAATGTCAGTTTTTTTTGTAAAAGCGAGTCCCAGTCCGAGCGACATCAGTATTGGGAAGAGTATCCCCCAGAAGAGTACTCCGGGTTCGCGTATTATTTCCCTGAAAAGAGAAATTATGAGCAGCCAAAGCTGTTTTAATCCTGACAACCTATTCATTAATCTTCCTTCCTGTTAGTGAAACAAACAGATCGTCAAGTGTTTTATGACGGAATTCCAGATGCTTAAGAACAATGTTCCTCGATTTAATGTAATTCATAAATGCAGGCAGTTCTGTCTCAAAACTCGTTAAAGTAATATATCCTTTTGATCTTGTTTCTCCCCGGTGAATTTCAAAAGGCAATCCCGAACAATGTATATCTTCATGGGCAAGGATAGATTCTGCTGTGAATTCAAGTACCTTTTCATCTGATTCATCTTCAAGCAACTGATGCAGCGTGCCTTCCTTCAGAATCACTCCGTTATCCATAATAACGATATAGTCGCAAAGATTTTCTGCCTCCTCCATGTAGTGGGTGGTGAGAATCATTGATGTTTCGGATTTCTCCTTCAGGCTTCGCAGGATTTCCCATATTTCTCTTCTGGCATTCGGATCTAATCCCGTAGTAGGCTCATCAAGAAGAAGGATGGCAGGTTTGTTAATCAGGGCAATACCAATAGCCAGCCGTTGTCTCTGACCACCTGAAAGATTGACAACATAAGATTTTTTCTTCTCTTCAAGTCCGACAATTTCAATTATCTCCTTAACGCGTTCTCTTCCCAGGTTAAAAAAGCCGGCAAAAAGCAACAACGTTTCAGAGACCCTCAATTTATCAATAAAATGAGTTTCCTGAAGGGAAAGGCCAATGATTCGGTGAAGTTCATCTTCATTTCCCTTCCACTTTTTTCCTATAATGGTGATTTCTCCTTTATCAGGTTTTTGAATTCCCTCAATCATCTCGACCAGAGTGGTTTTGCCGGCTCCATTTGGGCCAAGAAGTGCAACGAATTGGCCTTTAGGTATATTAAGATCAATACCCTTTACAGCCTGAACAGTCTTGAAAGATTTCCAGACATTTTTTACCTCAATAACAGGATCTGAATGCATTTTTAAATATCTGCCGTAATTTAATTTTTTTTTAGATTGTATATGTTCAATAGAATATAATTCCTAACAATTGTGTATTGTTCAATGTTCGGATTTTTGTAACTTTAAAAAAAAATGACCTTGAATAAAACCATAATCCTGCTTCTGAGTCTGATAATAATATCAGGATGTAAACAAAGGAAATCGGAACAAAATCAAATTAAGCCGGCTACAGAAACTAAAAATGATATATCGGGAAGTTTTAATATCACCGGGGCTTATGCTCTGTATCCGTTAGTAAGGAAATGGAGTAATGATTTTATGAAAATTCACCCGGCAGTTAAAATTGTTGTAACACAAGGGGGAACAGGCATGGGAATTGATGATCTGCTGACGAATAAGAACCAGTTGGCAATGATTTCCAGGCCTTTGACCAATGAAGAGCAGACAGAAGGGATATGGGTAATACCTGTAGCGAAGGAAGGAGTAGCGCCAATTGTTAATCAAAAAAATCCCTTTATAAAAAGGATACTTGAACACGGGATCACTCCGCAAAAACTTATCAGTTTGTTTACCGGCAATAGACAAATAACGTGGGGAGAGCTTCTGGATACAACCTCAAAAGAGAAAGCAGTAGTTTATACAAGAGGAGATGAATCAGGGGCCGCTGCAGTATGGGCCGGTTTTCTATGGAAGGAAGGAACGGATCTTAAAGGAATTAAGGTTGTAGGAGATGAAGAAATGATAAAAAGCATTCAGGGAAATAAGTTGGCTATTGGTTACTGTAATTTCTCATATGCATTTGATTCAGTTACAGGTGATCGGATAAAAGATATCCAGGTAATGCCAATAGATCTTGATTTCGATAAAGTCATTGACAGGAAAGAGGTTCCATTTACTAATATAAAGAAAGCTCACAGGGGTTTATGGCTCGGCTATTATCCAAAAAATCTTACCCGGGAACTTACTCTCGGATCAATTGGAAAACCTACTGATCCTGCTATTTTGGAGTTTTTGATTTATACTCTTACAATTGGTCAGGCCTCAGTAGCAAGTTCAGGTTTATGTGAATTGAATGATGTTTACGTAAAAAATGCGCTTGATAACCTGAATTAAGATCTATTTTGTTCCGAAAAGTCTGTCACCGGCATCTCCCAGGCCAGGAACTATATACCCATATTCATTGAGTCTCTCGTCAAGCCCGGCAAGGTATATCTGAACATCGGGGTGATCTTTCAAAATCCTCTCAACTCCCTGAGGAGCTCCGACAACACAGACAAGTTTTATTATTTTTGCCCCGTGGTCTTTCAATACCCGGATGGTATCAGTCGCGCTGCCGCCTGTGGCCAGCATAGGATCGAGAATCATTACAATGGCATCTGGCAGGTTGTCAGGGAATTTGGAATAGTAGGTTATCGGCTTAAGCGTAACATGATCGCGGTACATACCTATATGGCCTATTCTTGCGGTTGGTATCAGGTTTAATATCCCCTCGACCATTCCTAATCCCGCCCTTAATACAGGAACCAGAACAACATCTATTGCCAGCTCCTGTGTGTTACATTTTCCAAGAGGAGTTTCTATTGTAATGTCTTTTACCGGGAGATCGCGGGTTATCTCATAAGCCATTAATCCGGCAATTTCTTCGAGTGTTTCGCGAAAATCTTTTGTTCCGGTTTCCTTACGTCTCAGAAGGGTAAGCTTATGTATCAGAAGGGGGTGTTTGAGCAGGTTAAGAGTCATAACAGGCATTTTTAGTTTCTATTTTAGTGCAGCATCTTGAGACTTACCAGAGTACTAATTTTGCTATTTTCTGACGGTCGACAATGTGCAGTAGTTTATCCATGGAGTTGTTAATCTGTTCAATAAAATGTGAATGTTTTATATTTATATCCTCCCTGTAGCCGGATAAGTCCTTATAATTACCACTATTATATTTCCCTGATTCAAAAAGGGGGACCAGTTCCTTCATGGTATCCAATAAAAAGATGTTACTATCAGAGGTTGTTTTTATTATATCCTTAGAAATTATTGAAACTTCAGGTGTTAAGTTGAAATAATGCAAGAATACCGACATATAATTTCTTGCCCATTTCAATACATTTAAAAGACCATCTGAATCTCTAAGCCAATCAGAAAGACCATCAGTAATAAAGTTATAATAATGATTCATTGATCCATCGAGAAAATCATAATCCAGGAATCCGGGCTTCCCTTTTAATCTTCCCTCATCCCGGAGCTGCTTTTCAATACGGGTTTCAAAGTAAGGCAGCATTTTAAGAAATGTGACCGCAGAATAACCGTCACCGCAAATCTCTCTTAAAAAGTCGAGGTTATCGCACACAGACCCAAATGTTGTTGCAGGCTGAAATAGCATAAATCCATAGTCAAAACCTATGTCAAGTCTTTTTAGAATATTAATTCCTTCCCTGCATTTTGCAGCTGTCATATGCTTGTTCAATCTTTTTAAACCACTGTCAGTACCATCCTCAATCCCTAAAAAAGCCAGGAACAATCCATGGTCTTTCATTAGTGCAAAACTATCATGATCTATCTCATCGGGGCGGCAGTTTATTTTCCACATTATCTTATTAATAAGATCCTTACGTTTAAGTTCCCTGCAAAATGCCTTTATCCATGTTGATCCTTCTTCGGTTCTTACCGGGAAATCATCATCCTGAAAAAGAAATATAGAACAACCTTTTTGAAAATAAAGCTGCTCCATTTCCAGCACTACCATTTCGGGGTTTCTTATACGTTTTTTTGATCCTGAGAGCTGCTTATAAAACTCCCTGACATTACAGAATAAGCATTCGTATAAGCAACCTCTGCCTGCAAGTATGGTTGCAAATTTTTTATCTAGTGCATATTCCTTCGGAGCTGACCGTATCGGAAAGGGAAAATTATCGAGGTTTTTTTCAAGCGGACGGAGAGGATTAGCTATAAGTAAACCTTCATTTTTAAAAGCAATACTTTTTATTTTTTTCCAGTCCTCACCGGATTGAAGACATTTGAACAGTTCGAGAAAAGTATATTCACCTTCAAATCTGACAATTGAATCGAGCGCTGGAATAGTTTCAAAAAGCTCATTATATCTGAGACTTGCATAGTTCCCGCCTGCAGTGAAATGGCAGTTTATACCACCTTTTCTGAGATAAGTTATTAACTCTTTGAACTCATAAATATGATACTGAAAGATCACTGAAAAACCCACTATCAGCGGTTTCTTATTTTGCAATGTATTCAGAATCTCCTTCTTCCCGGTCTGAAAATCAATTATCATGTATTCATATCCGGCTTCAGACAATACAGAAGCAAGATAACCAATCCCAAGATTATCAAATTCCCTGAAGGCAACAAAAAATGCAAGATGTGTATTCATAATTCTATTAAAAAAAACAGACAGGCATTGATACAATCTAGATACAACATCCTAAGCATTATCATCAGCAAAGAATAATGGAAACATAATTTCTTTTAACGAGATTTTTCTTCATGTGATATTGGAAAATTTTCATTTCCTAGTACTTTATTGATCTGTTTGATCATTGTAGCTCTGGCATCTGAACACACTTCATCGTATTCCTTAAGCAACTCTAAAATCTGAACCAGATCCGAAGCTCCTGAAGGTATATGCGGGAAACTATGAGAATACGAATCTGTTGCCCAATCCTGTGTACTGTTTTTCGGTGACATAATTTTACTTTTTTGGTTTAACTTGGTTTATCCGGCCTGTCTGTTTATTATTTTGATTTTTTGAATGTTTAATAACTTGTATTCTGATTTGTGGAACATTGTTCGCCATATCGAATATTATTGGTTCATAGCTTATTGCTGGTGCAACTTTAATTATTAATCCTGTTTTTCATAAATCGGGAATTTCATTTTTTTCAGTAATTTCTTTATCCGTGGTTCATTCCTGAATTTTTTAAAAACCTGTTCTACACCAAGGTAAACAAGATGTTTCTCTTTGGAAGCATATGATCTTTCGAGCCATGTACATACCTTCTCCGGTTCATTCCCATAAGCATGTGCATAAGCAACCCAATAGTTACAGTTATTAATCTTTTTTTCCACTAACCGGCTACATAGGTTTTCAGCTATATTTTTGTGACCTGATTTAAAGTTTACTGCAGCTAACGCAACATTCCGGGAATTATCATCATTATCAAAACCAGGTTCTTTGACTATTTCATCTATGTTGCCTTCCTCCAGAAGAATTTCATAATATAACCACGAAAGTCCTTTATATTCAAGTTCATGATACTTCTTCAATGTTATCATAGCTTCCGCTAAACGGTCAGCATAAAAATAAGCTAAGGTTAAGTACACCAGGGTGGTTGGATTATTAGGATCATTTTGTGTTGCCCGGTTGCATATAGAAATACTCTCATCTCTTTTTCCCAGTTCCGTATAAAATCGTGCTGCATTTCTTAAGATATATTGATTATCAGGATCAATTTTCAAAGCCAGTTTTATTTTCTCTTCAGCCCCTTCAAAATCATATTCATTATCGAGTATTTCAGCCATGTTAACAATTGCAATACCTGAAGTGGGATCTAATTCCAATGCCCTGCGGGCGGTCCGTTTGGCCTCCTTAAATTCAGGTGAATCAGCTGTTGAGGTGATTCTGCAGTAGTACATTGAAAGATATGTCCATGGTAAAGCGAAAGTGGAATCTAACCTGATCGCTTCATTAAACCAAAAAACTGCTTTTTCATTTTCGGCAGCAGGACTTTTTTCGTAAAAGAATTGTCCTCTAAGATAAGCATCATATGCTTTCAGGTTGTTGGTCGGTATTTTGTTAATGAGTTGTTTTTCATCGGGGGTTATAGTTGCTTTTAATGCTGAGGCAATAGATTGGGCAATTTCGCTTTGCGTGCCATAAATATCTTTGGTTTCACGAATTTCCTTTTCATAGGATTCTCCCCAGAGATGACCTTCTTTAGCAGCTTTAATTAATTGTACTCTCAGACGGAATGTATTGCCATATTTTTGTCCCTCACCTTCGACTATATAATTAACTCCCAATGCTTTGGCAATCTCAGGTGTGGATTTGGCAGTATTGTTCCTGTATTTTTCAACTGAATTGCGTGAAAGAACTCTGAAGTCTTTTATTCTTTGCAGATTATTAAGGACTTCTTCCATTATACCATTAATAAAATAAGTATTCTCCTGATCGGGACTGTCATTTATAAAAGGTAATACCGCAATCGATTTTTCAACCGGTTTGGAGAGTTTGGCCGGTCGAAGCAGAAGGAAATATCCAACTAAGATCAGTGTTAATATTATAACGGATGCAATAACCATCCGGGGTTTAACTTTCTTTTGGTATCCCGTTTTTACTTTAATGATCTCATCAGGAACTTCCCCAGTCTTCTGATTATGTTTCTTTATTGTCGTAATAATTTCTTTGACGGCGTTTGCAACCTTGTTTATCTGATCGCGATAATATGTCTTATTGAGATTGTCCTGCGGGTGATCTTCAGTGGATCTCAGAGGCCGATTAACCCCGGTTGATTTATAGACAAAATCAACGCCGCGAAGCGCACCTCCAAGAAGTGTTTCGCATAGTTTAATATCAGCATTATCCAGGTCATGAATACGAACAGGTAATACCCTGCTTGCTACATTCCCGCCGGGCAGATTTATCTTTAATCCGAATAAATCCTGATGAGCTGTTTCGATAAATGCTTTGAACTCATGCTCCCATGCAAATGATTTGGGGTCACAGTAAGTACGTGAGATGACAGGGATAAAAACCAGGCACTTCAGTTTATCTTTAAGGGAGGCATCAACATCATGTGTCTCCAATAATCCAT
>JBARBF010000132.1:0-25944 GCA_049792755.1 Bacteroidales bacterium | reverse complement strand
TTTATCCACTTCGTGGATAATGCTATTTGCAAACTCTAATTTAAAAGATGTGTATAAAGGGTAGTTGCAGAGCAGAGAGGGGTTGGGGTGAGTTCATGAGATTATATGATTGAAATTTAATCACTTATAATAGTTTATTATTGAATGCCGATACTCATATTAAATAATATAGTTACTTCTACGAAATATTTTTCTTTTTCAATAAACTTAAAAGTAATTACATTTAACCCGATTCTTTTTCAGATTGAAGATCTTCGCAGCAAGCAACGGAGAACCGATCCCGCCTAAGCGGGAGAGCTCGGCGAAGCCAATGCGCTCGCGGGGATTAACGAATTATGATCAGAAAACATTATTGTTTTTAATCTCTATTCTGATATGCCAAAAAACCCTTCATACCTTTTTCTTCTATTCTTCGCTATTTCAGTCTTTCAGAAAGTTCAAAGCCAATCTGTCGATACTTCTTCTTTTAGTTTAGTCTCACGTCAGAGCTTTTACTCCTGGGAGAAAAATGGTGAATTTCTTCTTCATATTCCTCCTTCATTAACAAAAAATCTTTTATCAGTTACTCTTAAGACTGGAGATGTTACGATTAAATCCTGGGACGGTATACCAGGCAAGAATATTCTCAGGTTGCCTTTTTTACTTAATCTTGCACCATCTGTATATATTGTCGAAGCAAGAATAAATATCTCATCCGCTCCGTGGCTGTCTTACTATACCAAAACGGATTTGATTGTTCTTTCCTATAAGTCAAATGAAGTAAAAACCGACAGATTCACCGGAGGACTAATAGTTAACAGGTTGCCTTTTTTCCCTTTCGGATTTTATTGTTATTCACCAGTCTTTCCTTCATTGCCGGAAGAAGAGGTTGTAAAAGGATTTAATATGATGTCACCCTATCAAAAAATTCTACCGGAGACTCTTAAAGAAAGAAAAGCATATATGGACAGATGTGCCGGACTTGGAATGAAGGTACATTATAACCTTCTTTCAGTATCAGGAGGCGGTGGTGTTGGCTCAAAGATTGAAGGACTGAGCGAAGAAGAGAAAAGAGTCCGGATGATTGCTGAAATTAAAACCTTCAGAGATCATCCTGCATTGCTTGGATGGTATATCTCAGACGAACCTAACGGTACAAGTATAGCTCCTGAACAATTGGAACAGATTTACAGGACTATTAAGGAAAACGATCCATGGCATCCGGTTTCAATTGTATTTATGTCGCCTTTTCTGTCTGTAAAAAAATATTCTTCAGCTCTGGATATTGTGATGGCAGATCCATATCCAATCCCTGATTTTCCTGTAACAAAGACAGGTGAGGTTGCGGGAGAATTAAGGACTGAATTTAAGGGAAAGAAACCTTTCTGGCTTGTGCCTCAGGCTTTTGGCGGAGGTGAGCTGTGGAGCCGTGAACCTACTATCCAGGAAATCAGGTCGATGACATGGCAATCAATCATTAATGGGGCAACAGGGATTCAATACTTTGTAAGACAGGGACTGAATTATTTTCCTAAATCGGCAGCTACCTGGAGTGAATGCGGGAGAATGGCAACTGAGGTTGCGGAACTTACGCCATGGTTGCTTTCTGATGAAGAGACAATGCCAGTGGCCTCTTACTCAAAGAATGTTTTAGTAACGTCGCGGGTTCATAATGGTCAACTGATAGTTATGGCGGTTAACAGGATAAATGAACCTGTAAGTACCTCCTTCAGAGTGACAGGAATGCACAACGGCAAGGCAAGAGTGTTGTTTGAAAACCGGTATGTTTCAGTTAAAGACGGAGTGATAGATGATAAGCTTGCTTCTTTTGGAACGCAGGTTTATCTTATAATCATTAAACCTGAGAAGGCGCTTCAGGAGGCCTCAAATATTAACCTTATTAAAGACTCCGGTTTTGAAGATCTTTCTTCTCCCGGATTGCCCTCAGCATGTTATGCAAGGCCAGGCGGTGACAGGGGAGCAACCTATTTTCTCGACACCAGAGATTATTTTGAAGGTAATCATTCTTTAAGAATAATCACACCTGTTGAAAATAAAAGCGTGATTATCAGGTTCTTTCCATTTGCAGTCAAAGCAGGTGCAACTTATACAATTTCTATCTGGGCAAAATCAGATCCTGAACAAAGGCAATTCTTTGTAACGAAAAATGAAAATACTCGTCTATATAGGGAAGAACAGATGCCTCAATATGTAGAAATATTATTGGGGGAATTCAGCCGGGCGAGGTTTATTCCTGATAATCGCTGGAGAGAATATGTGACATTTGCTACAATTCCCAACGATACGCTGGCCAGGTTTAAAACAAACCTCATTCTTAAAATGCCGGGCCAAGGTGTAGCATGGTTCGATCAGGTAAAGGTTATCGAGGATAAATGATTCTAATAAAATGTTTTGTTAATCTCCTGTTAATGTTAATTTAAAAGGTATAAAAACTAATAATTAAATATAATTTTAATGCCAACTAACCGAATAATACCAAATTATGTTAAAAAACCTTATTAAAACAGCTGTCAGACATATTCTGAAACACTTTGGTTATAGTATTCTGAATATTCTTGGACTTACATTAGGTATAACCAGTGCCATATTCCTTATAATTTATGTATCAGATGAAGTGAGCTATGATCGCTACCATGAGAAAGCTGACCGTATCTATCGTGTCTCATCCAATATAAAAGAACCGGATGACCAATTCACTTGGATTGTTGCGCAAATACCATTCGGACCGCAGGTAGCTCATGATTATCCTGAAGTTCAGTCATCTGTAAGATTCATAAACATGCCCAGGGCTCTTTATAAGTTTGAAGACAAAGAATTCAACGAGGAGAATTTCTATTACGTTGATTCGACTCTGTTTGATATATTTACTTATAAAGTATTAAAAGGTGAAGTTAAAACCGCACTCCTGGCACCAAAAAAGATCATTCTTACTGAAAAGATAGCTAACAAATACTTCGGAAAGACTGATCCGATAGGTAAAACTCTTACAACCGGGACAGATACATACGAGGTTACGGGTGTAATTCAGGATGTACCCACCAATTCTCATTTTCGTTTTGATGCCGTGGCTTCAAGGAATAATTTACCGAAGCAAATCGGAAGTTGGGGTAATTTCGGAGTATTTACCTATCTGCTGTTTCCTGAGAAGTTTGACGTTAAGGCATTTGAGACAAAAATGCAGGGTATGTATGCTGCTTATATGAAAACAATATTCGAACCACTGAAGATTACTATTACTTACCATCTTGAACCAATTACAAGGATCCATCTATATTCTAAAAATGCTGGTGAACCTGAACCAACAGGAAGCATTACATATGTCTATATCTTCGGTATTGTAGCAATATTCCTGGTTCTTATAGCAGCTATGAATTACATGAACCTGGCTACTGCACGTTCAACCAGACGTGCCCGTGAAGTCGGATTAAGAAAAGTTGTCGGTTCACGACGAGGGCCTCTTATACTTCAATTTTTATCCGAATCAATGGTCTTTACTCTAATTTCACTTATAATCAGCATTATATTAATAATAGTTTTATTGCCACAGTTTAACAGTCTTGCCGGCAAATCTTTTAACCTCCATGTAATTTACAGTCCGGTAGTGATACTTAGCCTGCTCGCAGTAGTGATTATCGTTGGTATTTTCGGAGGAAGTTACCCAGCTTTTTTTCTTTCACGATTCAGTCCTGTTACAGTCCTTAAAGGTGAGATTACACAGGGTTCGGCCGGTAGTCTGTTTCGTAAAATACTGGTAGTTATACAGTTTTCAGTTTCAGTCATTATGATTATCTGTACCCTGATCGTATTCAGGCAGTTGAATTATATGAAGACGATGGACCAGGGATTTGATCAGAAGAATGTTATTGGACTTCAGCTCAATGGAGATATGGTACGAAAGTATCCGGTACTTAAACAGGTTCTTCATGAAAACCAGAATATAAAATATGTCACATCTACAAACACGGCAGTAGGTGAAGGTTCCGGAAAGGTTATCTTCCAGGTGGAGACAGACCAGGGAATGTCTAACAGAGGCATAAATTTTGCCGTAGTCGATTATGATTTTATCAAAACTTTGGGAATAAAAATTCTTAAAGGACGTGATTTTCAACAGGATATGCCATCAGATACGCTTGCAGGCGTGATAGTTAATGAAACATTCGTTAAAAGAATGAGCTGGGCTGAGCCTGTCGGAAAGAAAGTTACTTTAGGTAATTTTATTAATGGCAGAGTGATAGGTGTCATGAAGGATTATCATCAGACAGGGATGTATAACGGGATCGAATCTCTACTGCTTATTTACCGGCCGCAGAATAATGTAGTTTATATTAAACTGACCGGTAATGAAACATCTAAAACATTGAGTTTTATCGAATCTAAATGGAAAGAAATATTCCCCGATCAGCCATTTGTTTATCAATATCTTACAGAAAGGTTCAACGGCCAGTTCAGAGCTGATGAAAAGCGTGGATTGATATTTACGATATTTACCATCCTTGCAATTATCATTGCCTGCCTTGGATTATTCGGATTAGCTTCATATATGGTGGAACAACGTACAAAAGAAATTGGTATCAGAAAAGTGTTCGGAGCAAACGAGAATAAGATACTAGGATTAATTTCCAAAGATTTCCTTATACTCGTTTCAATCGGTATTGTAATTGCCGTTCCTACAGCTTATTATTTTATGAGCAACTGGCTTGAGAATTATGTCTACAGGACAAAAATTGAAGTGCTACTGATACTGATCGCAGCATTAATTACAATCGTTATAACATTCATTACCATAAGTTTTAAAGCCTATCAGGCTGCAATAATGAATCCGGCAAATGCACTTAAAACAGAATAACAGAGTTTTTTCATAGTTTTACAATAGAATCTTACCAGTCTGTTGTTTTAACTTTAGTAAAATGAAAAAATACTTCTATACCATTCTTCTCCTTCCTATAATATTAATATCTGGATGCGGAAAACAGAATATAAACACAAATTATAAGAACAATCCCTCACCACTGCTGCAAAATGCTTATATAAAATTACCTCTTGGAACGGTAAAACCCGCAGGATGGTTAAAGTCACAATTAGAAAATCAGGCATCAGGTCTTACCGGAAATCTTGATGATTTTTGGCCTGATCTTGTAAATTCTGCATGGCGCGGCAGGAACGGAGAAGCCTGGGAAAGGGGTCCATATTACCTCGATGGACTCGTTCCTCTGGCTTATCTTTTAAATGATGAACACCTGATAAACAAAGTAAAAACTTGGATTGAACCTATCCTTGCAAGCAGCAGTGACACAGGCTGGTACGGACCCGTTAAAAACAAGGACCGGTGGCCTCTTGCCGTAGCTAACAAAGTACTGATGCAGTATTTTGAGGCAACCGGCGATAAACGGGCGATCGATGTGCTAATAAAATATTTCAAATATCTGCACAACTCACAACCTGACTGGCCCGATAAGGACTGGAGAGGAGTCCGTGCAATGGAAAATGCTGTCACAGGGTACTGGCTATACAGGCAGACCAGTGAACCCTGGATCCTTGAAACAATCAATTCTATTCAGAAAAACAGTTACGACTGGACAACCTATTATGAAAAATTTCCATGGGACTCAGCCGCAGCAGCAGATAAAAAGATTCCGCTCAACTGGGGACCTGACGGTCTGACAGCCCACGTAGTAAATAATGCAATGGCAATAAAATATCCCGGCTTATGGTATCAGCAATCAAAGGATGAACGATTTAAGAAAGCCGTATTCTCAGGAATCAAGAAATACGACCTGAACCATGGACAACCGGGAGGAAGATTCTCGGGAGATGAACATTTGGCTGGCAAAAGTCCGGGTCACGGAACAGAGCTGTGTTCAGTGGTTGAATATATGTTTTCACTTGAAGAATTATATGAGATCTTTGGGATTAACACACTGGCTGACAGGCTTGAACTTCTTGCCTACAATTCCCTGCCTGGAACAACAACCCCCGACCTCTGGGCCCATCAGTATGATCAGCAGGCTAATCAGATATTAGTTTCTTTTGCCAAAAGAGACTGGACCACAAACGGGGACTATTCAAATATTTATGGTCTCATGCCTGACTTTGCATGCTGTCTGGCAAATATGCACCAGGGCTGGCCAAAGTTTATCGAGAGCATGTGGATGGCGACAAATGACAATGGTCTGGCGCTTGTAACTTACGGACCTTCAGTTGTAAAAGCCAGAGTGGCGAACGGTAAAGAGGTGACGATCTCTGAAGAAACTAATTATCCTTTTAGCGGATCTGTTAAGCTTACAATCAATACGGAAAAGCCGGTGAGATTTCCTGTTGATCTGAGAATTCCGGGATGGGCTGATTCAGTAACAATAAAATTCAAAGATAATTCCATTAAAGTAAAAAATATCTCAACATACAGGATGACAGAGAGATGGAGGAATGGCGATCAGATCTTCATAGAACTGCCTATGCATTTGCGTATTGAGAACAGATATAAAAATTCGCTCTCTATATTGCGAGGACCTATCTATTTTTCATTACGAATAAATAAAGAATTTAAAAGTGTCAAAATAAATTATGACAACTTTAATTACAAAGGAAGCGTTGATTGGGAAATTTATCCGAAAAGCGCCTGGAACTACGGATTATTAATATCCGGGACCAATATAATGCGTGGAATAAAGGTGACAGAAAATCCTGTCAGTAAATATCCCTTTTCCGACAAGGGTGACATGATCTGGTCAGCCGATTCGGGGAAGTATTCAGCATGGACCAAGGATGCTCCTGTTATTATCCGGGCAAGAGGCATGAAAATTCCGGAGTGGACCATGAAGAACAACTCTGCTGACGATCCGCCGTTAAGTCCTGTAAAACCTGAAGGAGATGTTGAAGTAATTACTCTGGTTCCTTACGGATGCGCAAGGCTGAGGATAACTGAATTTCCGGTTATGGATATCGTTCTAATGGAGGATATTATGAAATAAGAATGTTGAACATTCGAAATCAGAAAGCTGAAGTATTTGTCGATTCTTAATTCGCTGTTCGGTCGTTCTTCATTCTTAATTTCTTAAACTGCATTTGTTTTATCACTTAGCCAAATATTTTCTTCTGATGTCAGGTTCGGATTCAATTTTTCATAAACTCTTAACTTCATTAACCAGGTTCTGCAAGGTGCTTTTTGCATCACCAAACAACATCCTGGTTTTGTCATTATAAAAGAGTGTGTTTTCTATTGCTGCATAGCCTTTACCCATACCACGTTTCATGACAATTATGTTTTTGGCATCACGGGCCTTTATGATTGGCATTCCGTAAATAGGGCTGGAAGGATCATCTTCTGCCGCAGGATTTACAACATCATTTGCACCAATAACAATAAGAACATCGGTATTAGGAAGATCAGGATTGATTTCATCACTCTCAATAAGCTGCTCATAAGGAACATCAGCTTCAGCAAGAAGAACATTCATATGTCCGGGCATACGTCCGGCGACAGGGTGAATAGCATATTTAACCTCTACTCCTTTATCTTCCAGAAGTTTATCCAATTCATGACAGATATGCTGAGCCTGTGCTACGGCAAGTCCGTAACCCGGAACAATAACAACTTTCTTTGAATAGCTCAGGAGTACGGCTGCATCGGCGATTGATATCTCTTTTATTGAACCAGTGGTATTTATATTCGTTTGTCCGCCACCTCCGAAAACACCCACAATGACATTCAACAGTGACCGGTTCATTGCCCTGCACATAAGAATAGTCAGAATTGTTCCTGCTGATCCGACGAGTATCCCTCCTGTAAGCATGATCTGATTGTTATATAAAAATCCTCCCATTGCGGCAGCTACTCCGGTGAATGAGTTCAACAGGGAGATTACAACAGGCATATCGGCTCCGCCTATCGGCATAACAAACAAGATACCATATACAACTGAAATTACGAACATTATGTAAATCAAATTCGTGAGCTCACTGCTTGCGTGTACATGACGAGTCATTATATAAACTATAAATCCGATGAGGACCGCAAGAATTGTCAGATTCACATACTTCATTGCTTTTATTCGCATATCCCCTATCCTGCCGTCAAGCTTCCCGAAAGCGATCATACTGCCCGCCCACGATATTGTTCCAATCATCAATCCAAGAAGTATTGCCAGAACATGTCCGTTTGCCATTCCACTTCTGGCTATCAATTCAGGGCTCACATGTTGAAATTCCATCATTGAGATAAGCGCAGCAGCTGCACCACCCATACCATTAAAAAATGATACAAGCTGAGGCATGGAGGTCATTTTGACACGTTTTGCAATAACCCACCCTATCACACTGCCAATTCCTATTGCAATAAGAATGAGTCCGACATTCCCGATCGGCTTGCCATCTTTATGGTGAAACAGTATTGTTGCAACAACAGCCAGCAGCATTCCAATAGCTGCCAGAGTATTACCCCGTCGCGCTGTTAGGGGATGGCTTAACATTTTTAATCCGAAGATAAAAAGTATTGAAGCAACAATGTAAGTCATCTCCAATATAGAGATTCCTGTATTCAGCTGAGATAGTTGGTCCATAAGTATCTGTTTTTTTACTCAGGTTACTACTTCTTCTTTTTAAACATTTCCAGCATCCTGTCTGTGACAACGAAACCGCCTACGACATTCAGGGTACCGAGTACCACAGCAAGAAACCCAAGTATCATCGATCCGGTGGTCTCAGCATGCCCCATCACAATTATAGCGCCTATTATGACCACGCCATGAATTGCATTTGCTCCCGACATAAGGGGAGTATGGAGAATAGCCGGAACATGGCTGATGACCTCAATTCCAAGAAATATTGACAGTATCACAATGAAAATTGCTTCCCTGTGCAATAAGAAAAATCCAATAATATTTTCCATGATACATGTTATTTTAAATTAAGAAGCTGCCTGACTCTCTGACTGACATACTCTTTACCATGAACGGCAATCGTTCCATTAATTACTTCATCATTAAGATTGAGAATAAGTCTGGCATCTTTATCAATCATTATTTTCAACAAGTTAATTATATTACATCCGAACATTTTACTTGCATCAGAAGGCATTTCGGACGGATAATCGGATCGTCCGATTATATGAACTCCATTTACTAACAAGTTCTTGCCATTCTCAGTCAGTTCGCAGTTGCCTCCGGTTGAAGCTGCAAGGTCAATAATGACAGATCCGGGTTTCATGGAAAAAACTGTCTCTTTAAGCAATAATACAGGAGCCTTTCTTCCCGGAATCTGAGCCGTGGCAATAACAACATCAGATGCAATTGCTCTATCCTGAATGAGTTCCTGTTGCTTTCTTTTAAATTCATCTGATTGTTCAACAGCATATCCTCCTGCAGAAACATCTTCTTTTGCCCCCTCAAGCTCAATAAATTTTCCGCCCAGACTTTTGACTTCCTCTTTAACGGCAGATCTTACATCGAAAACTTCAACTATTGCTCCAAGTTTCCTCGCAATAGCGAGAGCCTGTAACCCTGCAACACCTGCACCTAAAATAAGAACGCGGGAAGGTTTGATAGTTCCTGCTGCTGACATGAACATTGGAAAGAACCTTGGTAATAATGATGCCGCCTCAAGTACAGCTTTGTAGCCGGAAACTGTAGCCATCGAAGAGAGGATATCCATTGACTGAGCCCTGGTTGTCCTCGGAATCAGGTCAAGGGCCAGAACAGATAAACCCCTGATACGAGCTTTCTCGAGCCAGTTACTGTTTTTGACAGGATTAAGGATAGAACATAGTACCTGCCCTTCCTTAAATAAGGACATTTCATCTTCGACTGGAGGATTGATAGAGAGTAACAATTCAGATTCACCAATGACATCCTTTCGTGAAGCCAAACGGGCTCCGGCTTCGATGAAGGATTTGTCTGATGCAAAAGCCCTTTCACCGGCATTATTCTCAACCATTACATCCACACCCATTTTTTTCAATGCTACTACTTCAGCAGGAAGAATAGCTACCCTGTTTTCATTTCCAGTTTCTTTAAGGACGCCTATTATCATATGTTTGGAATTTGGAGTTTGGAGTGCCTTAAGTTTAAAATAGAATTTGTTACCAATATAATAAACAATACCTAATCCTCATCTGAATTCTTGAAAAATGAGAATTCACGGATTAAACTTAATAAGTGTCACTTCAAGAATCAGAGTTTCACCGGGTGATATCACAAACCTTTTCTGACCGGAGATCTCTTTTCCATAAAACCCGCTGTTTATTCCATAAGCCAGATCAGGCGGCACAACAAGAAGTCGTTTCTCTCCTGCTTTCATATCCTGTATGGCCTCGTTCAACCCTTTAATTAACTCATCTTTCCCTATGGGATGAGAAAAAGCAACAGGTTTTGATCCGGGTATTGGTTTTCCCTGGTCCGCTGAACTTACAAAACTTAAACCAGATATTAATTTTCCACTATATTTTAAACTTAGTACAGATCCATCTTTGGGTTTGTTACCTTTTCCCTGCATCAATATCTTATATCTCAGACCGTCACTTAAGGTCTGCAGTCCGGGATAGTTATCAGTAATGAATTTCTCCTCCCGTATTTTTCTTGCATCCTTTTCAAAATTAACTTTTCTCCATTGTTTGTCTACAAGTTCTTTAAATGTATCATCATTCACCACAAACTTTTCAGCTTCCGGTCCGGCTCTTATTATCGTGATCGAATGTGTTGTATCACCCTGAACTATTTTATTCACTACATCCATACCATCGACAACTTCCCCGAACAGAGTATAGTTTCCATCGAGATAAGATCTGTCCGCCAGAGTTATATAATACTCACAAGTATTTGTATTCGGTCCTGAGTTTGCCATACCTATCATTCCGGCTTTTTTATGACTCAGATCGCTTATCTCATTCGGAATCTCATATCCCGTCGAATTTACGTCTGAATTGGCCGGGTCTTTCACGGTAGCTGGCTCCCCTCCCTGGATCACGTGTCCTTTTACGACTCTGTGCCATATTGATCCTTTGTAAAAGGGTGTTCCGACAGGGTAAGTTGCATTTGTAATCGTTCCCTCTGCCAGTCCGACAAAGTTAGCCACAGTCATTGGTGTTTTCTTATAATCGAGCAGCACTGAAATCTTACCTTTGCTTGTATTAAAATCTGCATAAATTCCGTCAGGCATGAAGAAATCTTCTCTGGAAAGAAGGTGATCAAGATTAGCTATCCCATATGCAACCACTGCCGTAACCATAGAGGAATATTCCTCATAGGCAGGAATAATCTCATTATATGTATCAAGCGTTGTATGCCAGGTACGTCCATATTGGTGCTCCCCTTTTGTGCTGAATCCGAATGCTGGCACACCTTTCTGTAAAAATGAAAATGTGTCGGTCCCTCCTCTTCCTCCTTTTCTAAATGGCTTGCTCCTTTCCGTAAGTTCAAACGGATATTTTAGATTAAGTTTCAGAATTGGTTTGACAACCTGTTGAAAATCAGCCAACATACACTTTGATACAGCCAATCCGGATATACAGTTGGTACCTCCGTCGCGATTAAAAACTGCAGATATCCGCGGAAGTTTATCAGGATTTTGTCTGACCCATTCGGAGGAGCCAAGAAGACCATATTCTTCGCCGGCCCATAAATGAACCATTATTGTTCGTTTTGGTTTGGCCCCCGCTGCCAGAATCAATCTGGCTGCTTCCATAGCTACTGTGGCTCCGGAAGCATTATCTATTGCTGCAGATGCCCCGTCAAATCCATCAAGATGTCCACCCAGGATAACATATTCATAAGGGAATTCCGTACCTGGTATCCAGCCAATTACGTTATGATATTTTACCGGACCGGGCCTGAAGTAGTTCCTGATATCGAATTCCAGAACAACTCTTGTGCCTTTCGATACAAGCTCCTTTATTTCATTAAATTGTTTATCAATAAGCTTAATATCAGGCAAGGCAGGAAGATTTTCCCACGAATCAACCTTATTATATAACAGCCTTATTGGAAAAGGTGAAAGTTGTATTGTCCCAAGTGCACCGGCTTCCCTGATCAGCCTTGTAAGTTCTGATTCTCCTCCCCTGTCACGGGGCCATCCAGTATTAGCTCCGTCAATCAACACCCATGCACCCTTTATACTATCCCTCATGGTCCAGAAATCCCCGACAGTACCTGGTGAAATTACGACATGTCCTTTTTGCCTGCCTTTTGTTCCCGAAGTATAGGACGGAGTACCAAAATCGAGATTAATCTCTTTGGGATATACCATCTTACCAAACCATGGTCCTCTATTAAAACCGACAGGCATTTCACCTGCCTCCTGCATTTCCGCCATCATGCCCCACGATCGCATAGTATTAACAGCCCACATGCATGCACTATAATAACCATCTGATCCGGTAAGCCTATCGCCAATCCGGTTAGTCAGGAAATCAATATGCTGCATGACCTTGTTGTCTGTCTTGCCCAGGTCAATAATCCTGTCAATAGCCGGATCATTCTGACTACTGGCAAGAAGTGTGCTTAACAGGAAGACATTAAGGAAAACAGATCGGATAATATTCATTTCAATTAATATTATTTTTTAATGTGAACTCTGATTTAAACCGGATATCTATAATTGAATAAATTGTACTTTCCTTCTTAGTGTTACTTTGTGTTTTAATTTGTGTTTAAATGATTTTTTCTTTTCATAAAGGGACACAATCATGAGTACCCGGGATCACAAAGGTTCTCTAAGGCTTTCTAAAGAGCCGGTATATTTTATTGCTTTCCGAAAAAACTCTTCAGCCAGAAATTATTTGCTTCATTTCTCGAATGGGTGGCTTTTGCCCCTCCCCATCCATGACGCCCTTCGGGATATAACATGAACTCAAATATTTTACCCTCGTCTTCCAGCCTGGAAATAAGGTATATTGAATTCTGCATATGAACATTGTCGTCCATATCTCCATGAGTCAGGTATAATTTGCCCTTGTAGTTTTTCACGTAAGTAAGGACGGAACCATCTTTATATCCATCAGGATTATCCCTGGGAGTATCCATATATCGTTCGGTGTATATGTCATCATAAAGGCGCCAGTCAGTAACTGAAGATCCGGCAAAACCATATGTCCAATAATCAGCACCTTTCGTTAAAGCCATGCATGTCATGTAGCCTCCGTAAGAACTACCGGTAATTCCAATACGGGTTGAATCAACAAAATTTTTTGAACGTAACCACCTGACAGCATCTTCATAGTCAAGGATTTCCCATTTTCCCAGCGAACGATAAAGATAATCAAGGCCTCTTTTTCCAAACTGACCCGACCCACGATGATCAACTGTGAAGGTAATAATCCCATTTTGAGAATTCCATGAAGGGTTGTTGCCCTGCCATCTGTTACTGACATTCTTGAAATCAGGACCACCATATATTGCAAAAATTACGGGATATTTTTTTGAAGGATCAAAATTAAGAGGATAAGTTATAATTGCCGGCATATTGAATTGTCCGTCGGATGTCATGATCTTTACCATTTCCGGTTTTGAATTTTTTGCAGGGTCATAAACCGGTTGATCGAACTTATATATCTCATTTATTTTCTTCCCGTTTTTATTAAATGAAATAATGGATCCGGCACTTGTTATACTGTTCCATGTATCTGTAAAATAATTCCCTTTAGGTGAAATGCTTAAGCTATGCGTCCCTTCTCCGGAAGTTAGCTGTAACAGGTTTTTGCCATCGAATCCGACCCTGAATGCCTGAGTATCAGTTGATTCATTACCGGTTGCATAAAAGTAGACTACTTTCAGATCTTCATCCACTCTGTCGATACCGGTCACCCTGAAGTTAAAATTTGTTAAAGGTGCAATAAGTCTGCCATCCCATGCATAATAATAGAGGTTTTCCCAGTCATTGCGACTGCTCCGGACGATAAAACCTGATCCGTCTTTCAGTATATAAATGTCTTTATGGAATTCAACCCAGGTCTTCCTGTTTTCATTGTATATTTTATTATAGTCACCAGTTGCCGCATCAGCAAGGATTATATCAATCACATTCTGATCTCTATTAATAACCTGTATAGCAAGCTTTTTGCTATCAGGCGTCCAGAACGGCCAGGCTATATACTGGTCAACGTTATAATCGGTTTTTACCCATGTGATCCTGGCGGTTGTCAAATCAGCAATTCCCATCTTCACTTTTGGATTTGGGTCGCCGGGCTTAGGGTACGGAGTAGCTTCAATTAGACCATGAATACCATCAGGTTCATCCAGCCTGTTCAAAGTGAAAACAGGTACATCGGTTTCATCAGTTCTGAGGTAAGCTAATTTATTCCCGTCAGGTGACCACCAGAATGCTGCATAGTGGCTAGCCCTGTCAAGTATCTCCTCCATATAAACCCACGAACAATAGCCGTTATAGATTTTATCGGAAGCATCAAAAGTTAGTCTTGTTTCTTTGCTTTCAGCAAGATCATAAACATAAAGATCTTTGTTTTTGGTATAAGCAATTTTCTTTCCATCGGGTGAAAATCGTGCATTTACTTCCGGGATTTTGTCACTGGTCAGTCGTTTCAGTTCTTTATCCCCAATAGTAAAAAAGAACAGATCATTATCTTTTGTAATGACAGCGCTTTTCTTATCAGGACTTATCACATCATTCATATTCAGTGAGATTCCGGCAGGAAGTGCCTGAGCCAGTATATCCCGATCGGATTTAAGAGAAGGGATTACCACTCCTTTCCCTGTTTTAATATCAACGCTCTGCAGAACAAGGTTTTTATTCGGATCAAAATTCCTTATCTGATAATGTGTATCATCCGTCCATCCCATTATGGCAACCTGATTGCCACCACGCTGGGGCATTTGTGCTGTTGCGGTATTAACCAGCATCAAGGCTGACAAAAGAAGACAAATTAGTAAGTGACAGAAGTTCAATCTTCTCATAGTTATTATATTTAAATGTGAATATTCATAATCAGAATGACAAAAATAGGAATTTTTAAGATGATTCCATCCTGACCGCTAACTATCACAAATACAGAAATTGATTAACTTTTAGTACTTTTATATCCTTAAATGAAGGATAAGGGAATCGACACAAAATCAATTCAGGAAATCGGGTGGCTAAAGCTTGATAATGCAGCTAAGCTTTTCCCGGCAATAATGTCAGGAGAATTGACTTCTGTATTCAGAATTACTGTGAGTTTAAAAAAACCGGTAAAATTTTCGGCAATCAAAGAGGCTGTCGCAATTTCATCACGTCGTTTTCCCTACTTCAGTGTATCATTGGGCAGCGGTTTGTTCTGGTATTATCTCGAATATAATCATCTCCTTCCGCGTATCCAGACGGAAGAAAAAATACCCTGTACGGCATTTGCGGCAAATAGGAAAAATGAACCGCTTTACAGGATCCTTATTAAAGGAAACAGGATATCAGTAGAGTTTATTCACATTCTCACTGATGGAGGCGGTGCCTTTGAATATCTTAAGTCGCTCCTTTATACCTATTTCAAACTAAATGGCAACAATATTAATTCCACAGAAGGGATAATATTGCCGGAAAGCCCGATAACCAAAGATGAGATGGAAGATGGGTACAAAAGATTTTTCAGGAGAAGAATACCTCCTCCCGGAAAACTCACAAAGGCCTGGCATCTCCCTTTCAGACTTGATGAAAAGCCACGGCTGAAAGTAATCCGTTCGGAAATTGCCCTGGATAAGCTGCAAGAGGTTGCACGGAGTTATAATGTATCTGTCACAGAATATATGGTTTCCGTTTATCTGCTTTCTCTTCAGAAGATTTATCTCGAAGAAAAAGAAATAGTTAAAAAACAGAGCAGAGGGGTTCTGCGAATAGAAGTCCCCGTAAACCTGAGAAAAAAGTTTCCGAGTAAAACCATGCGTAATTTTTCTCTCTTCGTTCTACCTGAAATTGATCTCAGACTTGGTGTATATTCTTTTGATGAGATTCTTAAGATTGTCCAGTATCAACTTCAGACCGGAGCTGATGTTAAACAGATTACGAGGTTTTTATCTCAAAATGTTGGTCATGAAAAAAGTCCTTTTGTAAGACTGCTTCCTCTCTTTATAAAATCCATGGCTATATCTGCGGTTTACAGAAGACTCGGATCAAATCAGTGTTCAGGAATTTTGACTAACCTTGGAAAGGTTAATTTACCCGAAGAAATGGAAGATCTGATAGATTCTTTTGAACTTATACCAACTCCTCCAAACACGCATGTTAAAATAAGTTGTGCAATGGTCGCTTTCAGGCATCATCTGAAGTTGAATTTTGGCAATATTTCAAGATCGACCAGCTTTGAAATGCATTTTCTGAAGCATCTGACAGAATCTGGTATACATGTTAAAGTACTGAATAATAAGTAAATATTCGAATTATGAGCTATTGTACAAACTGCGGAGTAGAACTGGATGAGGATGTAATTTCCTGTCCTCTTTGCGGATTAAGCGTTGGAAATACAAATATGCCGGAACCAGTGGATCTCTCAGAACTTTACCCTTCTGACATAATACTTTTGCATAAGAAAGAGACCAGAAGGCACATCTGGGAACTGTCAGGTATAATATCTTTTTCAGGAATAGCAGTTTGTACCATAGTTGATCTTGTTATTCATAAAAGTTTGTCCTGGTCACTCTTTGCTGACACCTCAATCCTGGCTTCATGGGTAAGTCTCACCTTAATCCTGATGGCGTTCAAAAAATATTTCATAATTATTCCGGGGTTTCTGATTACTATACTTACCATGCTGTTTTTGTTCAATCTTTTTTCACCTCCGGTTCGCTGGTTCTTTGGAATCGGAATACCCGTAACAATTGCTCTTTTTGTCGCCATCAGCATAATCATTATTCTGTGGAAAGTAGCACATTTCAGAGGATTTAATATACTTGCATTTGCCTTTCTTGTGCTGTCAGGATTTTGTATTGTTTCAGAAGTTTTCATTGATAAATATCTTTCCGATAAAGTAGATATCAGGTGGTCGGCAATAGTGGCAGTATCTATTCTTCCGATCGCACTTGTCCTGCTCTTCGTACATTACAGGATGAAGAAGGGGAAAAGGCTCGACAGTTATTTTCATGTATAGTCAAAAGGCACAGTGCACAGGGCACAGAGCACAGAGCTCGGGGAAACATTTATTTTTCTTATAAAATTGCATTCTACAAACTGCGAATCCAAACCGGAATATGTTATTATTAATCTTTTTTGAACCTGACAGGAACATTTCATTAAGCTATTTTATCTGTTTAAAAGCAGAATGAAATAATTTTAAACGAAATTGAAAAAAGATTATATTTAACCCACTGAAACTAATTCTTTCAAAATGAAAAAGACCTGTCTGGTTGCATTTGCTTCCATAATGATTATTTCTACACTCCATTCCCAGATAATAAAATCTCCTGGAGAATTTCTTGGATACGACCTTGGTACACAGTTTACTTTTCAATACAGGGCTGTCGAATATTTTAAATATATAGCCAGTATTTCACCCCTGGCAAAATATCGCGAATACGGCACAACCAATGAAGGCCGTACTCTGGGAGTCTGTTTTATTTCAAGTCAGGAAAACCTTGCCAATCTTGAAGAATACAGAAAGAATAATCTGATAAAGGCCGGTTTATTAAAAGGTGAATTTACCGGGAAACAGATTCCATTCATCTGGCTTGCATATAATGTCCATGGGAATGAGGCTGTCGGTATGGAAGCTGCTATGAAAACACTTTACACACTTGTAAGTGATTCATATCCGGGTGTTTCTGATTACCTTAAGGAGTGTGTAATTGTCATTGATCCATGCCAGAATCCCGATGGACATGATCTCTATACCAACAGATACCGTAATACTATGAACAGTATAATTACTCCTGACGGTAAATCATGGGAACATAACCAGGGCTGGCCTAGTGCCCGAACAAATCATTACTTGTTCGATCTTAACCGCGACTGGACCTGGCAGACTCAGACAGAAACACAACAAAGGCAGATTCTCTACAACCAGTTTATGCCTCAGGTTTATGCAGACTTTCATGAGATGGGAGTTGAGTCTACCTTCTTTTTTGCACCCGGTGCAGATCCATGGAATACTGTAATCACACCCTGGCAGCATGAGTTCCATAAACTTATGGGAAATGGAACTGCCAATCTTTTCAACGAGAAGTTCAAACTCTATTTTACCAAAGAAAACTTTGACCTCTTTTATCCCAGTTATGGCGACACATGGCCTATTTTTAACGGAGCAGTAGGGTTTACTTTTGAGCAGGGAGGAGGAGGTCCGTCAGGTCTTGCATATAAGCTTGAATCAGGAGATACGCTTACATTGAAAGATAGAATAGATGGTCATTTCACTGCATCAATGGCTACAATAAAAGTATCCTGTGAAAACAGGGAAAAACTGCTTTCTGAGTATAATAAATACTTTGATGAAAGTGTGAAGAATCCTCAATTTCATTATAAATCAGTGATTATCAAAGGATCTAATGAAAAATCAAATATTAAAGACCTTCTGAAACTGCTTGACAGAAATCAAATAAGATACAATTATGCCGGGAATGCAGGAAAAAGATTTAAGGGATTCGACTACAGTGCAAATAAAGAGGGCGAAGTAACGATTGAAAAAGGAGATATCCTCGTTAGTGCTTATCAACCCCAGTCTCACTTTGTAGAAGCACTATTTGAACCATCAAGCAAGTTTTCCGATTCCCTGACTTATGATATAACAGCCTGGGCTCTGCCTTACGTCTATAATCTAAAAGCTTTTGCCATTGATGATAAGCTCACTCCGGATACCACCAAAGTTCAGTTTGAAAGAATTATCAATGAAGCTGCTGTGAACAAACCTTATGCCTATGTGGCAAACTTCCGGGGATTTGATGAAATAAAGTTAATGGCAGCTCTCTTTAACAAAAATATCAAGGTACGCTATTCATTAAAACCATTTATCCTGAATGGGAACAATTTTAACAGGGGGAGTCTGATCGTTGCCCGTGGTGATAATAAAGATATCGAAGTTGAATTTGATAAAATTGCTATAGCTGCAGCTAATGAGTGCCAGGTAAAACTTGTACCCTCTATTACCGGTTTAGTAGACTCAGGCAAAGACTTTGGTTCGGAAGATACTCCACTTGTAAAAAAGAAATCAGTTGCAGTGCTGTGTGGTGATGGCACTTCGTCTAGCTCAGTGGGAGAAGTATGGTACTTCTTCGAAAAAGAATTAAATTATCCTCTGACATTAATTAATCCATCTACTACAAATAAGTTTGATTTAAAGGATTATGAAGTTCTGATACTTACGTCAGGTAAATACTCCAAACTTAAAGATACTATTATAGATTATGTTAAAAGAGGGGGCAGAGTGGTTGCCATTGAAAACGCTATTTCAGTTTTTGCGGGTGAAAAATCTACTTCGCTGGCAAAAGCGATCGAGATGAGAACTGCAGAACAGAAACTCACTGAGAAAAAAATAAAAAGCGATGATTCTACCCTTCTTAAAAAATTTGAATTTGAAAATGAAAAAAGATATGATCTTTCTGACCATTCCATAGGTAGTATTTATAAGGTAAGACTTGATGAGACTGATCCATATGCTTTTGGTTTGGGAAAAGAGTGGTTTATTATGAAACGCTCAGCAGGATATCCTTTTCTGGCTACTGGCAGCAATATTGGTTATATACTTGATAAAGAGCCTGTTTCTGGCTTTGCCGGATTTAAGTACAAAGATAAAATAAAGAATACTCTCGTTATTGGTACGGAAAAAATAGGTTCCGGAGAGATTATTTATATCACTGATGATCCTTATTTCAGAGCTTTCTGGAAAAGCGGAAGGGTTTTACTGGGAAATGCTGTATTAAGGTAAAAAGACAACAGTAAAAAGACAAATGTAGGGACATGCCCTGGCATGTCCTTTCGTTTTATCCCGGTTTTTCATTCACCTTCTAAATAAAGAACTATCCTCTTTATTTAGAACAAGTATAAAGTTGTGTTATTTTATTCACATTGTTATTTTATTCACACTAATTGATTACCTTTGTGGCTGAATAGTTTTAATATATCCAAAACAACTGAAATGAGAAGTCTGATAAAAGAAATAATTAATAAATTTAAGCAAACATATATATAAAACAAAAGGTTCTTATACCAATTTAACTTAACAGATAACAGAATGTCAAAAATCACATCGTTCGCAGATTTGAAGAAGAAGCGCGAAGAATTAATAAGAGGACCGGAGATCCGGATTAAAGCCATTGATCCTGAGAATATTGTCCAGGTTAAAGTTGCGATGGCAACCTGCGGGATAGCATCCGGAGCCAGGACCATAATGGAGTTTTTTACGGAACAGCTTGAAAGGAGAAATGTAGCTGCAGTTGTAACACAGACAGGCTGCATGGGGTACTGTTATGCAGAACCAACTATTGAAGTTAAATTACCGGGTCAGGACCCGGTAGTATTTGGTTTTGTTGACCTCAAAAGAGCAGACCAGATAATTGAAAAATATATCAAAACGGGGGAATTTGTTGATGGTATTATTCCCGTGAATTATCAAACAATTGACTTAAACATATAAGGAGGAAAAACTATGTCAAAATACAGTATGCATCTCCTGGTTTGTGGTGGCACCAGTTGTCATTCCTCAGAGAGCGATGCTGTTGTCTGCAATTTAAGAGATGAACTCGAAGCAAAGGGATTAGTAGACTCAGTCCAGGTTATAATGACAGGCTGTTTCGGTTTTTGTGAGAAAGGTCCGATTGTAAAAGTAATGCCTGATAATACAATCTACGTCGGGGTTAAGCCTGAAGATGCTCAGGTTATCATCGAAGAACATGTGATAAAGGGAAAGAAGGTGACAAGGCTTTTACATAAAGACTCAGTAACAAAGGAACCCATATCCGATCCGACTCAGATGGGCTTTTTCAAAAAACAGCTCAGGATAGTTCTCCGGAATTGCGGATTTATAAATCCTGAAAGTATAGATGAATATATTGCCCGTTATGGCTATCAGGCACTTGGAAAAGTATTAACATCTATGTCACCTGAAGAAGTCATAAAAGAGGTTAAAGATTCCGGTCAGAGAGGTCGTGGTGGTGCAGGGTTCTCAACAGGTCTCAAATGGGAACTTGCCCGGAAAAACCAGTCTGACGAGAAATATGTTGTTTGTAATGCTGATGAAGGTGACCCGGGTGCATTTATGGACCGTTCAGTTCTGGAGGGTGATCCTCATTCCGTTCTTGAAGCTATGGCAATTTGTGGATACAGTATCGGTGCAACCAACGGACTGATATATATCCGTGCCGAATACCCTCTTGCAATCGAAAGGTTAAAACTAGCAATTACCCAGGCCAGAGAATACGGATTACTTGGCAATAATATATTTGGCACAGGCTTTAACTTTGACATTAAACTACGGTATGGTGCCGGGGCATTTGTATGTGGCGAAGAGACCGCGCTTATTCATTCCATGGAAGGGTTGCGGGGTGAACCTACCGTAAAACCACCTTTCCCGGCAGAAGCCGGGTACCTCAATAAACCAACCAATGTCAACAATGTAGAAACTTTTGCTGCTATTCCGGCTATAATCCTCAAAGGCGCAAAATGGTTTGCAGGCATTGGAACTGAAAAGTCAAAAGGAACCAAAGTGTTTGCCCTTGCCGGTAAGATCAATAATGTAGGACTTATTGAAGTCCCGATGGGAACCACACTCCGGGAAGTAATATTCGAGATCGGAGGTGGAATCAGGAATGGTAAAAAATTCAAAGGTATCCAGACCGGCGGACCATCAGGAGGCTGCCTTTCCGAAAAACATCTAGATACGCCGATTGATTTCGATAACCTTATAGCAGCAGGATCAATAATGGGTTCGGGGGCCATGATTGTTCTCGACCAGGATGACTGCATGGTATCCATGGCAAAATTCTTCCTCGATTTCACAGTTGAGGAATCGTGTGGAAAGTGTGCGCCTTGCAGAATTGGAAACAAGAGGTTACATGAGCTTCTTGGGCAGATATGTGAAGGTAAAGGTACTCTGCAAGATCTTGACAGACTGAAGAATATGAGTGTGGTTATAAAAGATACCGCACTTTGCGGACTCGGTCAGACTTCACCTAACCCGGTGCTCTCTATGATGGATAACTACTATGATGAGTATGTTGCACACGTTACTGATAAGAAATGTCCGGCAGGTCAATGTCGTAGCCTTATGGAATATGTTATCAACCCTGAGAATTGTGTGGGTTGTACCGCCTGCGCAAAGGTTTGTCCAGTAAATGCTATATCGGGCCAGAGAAAAGAGATTCATCTCATTAACCCGTCAATCTGCATAAAATGTGGTGCCTGTATTGAGAAATGTAAGTTTGATGCAATATTTATCAGATAATCAAAATAATAATGGAAACTATAAAGCTTACTATTGATAATAAAGAAATTGATGTGCCAAGAGGTACTACCATATATAAAGCTGCAAGGGAACTGGGAATTGATATTCCGACCCTCTGTTATATGGAGCTTCATGATATGAATATTGAAAACAAACCCGGTGGTTGCCGCATTTGTGTTGCAGAAGTTTCGGGAAGAAGAACCCTGGCTCCCACATGCTCTACAAAATGCGAACCCGGAATGGTTGTCAAGACACACACACCAAGAGTGTTAAACGCTCGAAGAACTGTAATGGAATTCATTCTTTCTGATCATCCAAAAGATTGCCTTATATGTTCAAAATCAGGTACATGCGAACTTCAGGCCATGGCTCACAGACTGGGAATCAGAGATATCCCCGGTGCTGAGTATGCAGCCGTTTCCACTTACAGGAAAGACACTTCACCGTCAATTATAAGGGACCTCGATAAATGTATAATGTGCCGCCGCTGTGAAATGATGTGCAACGATGTTCAGACTGTCGGAGCAATATCGGCAATTAACAGAGGATTTATGGCAACTGTCGCTCCTGCATTCGAGCAGAATCTTGAGTATTCAACCTGTACCTACTGCGGACAGTGTGTATCTGTTTGTCCGACAGGTGCACTAACAGAGGTTAACCATGTTCCTCAGGTACTCAGGGCCCTGGTAGATCCTACCAAGACTGTTGTAGTACAAACTGCACCGGCCGTCCGGGCTGCTCTGGGTGAAGAGTTCGGACTTGCACCGGGAACGCTTGTGACAGGCAAAATGACTGCAGCTCTGAGAGCTCTGGGATTCGATTATGTATTCGATACAGATTTTGCGGCTGACCTGACTATTATGGAAGAGGGGACAGAATTTCTTGACAGACTGAGCAGACACCTTAAGGGTGATACGACTGCAAAAATACCGATACTTACCTCGTGTTGTCCCGGATGGGTTAATTTCTTTGAAGAATATTTCCCCGATCTCAAGGACGTGCCATCAACTGCAAAATCGCCCCAGCAGATGTTCGGAGCAATAGCCAAAACATACTTTGCCGACAAGATCGGAGTAAACCGCAAGGATATGGTTGTGGTATCAATAATGCCGTGTCTGGCCAAGAAATATGAATGTCAGAGAGATGAATTTTCAGTTAACGGTAATCCGGATGTCGATTTTTCAATATCAACAAGGGAACTGGCATCGTTCATCAAACAGGCAAATATTGATATCAAAAACCTTCAGGATGAAGAATTTGATTCACCATTAGGGGAATCAACGGGAGCCGGTGTAATTTTCGGAGCTACCGGAGGTGTTATCGAAGCTGCCTGCCGTACCGCCTACGAACTCTATACAGGTAAAAAGCTTGAACGTCTTGAATTCACTCAACTCAGAGGCATGGAAGGTGTACGTTCTGCTACAATTGATTTCGATGGGCTTCCTCTTAATATCGGCATTGCGCACGGGTTGGGAAATGCCAGGAAACTTCTTGACGATGTAAGATCTGGAAAATCACAATTCCATGCAATTGAAGTTATGGCTTGTCCTGGAGGATGTATCGGTGGTGGAGGACAACCGTTGCACCATGGTAATTCGGAGATTATCAAGTCGAGGGCGGCAGCTCTTTATACGGAAGATAGAAGCAAACCTCTTAGAAAATCACATGAGAATCCTTTCATAATAAAACTTTATGAAGAGTTTCTCGACAAACCAGGAAGTGAAAAATCTCATCACTTGCTTCACACTCATTATTTTGATAAAAAGAAAAAGATCCTAATTAAAAAATAATATTATAAGATTCGACAACAATAAAATTCAGGGCTATGTCTCATATAAAATTAGAGTTAAGGAAAGAAGATGTGGACTTTATAAAAGGAGTTTGTAATACCTTTAATAATGATCCACAGGAACTTATAAACGTTCTTCATACATGCCAGGAACATTTTGGATATCTGCCTGCAGAAATTCAGGAGGTCGTTTCCGATGGCCTCAGCATGCCTGTTGCCAAAATCTATGGAGTGGTGACATTCTACTCATTCTTCACCATGACGCCAAAAGGGAAGCACCCCATAAGTATATGTCTTGGAACAGCCTGCTATGTAAGGGGCGCTGAAAAAGTCCTTGATGAATTTAAGAAAGAACTTGCTATTCAGGTCGGAGAATCAACAAAAGATAATAAGTTTTCATTGTCCACGCTTAGATGTGTAGGTGCATGTGGTCTTGCCCCTGTGGTGCTTGTAGGAGATAAAACCTATGGAAGGGTAGCGCCCGATGATGTTAAAAACATTTTAAAAGAATATGATCAGTAAATACAAAATCATCACACTGTGCGGAAGCACAAAATTCAGAGACGAGTTTTTAGCCGAGCAGAAACGGTTAACTCTTGAGGGTAATATTGTCATCAGTGTAGGGTTATTTGGTCACTCAGGCGATAACGAAGTATGGTCGGAGAGCACCAAAGAGATGCTTGATGATATGCATAAAAGGAAAATCGACCTGGCTGATGAAATCTTTGTTATAAACGTGGGTGGTTATATCGGTTCTTCAACAAGTAGTGAAATTGATTACGCTTTGAAGACTAGTAAGATTGTAAAGTATCTGGTTTAGGAGGTTTTTAAATCCAGATCATAGGGTCGCTTCATCACTTTTACCATAGTAAATTACCGTAATCGTTAATGTCGTTTTTAACACATAAGATACTACCTGCTGTTGCGCCTTTGTGCCGTTGTACCAATACGTCCACGGTCCTTCTTATACCAGAAAAAATATTCCTTTTGCCTGCGTTTATCCTCGATATTCCTTGCCACATAAATCTTCTTCCCTGAATATGGATCGAAACCCGTATAATACATTAATGTTGAAAGCGTCATAGGAGTTGGAGTAAAATCCTGAACCTGTTCGGGTTTAATGCCCAGACTTTTCACCTCTGCCACCAGATCTTTCATATCTGCATCTGTACATCCCGGATGGGCTGAAATAAAATATGGAATCATCTCATATTTCAAATCATATTTCAGAATAATATTATCAAACCGTTTTTTAAGTTTTTTGAAAAGACCGAACGGAACCTTGCGCATGGATGCTAATACGGATGGTGATGTGTGTTCAGGAGCCACTTTTAATCTTCCTGAAACATGGTTTATAATCAGTTCCTCCAGATATTCACCTTCATCTCTTCCGGCGTTTTTATTCCATTCAGGAAACAATAAATCATACCGGATGCCACTTCCTACAAATGATTTTTTTATCCCAGTGGTCTTATCGACCTTTCTATACAGACCAGTAAGTTCTTTATGGCTGGTATTCAGATTTTTGCACACTGAAGGCCATATACAGGAAGGTCTTGAACATACTTTGCATAACTTCATGTCCTTACCTTTCATCCTGTACATATTGGCTGATGGTCCGCCCAGATCGGAGAGAATGCCTTTAAAATCTGGCAGTTTTGCAATCTTTTCTATTTCTTTAAGTATCGACTTTTCTGATCTGCTTACTATTTGTTTTCCCTGGTGTGCGGCAATAGCGCAGAAACTGCATCCTCCGAAACAACCTCTATGAATATTCACCGAATATTTTATCATTTCATATGCAGGGATATCTTCCTTC
>JBARBF010000131.1:0-1555 GCA_049792755.1 Bacteroidales bacterium | reverse complement strand
CGGCTTATAAGGTAATTGAAAAGAATCCTGTTTTTGGAGTTGGGATAGGGGATGCCTGTGAAGAATTAAAAACAGAGTTTAAACTATTAGGATTTACAAATGGTTATTATGATAACTTAAATGCGCATAATGAATTTCTTGAAATCCTGTTATCTTCAGGAGCAGTAGGATTGTTAATATTCCTGGCAATTATCGGTTTAATGATATTTTCTGCAGTCAAGAACAGAAACCTGCTTTACGGAATTTACATTATAATGATGTTGATCTTTTTTACATTTGAATCCATGCTGAACCGATTAGCAGGGATATCATTTTTTTCGCTATTCTCATTTCTGTTAATGCACTTAAAGTATCCAATTTCCGGATCTAAAGACTAAATTTAAATGTGCGGTATCCTGGGTATATACAATCTTCAGCAAAAAGAAATTTTTCATCAACAAAATTTTGAATCTGCGCTTTTGACAATGGTTCATCGAGGTCCTGATGGACACAGGATCACTATGTTTGACGGGGAGGCTATTTTAGGGCATGTCAGATTGTCTATCATTGACCTTTCTGAAGATAATGCCCAGCCATTTCAGGCAGATAACAGATACTGGATTGTTTATAACGGAGAAATCTATAATTATCTTGAGTTAAAAACTGAACTAATAGCAGCGGGTTATATTTTCAGGACCTCAGGTGATACCGAGGTAATTTTAAGAGCATATCAGCATTGGGGTGAAGAATGTGTTACTAAGTTTAACGGAATGTGGGCTTTCGTAATATATGATAAAGCCGATAAGAAAATGTTCTGTTCAAGAGACAGGTTTGGTATCAAACCATTTTATTATGCAATTGTAAATGGACAGTTTATTTTCTCCTCTGAAATAAAAGGAATTATTTTTTACTTTCCCCGGTTAAAGATCCCAAATTACAATATAATCTCTAATTACTGCCGGATGAGTATTGGTGCTCAGACCAGTCAAACCTGGTTTGAGAATATATTCAGGCTTGAGCCGGCTTTTAATATGTTTGTCGATTGTAATGGAATCAGAAAGTGCCGATACTGGGATTATCCGAGAAAAGCAGATAATAAAATAACATTAAATGCAGCTATTGAAGAATACAGACAAATTCTGACAGATTCAATTAAGCTTCGAATGAGAAGTGACGTCCCGGTTGGTTTCACACTTTCCTCAGGTATCGATTCTTCTTCAATAGTTTGCTTATTAAATGGTCAATTTGACGGTAATAAGAATGCTTATACTGCAGCTTTTCCAAATTTACTCTTTCATAAGCTTGAAAAACAAAACTTCAGGGAAGATATATTAATTAATGAATCTGAATTAGTAAAAGGATTGACGGACAAACTTGACTTGACGGCACATATTATAGATATAAAATATGATAATTATACTGATGATCTGAGAAGGATTATCCGCTTCCTGGAGTCGGGTCATGGCTCCCCTGCAATATTTCCTTTGAGCCAAATACTTAAAGTTGCCAGCAGGGATGTCAAGGTAGTTTTAGAAGGGCAAGGAGCAGATGAGCTTTTGGGTGGCTATATTAATGA
>JBARBF010000130.1:0-2032 GCA_049792755.1 Bacteroidales bacterium | reverse complement strand
CGTTCCGGGAATGGTATCGTTGAGCGTGTATGTGCTTCAGCTGGTGTTTCCATATCCAGGGCTTCGTGTGGTCTTACATTATTATATGTTATTGTAATTTAAAAACGAGAATTTAATTCTCTTTTTCTTTTTTCACGCTGCAATGTTAAGTTGTTGATAAATAGAGGATAATCCATCGTGAATGTTTCTAACTGCCTTCTCAAATTCATCCAGACTGTCCATTTTTTGCCTTATTCCTTTTTCAATGGAAGTTGATAATAAGGGATTTACGAAATATCTAATCTGGCAATAAGAAACATATAACCAAATATAACCCTCTCTTGTAACTCTGTAATAATTAGCACCTTGTCTCTTTTCCAGAAGCCCTCGCTCCTTCAACTTCTGTAGTTGATACCTGATTTCTGCAGTTTTAGAATAATCACCTGATAAACAGGGCATTAAATCTTTCACTCGAAACCACTCCGAACTGTACCTACAATTAAGCAGTGCAGCTACAAGTGCCAATTGTTTCTTCTGCCTTAAATCTGGCGCTGCGATACGCTTCCCTTTCTCCGTTATTAGAGTCTCGGTATATTTTGTAGAGGTGTCATTCAACTGACTTGAATCAACCTCCGATAAAGCCTCAAGAAAGCGGTTATTGCATCCGTGACCGTACCAATAGTAGCCCTTAATATCATATACTGGCTTATGTAATTTAGCCCCGGGCAATCCGGGGTTATTTATAGTGGTCTCCACACGGAGCAAATAACCGCCCTTGTTATACATCTTGATAGAATTGCCTTGTATCCAGTGTTTTATGCACGCTCTTTTATAGTAAATCTTTTGAGTACTATTACTATGCTGCCTTTCCCGTTTTAAATCAAACACCTTGCTTAGACTATCTGGCATTCCGATACGATGATGTTTTTCAAGTAACTTGTCATATACCTTATCGAAATAACCTTTATTCTTGAATATTATGTTGCTGCAAATCTCACTTTGACAGGTATACCAACGATGATTTAATAGTGCTGAGCATCTTGACCGCTCTCCCTTATTGAAACTGAACCAGATGTCCATCCAACGTTTAATAGCCAACTCAATAATGCTGCCTTTAAAGTCATTCACCAACTTTTTTAAAGTGTCCTGATCCTCAATATCTATAAATGAATTGTCCTCCATTTTATAACCAATTCTTCGCTTGTCGAACTGTTGTTTAAGATATTGATGTCCATTACAGTAGAACTGGCAATAGAATGGCAGGTAAGATGAAATTTTTAAACAGCACAATCCAAGATCTTTGTCATTGATGTAAATGTAATATTGACTCACTGGCTTATTACACCAGTACATCTTTGTAAATGGCTTACCCTCTTTGGTGATAATATCTTTATTCCAGTATGTACCCACATTTTCCATTGACTTTATAATGCAAATTGTGCCGAATAAACCCTCTCTAACATAGTTCTGCTCAACATAACGTTGCATATTTAAATCCTTACCTCCGATATTATCTCGCCATAGTATTGGAACACCCTTGTTTTCAGCTTCTTTCCTGATATGTGAACCTAATTGTTCAGCCAATAGTTTAATAACCCCATTAGTGTGTTTAGAAAATCCCAGGTTCCGTAATAAAATAATCACATTCTTGGGATCAAACATTCCATGAATATATCCACGTATGATCAGGCGATCAAAGAAACTGTAAATGAGTTTGATATGTGAATCAAATTGTTCAGTAAATCCGTTCTTATGCACTGTTTTATTTACGAAGATAATCGTAATATTGTATCAAACCGCCGCCTGAATGACCTTTAGGTCGTTATAACTTTTAATAATTGTCATAAAACATGGAGTGCAATAAAATATTGAATAAACTCTCGGGGTGACAAGTCTTCTTTTTGGCTGCAGGGGAAGAAGTGGCGATTCGTAGTAATATCAGGAATAGAACAGACTGTGTCGAATCGCCGTTTCTTCCTCTTGTGATCCCATAAAGCATTGTCATCCCGAGGGATTAACGTTAGTGAGGGATCTCCCTCACAAAGGCAGGAAC
>JBARBF010000129.1:0-20851 GCA_049792755.1 Bacteroidales bacterium | reverse complement strand
TACCATAGACGATAAAGTGAAACGGATATTGAGGGACCTTTTTGCTTTTGGTTTTTTTGACCATAATCAGACTGATACTAGTTTCCCTTTGGATAATCCTGATAATGCAGCTGTTGCGCTGGATCTTGCCCGTGGAGGAGTTGTTTTATTGAAGAACGAAAACAAAACATTGCCGCTTAAAAGAGATTCTCTAAAAAATATTGCCGTTATAGGTCCGAATGCCGATTCATATGTTGCGGGCGGAGGAAGCTCATATACCAGTCCTTTTCATTCTGTTACAGTGCTTCAGGGAATAAAAAACCTGGCCGGACAAAATATTACAATAACTTATGCATCGGGTCTGATGGACCCGGCAAACTCCTACAGTACTTCTGTATTTTATGCTGATTCACTGTTGCAAACTGGGGGTCTTAATGCTCAATATTTCACCAGTATTGATCTTTCAGGAACCCCGGCTTATTCACAGATTGATGCTCATATAGATTTTAACTGGGCAAGCGGTGGACCTTCTTTACCGGGATTTCCAACCGATAATTTTTCAATCCGCTGGACTGGATTTATTCACCCTGATACCTCTGGCAATTATGAATTCATTGGAGCAGGTGATGACGGGTATCGTCTTTACATCGATAATAAACTGGTGATGAATCAATGGCAGGATCAGGCAGTAAACACTACAAGCACAGTTGTTTATCTCGACAATACTGTTCACTCGATCAGGTTTGAATACTACGAACATGCAGGGCTCGCTGAAGTTCATTTAGGATGGAAATTGCTTGACTTTCCAAATTCAGAAGCTGTTAAATTGGCTAAAAATGCTGATGCAGCAATTGTATGTGTGGGTTTTAATTCGACCACGGAAGGAGAAGGTTCCGATCGTACTTTTGAACTTCCTGATCATCAGGAAGATTTAATAAATGCCGTGGCTAATGTAAATTCCAGGACAATTGTAATAGTAAATGCAGGTGGAAGCGTTGCAACAGCCGGTTGGCTGTCAAATATAAAGTCATATCTGCAGGCATGGTATCCGGGACAGGAAGGAGGCACGGCTTTAGCCGAAATATTATTTGGAGTTACAAACCCAAGCGGCAAACTTCCGGCATCTTTTGAAAAAAAATGGTCAGATAATCCTGTCTATCGCAATTATTATGATACAACTTCCAGTGGGAGAGTACGTTATTCTGAAGGATTGTTATTAGGTTACCGGTATTATGATTCAAAAAATGTCGATCCGCTTTTTCCCTTTGGATTCGGACTTTCTTATACTACTTTTGACTATTCCAATCTGAGGATTTCGCCTGCAAGCACACAAAAAATGGATAAAATAATTGTGGAATTTGATGTTCAAAATACAGGGAATGTAGCTGGTGCTGAAGCTGCTCAATTGTACATCCATCAGGTCTCATGCAAAGTTCCACGTCCATATAAAGAGTTAAAAGCATTTAGAAAAGTTTTTCTTTCGCCTGGAGAGACTAAAACTATTTCTGTCCAGCTCGATAGTTCATCGGTATCTTATTATAAAGAAAAACTGAAAGCTTTTGCTTATGATAAAGGAGAATATGATTTATTAATCGGCTCCTCTTCACGGGATATAAGATTAAACGGCAGCTTTGAAATAACTGATAGTTTAACCGTAAATACCATTTCATTCACTCCCTCTAATCAATCACAGATTGCTGAAACAAGGCCGGTTTATAAAATTCAATTTTCAGCCCCGGCCTATTATATTAAAGGAAAGAAAATTTCAATTCGGAATTTCTCAGATGATAAATTGATTGAGGTGATCGATAGCAACTCTGTATTCGGGTCGGGTTCCAGTGAAATCAGTTTTTCGGGAACTCAGGAATTAAAACCGGGGAACAGGTATTATGTGGAAGCTGATACAGGAGCTTTTTTCGACAGGTTTGAAAATGAAATTTCATTTAACGCAGGTAAAAACGATTGGAATTTTGAAGTTATAATAAGTAAATCCATCACAAAGGATGCAAAGTTGATTGTTTATCCTAACCCCGTCCGGAATCAGATAAACATCTGGTTTAATTTACCGGCTCAGCAGCCCGTAACTTTGAGTATCTACAATTTGACCGGAAAGTTATTGGTTGTATTGCCGAAAACGGATTATCAGGCTGGTGATAATTATATCAATATTCCAGTGTTTAATTCTCAAAATGGAATTTACCTTCTGCAATTTAAAACTGAGACTGAGTTAATAACAAGAAAGGTGATTGTTCAAAAATAGTATGAATTGGGTGAAATGGTGAATTATAAAATTAAATCATGAAGATAAAGAATCTCATATTGTTAAGAATATTAGTCTTCATTCTGCTAAACCTGTCTACAGTAAATTCATATTCAGCTGTTCCTGTTCCTGTCACTGATAATTTCAATGGTGGGAGAGGTGTCGATTTCAACAATGACTGGAAATTTCAATTAGGAGATGTCAGCGGTGCTTTTGCAACAGGTTTTGATGATTCGGCCTGGAGGAAGCTTACATTACCACACGACTGGAGTATTGAACTATCTTTTAACCAGAACTCAATAGCAGGAAGCGGTGGTGGTTACCTTGACGGTGGTATTGGCTGGTACCGAAAGACCTTTTATTTGCCCGATTCAGTTTCAGGCAAGAGAATTACAATCCAATTTGAGGGAATATATATGAATAGCACCGTCTGGATAAACGGGCAACAATTGGGTACCCGGCCATATGGTTACAGCTCATTTGAATATGATCTTACCTCTTATATTAAGACTGGTTCTGCACCTAATGTAATTGCTGTTAAAGTTAATAATAATCAACCCAACAGCCGTTGGTATTCAGGTAGCGGTATTTACAGGAATGTATGGCTTACTGTCACTAATCAGGTTCATATCGCTTATTGCGGTTCATTTGTTAAAACAACATCATCAGACATATCTTCTGCAGATGTTGCAGCTGACACCAGAGTCCAGAATCATTCCAATTCCGTTCAAAACATTACAATGGTCACAACCATTTATGATAAACTGGGTAATGGGATAGCTACAAATACATGTGCCCCTGTCAGTGTTGAAAATAATGGTGAAAGAACATTAGGTTTGAAACTACGTATTTCAAACCCGGTCCTGTGGTCAATTTCAAATCCATATCTATATACAGTCAAGACACAGGTGTTCCTCAACAAAAAAGTTACGGACACTTTTATATCTACTCTGGGTATTCGTTCAATAACCATAAATCCAAATACGGGTTTCTGGTTGAATGATCAGAATATAAAACTTCATGGGGTTTGCATGCACCACGACCTGGGAAGCCTCGGGGCCGCACAGAACTACCGTGCATTGGAAAGGCAGGTAGAAATTTTAAAATCATTTGGGTGTAACGCTATCCGTACATCTCACAACCCTCCTGCTCCTGAATTGCTTGATATATGCGATAGATTAGGTCTGGTTGTCATGGATGAAGTATTTGACTGCTGGGAGACAGGCAAGAATACTTATGACTACGGTATTTTTTTTGATACCTGGGCTCAGCAGGATGTTCAGGATTGGATTCGCCGCGACCGGAATCATCCAAGTGTGGTCATGTGGAGCATTGGCAATGAGATACCCCAGCAGGGAGACGCAAGCGGGTATTCTATTGCTCAAAAGCTCATAAAATGGGTCAACACAGATGATGAAACCAGACCTATTACGCAGGCATTGAATTATCAGGCTTTGCTGGGACCCTTGTTAGGTATTGTCGGTTATAATTATTCTTCAGGCGTGACTTATGATAATGACCATATCAGTCATCCCACGTGGGTAATAATGGGAAGTGAAACATCTTCGGCAGTGAGAACCCGTGGTGTCTATCATACGCCGACTGACCAGAATACTCTTACTGCATTGGATATGCAGTGTTCTTCTTATGACAATTCAGTTGTGCCATGGGGACATAGCGCTGAAGACTCATGGGAATTCGATAAAACACGTCCCTATGTTGCCGGCCAGTTTATCTGGACTGGCTTTGATTATATAGGGGAGCCGACACCCTATGGATGGCCCGCCAAAAGCTCATATTTTGGAATTGTAGATATGTGCGGTTTTCCAAAAGATATATACTATTTCTACCAAAGCCAATGGACATCAAAACCAATGGTTCATTTATTACCTCACTGGAACTGGGCTGAAGGTGATACAATACCGGTTTGGACTTACTCAAATTGTGACAGTGTTTCATTATTTAAGAATGGGATTTTTATTGGCACGAATATTATTCAAAAAATAAAACCCTATCATTCAGAATGGAAAGTGCCATTTATGATTGGTAATATAAGTGCATTAGCCTATAAGAATGGGATTGTTTCAGTTAAAGACAGTATTATTACTGCAGCGCCTGCTTCAAAAATTGTTTTAAAGACCGATCGGGATACAATTTATGCAGATGGATATGATCTGGCATACATTGAAACCGATATGGTTGATTCCGGAAACACCTTTGATCCTGACGCAGGTAACCAGGTGACTTATTCCATCAGCGGTCCTGGTAAAATAGTTGGAGTTGACAACGGGAACCCTTTAAGTCAGGAATCATTTAAATCTTCAACGCGACAGGCTTTCAACGGAAAATGCCTTGCAATTGTTCAGTCGACCGGTGCGGAAGGTCAGATTGTCTTGACCGCATCAACCACTCCTGTATTAAATAATATCGCTTTACGAAAACCGGCTCATGCCGATTCGGAAGACATTTACACATTAACGGATATTGCTGTCGGGAAAAGTTCTGTATCTGACAGTCAACAGGGTAATAACCCCACATCAGCAGGAAACGATGGTAACAATTCGACCCGGTGGTGTGCTAATGATTCAAATACAGGTCACTGGTGGAAAGTGGACCTTGGCGCAAATCACAATATTACAGGGACAGAGATTTATTGGGAACACGAAAGTGCATATCAGTATAAAATTGAAACATCAACCGATAATTCGATATGGAAACTTTCCGCCAATAAAACGTCGAATTCAATATCGCTGCAAACCATGGATGATAATTTCACAGAAACAGCAAGATACATCCGCATAACCGTGACAGGTGGCTTAAATGATGGAAACTGGGCTAGTTTCTTCGAGTTTCGTGTCTTCGATGGTACATATTCAACTTCCAAAGGAAAAAATCTTGCTTCAGCCGGAAATGACGGGAATTTAAGTTCTTACTGGAAAGCTGCAGACGGAAACGCCGGCCATTCGTGGTGCGTTGATTTAGGGATTAACTCACATGTTGCAGGCAGCCAGGTTGTATGGCTCAATTCAGGAACAGCATATAAGTATAAAATTGAAGCATCTTCAGACAGTACAAACTGGACTCTTGCAACCGACAAAACAGCCAATACAGATACTCAGCAAATAGAGACCGATAATTTCAATGTAACAGCAAGGTATTTCCGGATTACAATTACCGGGGGTACAAGCAATGAAAATAAAGCAGGTTTTTCAGAATTCAGGTTATTCGACGGCTCATATACGACATTCAGTCCGACTTTAGTAACCATAAATTGTGTAAAACCATTATGTTCTGGTTGTCTGGTTGACAGTATTAAGATTAAACCCCTGGTTAATATAAATAATTCAGGATGGCAGCCATCAGGTTCGGCATTGCTCTGCAGGGGAGGAGTTGTATCATTCAGCACGTTATCATCCGACACAACGGAATGGATCTGGAACGGTCCTAACGGATACCTGGCAAATACCATACAAATAAATCTGTCAGATATTCAGCCTCGCGATACAGGTATATATAAGGTAACTCATAAGAATATTTTCTTCAACTTCAGTTTAAATCTGATCGAGGATAGCATCACTCCATTTATTAAAATCAACGATAACCCGTTTCTGCAGATGACTTCTGCAACAGTCAGGACAGGAGATACAATCATTCTTAATCCAATGCCATCTGATTCAACAGGTTGGAGATGGTCATGGACGGGACCAAACGGATTTTCATCTGCTTTAAGAGCTGTAAAGTTTGCCATTAACGATACTCTCCAGAGTGGCTCCTATACATCATATGGTTCAGATGGTTTTAATTGTGGAACTGTATCACAAATATTTAATCTGACTGTAGAAAAAGGAACAGGGATTCCTGTTGTCGAATCAACAAACGAAGTTGATATTTATCCTAATCCTTCACATAATGGTATATTCAAAATAAAAAATTGTGATAACTGTAAAGCTTCTGTTTATAATCTGAAGGGGTCTCTGATCTGCAATAAAACAGAAAACCCCGGTAATAATGTTATTGATCTTTCAAACCAGGCTTCTGGGGTTTATGTTATCAGGTTTTTTTCAGATAAAATAAACAGTTTCAAAAAAGTGATCATTCAGTAAAACCTCACACCTCACGCTTCACACCTCATGTCTCACACCTCACAACTCACACCTCATGCCTTTTCTCAAGCCATCTTTATTAGTATCGACTTAAGCGTATCGGTGACATCTTCCTCCTCATCGACACATCTTTCGAGCATCTCCAGGATTTTGTTATTTTTGATTAATTCTTTGGGATCTTCTTCTTTTTCGAAAAGTTCAGAGATTCCTGTAAAATATATTTCATCGGCTTTGTGCTCAATAGCTGTTACTGCGCCGCAGGAACGGGCTATTTTTCCTTTATTGGCTACCGGATCTTTCAGGCAATGAATAGCTGCTTCAACCTCTTTTGCTCCTTCATAAACCAATTCTGCCATTTCTTTATAGATTGGCATCATTTTCTTAGGCCTGTAAAGGCAAATGCGGCGGGCAATTCCATTTATTGAATCAACTACATCGTCAATATTTGCTGTGAGTTCATGAATATCTTCCCTGTCAAATGGGGTTATGAAAGTTTTGTTAAGTTGCTCATAGGTTTTATTTGTGATATCATCTCCTATATGTTCAACGTCCCTTATCTCTTTATAGAGCCTTTCGTGTTCAGTGATTTCAGCACTTGCTAAAAGTTCTTTAAGGAGTTCTGCTGCTTTTACCAGGTTCTGTGCATCACTCTCAAATAGTGGAAAGAAGGAGTGATCTTTCGGGACAAAAAATTTTAAAAAACTATCTATATTCATAATTATCAATATTTTATTGTAACACTTTTTTTCTTATACAAGAACTAACTTAAGAAGGTGATACATTATTGAACCAATAATAGCTGATATCGGAATAGTAAGTAACCAGGCCCAAAAAATTTTAGTTGTGACACCCCATTTCACAGCTGATACTCCTTTTCTTGCACCTGCCCCGATAATCGCACCTGTAATTACGTGAGTAGTACTGACCGGAATCCCAAAGTGAGTGGCTCCGAACAAAGTCAGTGCACCTGCAGTTTCAGCGCAAAAACCCTCAAACGGTTTAAGCTTGGTAATCTTTTGACCCATTGTTTTGACAATCCTCCAGCCTCCTAACAACGTACCCAGAGCAATAGCGGTCTGACATGAAAGAACGATCCACATATGATCCTTTATAGTTTCATTTTTTGTCACAATACCTGTTACGAGTAATGACACCCAGATTATGCCCATCGACTTTTGGGCATCGTTACCTCCATGGCCAAGACTAAACGCTGCTGCAGATAAAAGCTGCAGACGCCTGAAATGTTTATCAATTCCTGAAGGAGAATGATTCCGAGCAATAAAGATGACAATTGCCGATATTATAAAAGACATGAACATTCCTAGAACCGGAGCTATTACTATAAATATCACAATTTTAATTACACCTGCCATTACAACTGTACTCCAACCTGAACTGGCAACAGCAGCTCCGACTAATCCACCAACAAGAGTATGAGAAGAGCTTGAGGGAAGTCCTAACCACCATGTTGCAAGATTCCATGCAATCGCTGCAACGATTGCAGAAGCAATAACAGTCAGGTTTATAACATTAGGATTTACGACTCCGTAACTCATTGTATTGGCGACTTTAAGAGGAAAGATTACGAACGCTATGAAATTAAAGAATGAAGCCATACAGACCGCAGCAAACGGCGAAAGAACCTTAGTTGAGACAACTGTTGCAATTGAATTGGCCGAATCGTGAAAACCATTTATAAAATCAAATATTATAACCAGAGCAACTACTATATATAAAAAGGTCATTTTGTAAATATTATGAACAATTTTGAAAATACAGGGAATCTTCTTAAAAAAATTTGAAATGATAAGTCGTTCATTTCTTTCTTCTTATATTTTACAAGAATTATGAATCAGGTAATGGCAATGTAACAAAATTGTTACAAAAAATCAAACAGAATAAATTGATAAGTTTTTGTTTTAATATTTTCTTACCAATACCGGGAAAAATTCTCCGGCCCATTTCTCTGTCGGATATGTCGTTGTTTATATTAATAAAATGTACTAATTTTATCGTCTTATTTTCTTAATTAAAAAAACAATTGAATATGAGCGACATACGTAATCTTGAACCAAAACAATTATGGAATTTCTTCCATGAGATAACACAGATCCCACGTCCTTCAAAATATGAACAAAAGATGATTGAGCATATGAAGGAGTTTGGTCAAAAGCATAACCTTGAAACGTTAGTTGATAATGTCGGGAATGTTATTATCCGGAAACCGGCTACAAAGGGAATGGAAAACAGAAAAGGAGTGATTTTCCAGACACATCTCGATATGGTTCCTCAGAAAAACAGCGATAAAAAGCACGATTTCAAGAAAGATCCCATAGAAACAGTAATTGACGGCGAATGGGTAAGGGCAAATGGAACTACTCTGGGCGCTGATAACGGCATCGGAGTTGCTTCAAGTATGGCGGTTCTGGCATCAAAGGATATTGCGCACGGACCTCTGGAGGCTCTTTTTACAATAGATGAAGAGACCGGAATGACAGGTGTATTCGGACTCAAAAAAGGTCTTCTTAATGGTGATATTCTGATGAACCTCGACTCCGAAGATGAAGGAGAACTTTATGTTGGCTGTGCCGGTGGTGTAGATGTAAATGTCACTAAAGACTATGCAGAAGAAAAGTCCCCGAAAGGAATGGCTGCTTATAAAATCACAGCAAAAGGATTGAAAGGGGGGCACTCTGGTGTTGATATTGCATTGGGCAGAGCAAATTCGAACAAGATAATGTTCAGGTTCCTTATGCAGGCAGAATCCGATTTTGGTATAAGACTTGCCGAGGCTGCAGGTGGTGATCTGAGGAATGCAATTCCAAGAGAATCCTATTCAATTGTTTTAGTCCCTGAAATTAAAGCCGATGAATTTGAAGTATTCGTTAAAGGTTATGAGAAAATGTACAGGTCTGAGTTTTCTGATACAGAACCTGATCTGAAATTTATAATCGAAAAAACTGCTATCCCGGCTAAAGTGATGAGTCAGAGCGATCAATACAAGATCATCAGATCGTTGTTTGCCTGTCCAAACGGGGTTCAAAGGATGAGCCAGGCAATGAAAGGGCTGGTCGAGACATCTAATAACCTCGCAATTGTTAAATGTATCGGCGGTAAATTTGAAACTTATAATCTTACCCGAAGCTCGGTTGATTCTGCCAAAGAAGCAACTGCATGGAAAATTGCAGCTGTATTCCAGCTTATCGGAGCTGAAGTTACGTTGACCGGTACCTACCCCGGATGGAATCCGAACATGCAATCTCCAATCCTGAAAACTATGGGTGGCATTTATAAGGATATGTTCGGAAAGGTACCTGAAATAAAAGCCATACATGCTGGTCTTGAATGTGGTCTTATCGCTGGTGTTTATCCAAATCTGGATATGATCTCATTTGGCCCTACAATAAGATATCCGCATTCTCCTGATGAAAAAGTAAATATTGCTTCAGTAGCAAAATTCTGGGATTTTCTTGTTGGAACTTTGAAACATATTCCGGTTAAGAACTAAAAATAAAGAAACTGTCTCACATTCCTTTGTTGACTTTTGTGAAATCCTCCGGGTCCTTTGTGGTATAAATTTATTTACCACGAAGGAACACTTAGGTCAACGCAAAGTAACACAAAGGGTATTCCGGACGAGAAATGTTGTTCAAAACGGACACTTTTTATCTTATGTAGTCAGTTTGATATGTGGAGCAAACTTAAAAACGCTTTTTTAGCTGACATAAAGACCATATCCCTGAATTACAGGATTTTAATTGTTCCTGCAATCCTGTTTTTAATTATTATTTTTCTACCGCTTTGTATTCATGTTCCTTCTCATTCCGAATACATCAAATATGGGCTGAATCCTGACAAATACTACACGCTTGTCTCAATCACACTTATTACCTTGATTCCGGTATTGACAGGTATTGTATTTGGAAAGATCATGTCTGAAGAAGTGCAACCAGCAAATATCGGAGGCTCAGACACACTGCCGGAAACTCGAAACGATGCCCTGTATATGAGAGTTTTTGCATCCATGGTTTTCAGCTTTATTCTGATAATTTTAAGTACCTGGTACATTAAGCCGGTCCCGATGCAGGGATGGTTAAGAACACTCTTTGCTGAAATGCTTCTTTCCATTCAATCGCCTTTTGTTCTTCTTTTTATTGTTGCAGCGAGAATGGAAAAAAACGGTAAATCTGTTTTATCATGGTTATACTGGATATTTTTGATAGCACTTCCTGCAGGTCTTCTGGTACATCACCCATGGAACTATTTTGCCTTCTTTTCGCCGTTCTACTGGATAGCCTGGGCATGGATGATAAGATCAGCTGTCCTGGGTCTTATCTGCGGTTCCATTTCAGTCATCCTGACCGCAATAACTTTATTTATTCTGCTTAAATATTTTATGAGAAGGCATTCAACCTGAATGCTTAAGGCTCAACCTGACCAAAAGACAGTTCCTAAAGTTTAATCTCTGCCAAAAGATCATCTTTCATTACATTGGTATTTGGTTTCGCCAGTACTTTCACAATCGTACCGTTTACAGGAGAGATAATTTCATTCTGCATTTTCATTGCTTCGAGAATCAGCAGAGGCTCTCCTCTGAGAACAACAGAACCTTCTCTGACAAGTACATCGATAATTCTTCCCGGCATCGGAGCTTTAATGATTTCTTTTTCAATTCTACCGCGAGTAGAGCTTAAAACCTTCATTCTCTGAAGGGAGAACGGCGTCTCTACTGTAAAAGTGTAACTGATATCGTTAAACAGAATTTCGTATTTATTCTGACTTGAACGTACAATTTCGACAGGGTACTTCCGGTTCTTCCACAGAATATAAGTGCCATATTTTTCATCAGCCTTAAGTTTCACCTCATACTCCCTTTTCCCGATCTTTATTGTATGCTTAAGCGGGATGGAAAAGCTGTATTTCCTGTTTTCGGAAGAAAGCGCGTAAAGTTTTTTTATCTGGAGTTTTTCGTTTCCCATATTTACCTGCCTGATTTAAAATTGATTTATTCTCTTGTTTAGCAACCAGGGACTCATTACTTTTCCATGTTCAAAATTGACATTTATACTGTCGTCATTCAGGTTTTCTTCAACAAAAAGCTTAGTGGCGAGCCAGGCTGCCAGCATTTCTTCATATTCGCTGTTAAAGTAGTATTTTTCGAGATCTTTTTCTATAAATGAAGTTGTGAAGGTACCATCCTGAAACTTCTGATGACGCACAAGCATCCGGAAAAACGGAAGAGTTGTTTTGGTACCTTTTATCCAGACTTTATCGAGGGCCATTTTGCAGTTTTTTATTGCTTCCCTGCGATCTTTTCCTTTTACAATAAGTTTAGCTATCATTGAATCGTAACTAGGAACAATTGATGACCCTGTCTGAACCCCCGTATCAACTCTGATACACGGTCCGGTTGGCATATTAAGACTTTCAATTTTACCCGGGTCAGGAGCAAAACCAGCCTGAACATCTTCCGCATTTATTCTGCATTCAATGGCCCATCCTTTTAGTTTAATATCACTCTGTTTATATTTAAGCTCTTCTCCATTTGCTATTCTGATCTGTTGCTCTATAAGATCCAGACCGGTAATTGCTTCCGTCACCGGGTGTTCAACCTGAATTCTGGTATTCATTTCCATAAAGTAGAAATTTTTTTCCGAGTCAAGCAGGAATTCAACTGTTCCGGCAGAATGATAATCGACTGCTTTTGCAATCTGGACGGCCATATCTCCCATTTTTTTGCGCAGTTTATCATCAAGAGCGCACGATGGTGCTTCTTCAAGAAGTTTCTGGTGTTTCCTTTGAATTGAACATTCCCTTTCTCCAAGATGTATTATATTCCCTTTTGTATCTCCAAGTATCTGAAACTCAATGTGTTTTGGATTTTCAATATATTTTTCGACAAATACTGAAGGATCGTTGAATGCTTTCTCAGCCTCCTTACTTGCAATAATAAACATCTTTTCCATCTCATCCGGCTTTCGAACTATCCTCATGCCTCTGCCTCCGCCTCCCGAGGCAGCTTTTATAATTACAGGATAACCGATCTTATCAGCTATTATTGTTGCTTCTTCTTCATTGGCTATATTTCCTTCACTGCCCATAGCCATCGGAATTCCAATGGACAGGGCTATTTTCCTGGCAATAGTTTTATTACCCATTTTATAAATTGCATCCGGAGAAGGGCCAATAAAAATCAGCTTATTATCTATGCATTTCTGAGCAAAGTATGCGTTTTCTGCAAGGAAGCCGTACCCCGGATGAATAGCATTGGCGTTTGTTTTAAGAGCAATCTCTATTATTTTTTCTATGTTGAGAAATACAGGGATTTCTGAAATATCTTCCGTATTATCAAATATCACATCAGCTGCTGACAGATACATAGCATTTGGTTCTACAGCAGTTTTAACAGCAACGGTTTCAATTTTCATAAGGTGCGCAGTCTTCATTATCCTCACTGCAATCTCACCCCTGTTGGCAATTAGTATCCTTTTAATTTTCATCATATATGTCTTAATCTCAGAGTTCTTAACAATTGTTGCTGGTTGCTTGTTGCTGATTGTCGGATTTTTACTATTGACCCCAACCTCAACCTCAACTTCAACCTCAACCTCAACCTTAACCTCATAACGGCATATTCCCGTGCTTTCTCGCTGGCACTTTTACCCATTTATTATTAAGTGCATTCAGAGCAGAGATGATTTTTTTCCTTGTCATAGCCGGATCAATTACTTCGTCGATATATCCGCTTTCGTCTGCAATGAACGGATTTGCAATTTTATCACGATATTTTTTAACAAGCTCTTTTTTAAGTTCAGCAGGATTATTCGATTCAGCCAGTTCTTTTCTGTAGAGAATTGCAACAGCCCCGTCAGGTCCCATGACAGCAATTTCTGCAGACGGCCATGCAAAGCTGAAATCGCCGCCAAGATTTTTACTGTTCATAACGATAAATGCTCCGCCATAGGCTTTTCGCAGTATTATGGTTATTTTAGGTACAGTTGCTTCACTGTATGCGAAAAGTAATTTAGCGCCGTGCCTTATAATACCTGCATGTTCCTGATCAACTCCAGGCAGGAATCCCGGAACATCTTCGAAAGTAATAACAGGAATATTAAAGGCATCACAAAACCTGATGAACCTGGCTCCTTTTGTTGATGAATCGATATCAAGAACCCCGGCAAGAACTTTCGGTTGATTGGCTACAACACCAACTGTTTTACCGTTTAACCTGGCAAAACCTGTCACCAGGCTTCCTCCGAAAAGTTCTGCTGTCTCAAAGAAACTGTTTCTGTCAACAATCTGGAAAATGACATCCTTTACATCGTATGCTTTATTCGGATCCTCAGGAATAATATCTCTAAGCTTTTCATTGATCTCTCCAACTGATCCGTCGTCAGCTACTATTGGTGGATTTTCAAGGTTATTTGAAGGAAGATAAGACAGGAATTTCTTAAGGGCCAGAATAGTATTTTCTTCGTCGTCGTAGATCATATGTGCAACACCGCTTTTCCGGGCATGAACTTCTGCACCTCCAAGACCTTCGAAAGAGACATCTTCGTTCAAAACCTCTTTCACTACATTAGGCCCGGTAACAAACATATAGCTTGTGTGATTTACCATAAAAACAAAATCAGTCAGGGCGGGAGAGTAGACAGCTCCACCGGCAGCAGGACCCATAATTACAGAGATCTGTGGAATTATTCCTGAGGAATGAATAATATTCTGAAAGATCGCTGCATATCCGCTAAGACTGGCAACACCCTCCTGAATTCTTGCACCTCCTGAATCTATCAGAGCAATTATTGGCGAGCCCATTTTAAGAGCCATCTCCTGGATTTTAGCGATTTTTTTTGCATGAACAATCCCTAACGATCCTCCCATAATGGTGAAATCCTGGGCATAAGCAAAAACAAGTCTTCCATTAACTTTTCCATGTCCGACTATAACCCCGTCACCGTATGATCTTTCTACTTTCCCGAATTCAACAGGCTGGTCAGCTGGCGTTACAAAAGCGTCTATCTCTTCAAATGTGGATTTATCGAAAAGAAGATTTATCCGTTCATGAGCGGTAAGCTTGCCTTTCGAATGTTGCTTTTCAGCTTGTTTAGGACTATACTGTTTTTCAATTGCCGACTGACGCTCATTAAAGGCTTTGTAATACTTACCAGGTAAATCCATACTCAATTTATTTTAAGGTATCAAAAATAGGCAATATCATCTGAATTACAAAAGAACCTTCGACCACACAAAAGGCAATATTTGTAACATGGTGATAAACAAATTAATGGACATTAATTTATTTCGACCGACGAAGAATTTGGTTCATGGTACAAGTGCGTTTCAGAGGTTTCACACCTCACACCTCATTTCGGTTTAAACAAACCCTCAGGTTTCGATCCCAGCATACCGGCTTTTAGCATAATATCGCTTGCTCTTTTAAGATTTTTGATCATCTTTTTATTTAGAACCGGGTAATGACGAATGTTTTCCAGTTTATCCCCTATGTATTCAAGGTCTTCATCGGTTGTTGCCCAATGGCGATGGTTATAAACTGTAAGGTCCAGAGGAATAGAATAGGAGCGCAATGACTTGTCGCCGTCAGTGTTGAAGTAGAAATCAAAATAGGACATGACCAGTTCCCGTAATGAACGATAAACGGGTTCTCTGTATCTAAGCGAAGTGAAGTTCGATTTTGCTACTGCACCCCAATGTCCATCTTCTTTGAAAATCGTAATAACATGATCATCGTCATTATATGCTTTCAGATCGACAATCAGGGGTTTGAATCCAATATTTTGTAAAGCAGCGGCAGCGAAAAGGGCGCCTTCAAAACAATGAGCTGATCTTTTTCTTATCACCCACCGGGGCGATCTGCATTCATAAACAGGATTATAATCTAAAGAATCAAGGAATCCCTGAATTTTGTCAGGATCACTTAACGTTTTCAGAAACTGTATCTCGTCGCTTGTCCAGTTCATAATCCTTATTTCTCGTTTTGCCTTTTACCCCCCAACCACCATAGCCGTCAACCTAAGATTTAATTAATTTTAAGGATGCTGAAAATCAATTAAATATGTTTATTGGAGCTACTTATGTGGTACTTTGTCTCAGTCGACCTCTCCCCAAACCCCTCCCCCGAAGTGGGAGGGGCTTTAATTCATGATAAATGTGATCTTCCCCCGCTCACATCGGGAGAGGGGGACCGAGGGGGAGAGGCCGATAAATCAAACTAAACAAAATCATTAGGTTGACGGCTATGCCCCCAACCCCCCCATAGGGGGGCTGATTCTCTTACTATTAGTATATTTACATTTATCTTTTTACATTTATCTTTTTACTTTTGTCTTTTGTCTTTTTGCCAAGTAACCAGCACCAAGCTATTTAAGTTAACTTACTGATTATCCTCCTCATGTCCTCATACTGCTCCTCCATACTCATAACCAGCTTCAGTTGAGCCCTGGCTCTCTGAAGGTTATGAAGTTCATGATGAATTTTGAAGTAATTGTCGCCGTCTATAAAATCAGTGAGAAAACGTACAGCTATTGTGTAAGTAATCAATCCCGGTGCAAACGCAAGGAACTCTTTTTCCACATCATTCAGTGTTTCGACTGTTTCGGAAAGATAACCTTCAGCATATGCTTTAAAGAGGTTTATATCCATTTTAATTTTAGAGAGGTCAGTCTCATCTTCTGAAGCTGTATTGGCAGCAGTTCTTATAGCATCACCAAAATCGTAATGTATATATCCGGGCATTACGGTATCAAGATCAATTACACATAATGCTTTATCATTTTCATCAAGCAATATGTTATTAAATTTTGTATCGTTGTGGGTGATTCTTAATGGTATTTTACCTTCTCTTCCCAGCCTAAGTATAATTTTCATTTCTTCAGCCCTGTCAAGAATTTGATCTATCTCTTTAACCACACTTCCGACACGTCCTGCAGGATTTTCTTTTATCTTGTTATTAAATGCCTCAAGCCTTTTTTCAATATTATGAAACCATGGGATAGTTTCAAAAAGAGGCCCCCCGGGCATATCGGACAACATTGCCTGGAAACGGCCGATAGCTTTTCCTCCTTCATATGCTTTGTCGGGACTGTCAACCACGTTATAGGAATGATGGTTGGAGATGAAAATGTACATTCTCCAGAAATTTGAATCATTATCAGCGATCCAGGTTTTCCCTTTCCTGGAAGGTATAAGTCTCAGGCATTCCCTTTTAATATCTGAACCCTGAATACTTTCGAACTTGTTTCTCAAATGAACTGTAACTCTTTCAATATTATGCTGAAGCTCAGGAATGTTTTTAAAAATCCTGTTATTGAGCCTCTGAAGTATATAATCGTCCTTTTCCTTTTCTACAGTTTCTATCCTGAAAGTATCATGAATATGTCCGCTGCCATATGGCTCTCCATTTAAGAATGTGCCATCAGCGTCGAAATATTCAAATATTTCCTTCAGGTTATATCCCATACTATTTTCCCGTTTTATGTCCGATAAAAGCATAATACATTATAATCAGATATGCAGGAACGCATATCCAATAAGCTGACTGAGTTGAAAAAGTCACTGCCAGTTTACCATACAGCAATGGTAGCACTGCTCCGCCTGCTATCGCCATTATGATCATCGCTGAAGCGGTTTTTGTAAATCTGCCAAGACCGCTTATTGTCAATGGCCAGAGTGCCGGCCACATCAAAGAATTTGCGAGACCCATTAATGCAACGAAGAGAACTGTTAAAGGTAAAACAAGTCTTAATGGTGAAAAAGTGACAATATCGACAAATGGTATTATAAAAGTAAAATGAGAAGGTGTTATAATAGCTGCAAGCGCAAAGATCACTCCAAGAATTGCGCAGATTTTCAACGCTGTAACCTGTCTGATAAATTTTGGTATGAGCATTATCCCCAAAAGATATCCCACTATCATGCTAAGTAATGTAAGGGAAGTGAAATATTTTGCGGAGTTCATGGGTATTCCCAGCGATTGACCATATCTTATGATTGTATCAGCAGCTATAACTTCTACTCCTACATAGAAAAAGAATGTAATTACCCCGATTATAAGATGTGGAAACTGCCATACGCTTGTTTTTTGCAGGTTTGATTCACTGCTTGCTGCATCTTCTGCATCGGTATCAACTTCCGGGAGATGAGCAAATCTGAGTAAGAGTCCAAGAAGTACAAGAATCACTGCCATAAAGATATATGGATAAATGACCCTGCTTGCAAGTTCATTTAGTAAAACTGCTCTCGAGGCTGCATCAGCTGCTTCTGCAAGTTTTTGTTCGAGAATGTTTGCGTCCTTTAATATAATACTGGCAAGTATAATCGGAGCTAAAACACCGGCAAATTTGTTTGCAATTCCCATTATACTGATTCTTTTAGCTGCACTCTCCGGCGGTCCGATTATAGTTATATACGGGTTAGATGCAGTCTGAAGCAGGGCTAACCCGGTTCCTTCAACAAATAGCCCTAATAAAAACAGTCCGAAAGTCCTTGTCATTGCTGCAGGAACAAAGATCATTGCTCCGGCTGCCATGATCCATAATCCCAGAGACATTCCATTCTTAAAACCGGTTTTTTTGAGTACTGCAGAAGAAGGCAATGCCATGACAAAATAAGAAACATAGAAAGCAAACGTTACGAAATAAGCTTGAAAATCATTTAATTCACATGCAGTTCTGAGGAAAGGTATAAGTATACCATTAAGCCATGTAACAAATCCGAAAATGAAAAAAAACAGCCCTATAATAGAAATTGAAAAGATATAATCTTTCTTACTAATTGCGTTTGATGAAGTGTTTGTGGTCATGACTTGGTTTATTAATATTTCCTGATTATTAATTGTAAATTCCTGATTCCTTATTCCTGATTTCTGATTTCTAATTTCTGATTCCTGATACGAAGATTTCAAAACTAATCTTTTTATCTGATGCAAACAAGAAAAAATAAATTTGTTTTTTTAGTTCAAAAGTTATAGAACTGACCAGAAATTATTTTAAATTTGTCAGAAGTCTGGAGTCGGAAGAGCGGAGTCAGAAAAGAGAAATTGGTGTGCGGCATGAGACGGGCTGCACCCTCCAACCCCCCCAAGGGGGGGGCTATTATTTCTCTGTGTACTCTGTGCTTCTCCCTGTAACTAGTGATAGTTCTTGACTTTTTCAGTTAACTCTTAACTTATTAAAAGACCAATGCTGACCCAGGAAAAAAGAATTCGCGAAACAATTGAAGATACAGGCAAAGTGTTCGAAAAATTTGGACTGACACCAATGCAGGGAAGGATTATATCTTATTTCACTGTCAGCGATCCTCCTGAGAAGACATTCGATGAACTGGTAAAATATTTTAAGGCAAGTAAAAGCTCTGTCAGCAATTCACTGAACTTCCTGTTGCAAAATAAAATAATCGATTACAGAACTTTCGCATCAGACCGCAAACGCTATTTCTTTATTACAGATTCATTCTTCAGAATTTATTTTAAAAAGGTTCTCGAGAATGTTGCTGAATTGAAAGAATATGCCTACAGGACCGTGTCGATGCGCACACCCGATTATCCTCTGGCCAGTGAAAAAATTCTGAAGTGGATAGAAAATGCCAACAGGTTTCAGGAATCGCTTCAGAACACTATGGAATCAATTCAGAATGAATAATCCGGGAGTTGATTCCAGAGTGTCATTCCTTGCCTGATATTTCTCTCGATTTCATCCCAAGATAACCCCCATGATGTCTCTTTGCATAATCTTTTGCGCTAAATCCGATTTTACCCATCATAAGGACGACCAGTGCATCTCCGATAACTGTCATTATAGTAGTGGAAGTAGTTGGAGTAAGGCCAAGGATACAAACTTCTTCAGGTGCACCGGTCAGAATAAAACAATCTGACTTATGTGCAAGGGGACTATCCGCATTACTGGTTATCACAATCACAGGTATCTGTGGATAAAGATTATTTTTAAGGTCAATTAATTCGATTATCTCCCTTGTCTTTCCCGAATTGGATATTGCAAGAAGAACATCATTTTCCTGGAGAATTCCAAGGTCCCCATGCTGTGCTTCACTCGGATGAAGAAATATCGAAGGTGTTCCTGTAGAACTGAAGGTGGTAGCTATGTTATGAGCTATCTGTCCTGCTTTACCCATTCCGCTTGTAACCAGTTTCCCGTTTTTTTCATGAACATGCATGTGAATTATTCTGATAGCAGTTTCAAAACTTTCATTCACCGGAATATTGTTAATGGCATTGGCCTCTCTCTTAAATATTTCCCTGACTTTTTCTATCATAAAATCTAAAAATAAGCTGATGGCAAAGTTATCAAAAAACCTCGTTACTTTTTTTTCTTGATAAAAAAAAGTAACCAAAAAAAATCAAGGCTGCAGATTATTTTGGGGCGACTGTTTTTAGACTTGCACACGCAATACAACTCGCGCCACCTCGTTTCACTTGGTGTCACTCAAACAGTATTGCTTACAATAGACCTACGCAACAAGTCTAAAAACAGTCGCTTAATCCCAAAATCCTCTGAGGTCGTTTAAAACCTAATCCTGGTATTTTAATTTTCAATTAAGAAATGTTCTGACTCAAATCTCCATCAAACGAACAATGCCATCAAATCTTTTTTGGATATAGATTAACATTTTTGAGGTTGCGAAGTGGGAGGTATTAATAAGCATTACTGTTTGACCCCGAGCGAAGCCTCGGGGGAGTTGTAATGCGTGGGCAACCGATAAAATGTCAAGCCAAAAAAAGATTTGAGGCTGCCTTTTTCTTTGGTTCGTTTCTTTTGGGCAAGCAAAAGAAATGAACATAATTATTTATTAGCCAAATCAAATACTTTATTATTGTTATTAAAGTTTATTTTTGTGTGAAACACGATCAAAAGATAAATTATGTTTAATCATGCTGCAGCAATAGGAGTTGATATCGGACGGAACTCAATTAAGATTGCCGTTGTTAAAATCCATGGGGAAGTTATTGCTACAAAATCCTATCCATTGAATCCGAAACAAACAAAGGAATATATTATTTCAAAACTTCTTCTTGCGATCAGGGATATAAGAAAATCTGTAGCTTCCGAAGGTGTTAATCCGATCTGTGTGGGTACAGCAGCCAAAGGATTTATTGACCATATGTCAGGGATAGTTCTTGGTCCCGATCAGGGTATAACCGACTGGATCAATGTTCCTCTGGCAAAAATAATTAATCAGGAAACCGGTCTGCCGGCCTATGTTGGAAATGATGCTAATATGATGACAATAGGGGAGCATAGATTTGGTGCCGCGAAGGGGTTTAACAACGTTATATTTGTCGCTCTTCGTACTGGAATAGGAGGCGGAATAATCATAAATGGCAAGCTTTACCGTGGAGTAAATAATGCTGGAGGAGAAGTAGGACAAATGATTATTAATTTCGACAATGCCGTCAGTGATAAGGGGATCAGAGGTTCATATGAGCAATTTGCTTCGGCATCTGCAATAGTTCGCAGGTATAAGGAAGAAGCCGGGA
>JBARBF010000128.1:0-5244 GCA_049792755.1 Bacteroidales bacterium | reverse complement strand
GTCACAGATCTTCTCCATGTTGGCACGCGTGAGCGTTTTTACAAGATGCTTTGGAATTCCGTCAACAGGCATGATGTATGGAAGATTAATCTCAGTAGTTGTAGAACTGGAAAGCTCAATCTTAGCTTTCTCAGCTGCTTCTTTAAGACGTTGTAATGCCATTGGATCTTTTCTCAGATCAACTCCTTCATCTTTGAGAAACTCATCAGCCATCCAGTCAATAATCAGGTGATCGAAATCGTCACCGCCCAGATGTGTGTCTCCATTTGTAGACTTCACTTCAAATACTCCGTCACCAAGTTCAAGAATTGAGATATCGAATGTTCCACCACCCAGGTCAAATACTGCAATTTTCAGATCCTGTGATTTCTTGTCCAGACCATAAGCCAGTGATGCGGCTGTAGGTTCATTAATAATTCTTTTCACATTCAGACCTGCTATTTCACCAGCTTCTTTTGTAGCCTGGCGTTGTGAATCGCTGAAATAAGCGGGAACAGTAATAACTGCATCAGTAACTTCCTGACCGAGATAATCTTCAGCGGTCTTTTTCATCTTTTGAAGAATCATTGCTGAGATTTCCTGTGGAGAATAAAGACGATCATCAATCTTAACCCGGGGAGTATTATTATCACCCTTGACAACAGTATAAGATACCCTTTTAATTTCTTTTGTTACTTTATCGTAGGTTTCACCCATGAATCTTTTGATCGAGAATACTGTTTTCTTTGCATTGGTGATAGCCTGTCGTTTAGCAGGATCCCCAACCTTGCGTTCTCCGTTTTCCACGAAAGCAACTATTGAAGGAGTCGTGCGTTTTCCTTCGCTGTTAGGGATAACAACAGGTTCATTACCTTCCATTACTGCAACACAAGAATTTGTTGTTCCCAAATCAATTCCAATGATTTTTCCCATTTTATAATAATTTAAAAATTTTCATTTTAATATTTTAGAACATCTCTCCTTCTCAGGAGTTGTTCAGTTTTCAATTCATTACAATGTCAGCAATGATTATGCCATTAAAGATTTTTATGACAAAACGACAGATTTGGAAATTGATCTGCCAAATTAAAAAGAAGATGGACTGAACATATATCATCCAATTCAAATCTGTAACTTTGCGAAAATAATTTAACACATTTATTATTATGTCAATACATGAATCTGTTAGGAGGGTCACAACTCATGTTTTGAATGAGATGAAGCTCAAAGGCGAAAAAATTGCCATGCTGACTGCCTATGACTATTCCATTGCAAAAATTCTCGATCAGGCTGAGATTGATGTAATTCTGGTCGGAGATTCTGCTTCGAACGTTATGGCGGGTTATGATACAACCCTTCCCATCACCCTTGATAATATGATTTATCATGCTGCTTCCGTAGTAAGAGCAGTAAAAAGAGCACTTGTTGTAGTAGATCTCCCTTTCGGTACTTACCAGGGAAATTCAAAAGAAGCTCTTGCATCCTCAATCAGGATAATGAAAGAAACAGGAGCTCATGCTGTTAAACTTGAAGGAGGATCGCAGGTTGTTGAATCGGTCGAAAGGATTCTGTCTGCAGGGATTCCCGTTATGGGGCATCTTGGGTTGACTCCGCAGGCAATACATAAATTTGGTACATACGTTGTCAGGGCAAAAGAAGAAGAGGAAGCTCGTAAATTGATGGAAGATGCTCACCTGCTCGAACAGACCGGTTGTTTTGCCATAGTACTCGAAAAAATTCCTGCTAAATTGGCTGAAGAAGTTACCATCAGTCTGAAAATTCCTACCATAGGAATTGGTGCAGGTGGTAAAACTGACGGACAAGTACTTGTTTTGCATGATATGTTGGGAATAACCCAGGAGTTCTCCCCACGCTTTTTAAGAAGATACCATAATCTTTATTCAGAGATAAAAGGAGCAGTGCAGGCATATATTACGGATGTAAGATCAATGGATTTTCCAAATGAAAAGGAGCAGTATTAATAAAATCTGAAATGGCAGAAATTCTTTACGAAGACAATCATATAATAGCAGTATATAAAAGATCCTCCGACCTTGCCCAGGGTGACAAAACCGGTGACATTCCGCTTGAAGTTGAGATTAAAAAGTACCTTGCTGAGAAATACAAAAAACCTGGTGAAGTATTCCTGGGAGTAGTGCACAGACTCGATAGACCGGTAAGCGGAGTCATGTTATTTGCCCGAACATCCAAAGCCCTTTCCCGGCTGAATGAAATGTTCAAAACAAAACAGGTAAAGAAGACATACCTGGCAATTGTTAAAGAAAGACCGCCAGAGGATGAGGCTACAATAAAACACTTCCTGAAAAAAAATGAATCTCAGAACAAAACCTACGTTTATGATAATGAGGTGAAAGGTTCCAAAGAGGGGAGTATGACTTACCGGTTGAAAGGAAGATCTGAAAAATACTATCTTATAGAAGTAGAATTACATTCAGGCAGGCACCATCAGATAAGAGCCCAACTCGCTAAGATCGGATGTCCTATTAAAGGTGATCTGAAATATGGGTTCGCGAGATCGAATGAAGATGGAAGTATTAGTCTTTTTGCCCGCCGTCTGGAATTTATGCATCCTGTAAAAAAGGAACCTGTTACAATAATTGGCCATTTTCCTGAAGGAGATATATGGTCGGTTTTTATGGATTCAGTCGAATAAAAAAATGAGCCGGTATTACGAGGGCACTGAAAAAGTAGCCCTTATTAAAGTGATGAACTAAAGATTAAACTGGCAGGTGAAGTGAAAACTTTCATTTGCCAGTTTTTTTTCTTACAGTGTAGAGCAATTTTTTAGACAGAAAGTGCTTCTAAGTCGCTTGTTTGGGGTGCTTTTTAGGTTTTTTGGGTTCAGAACCCATACTAGTTCAATAATTTGAGGATCCTTTTCAGGTTTACAGTAAAAATAGCCATTGCACCCTGCATTTGCATGCTGTCAATCCCGTACGAACTGGCCCTTCGGTATCCATGTATGTTTTTTAATTCACTATTTTTTGCTTCAATCTTATACCTGTGTTTTGCTTTTTCTTTGAAGTAATCAGTCTCTTGAAACATCATTTGTTCCAGGTGTTCATCGGATTTAATAGAAACAGAATAGCTTTTGGTTTTTGAGTCAGGTTTATAACATCCGTTTTGTGATGCACATATTTTACATTTTTCGACATCGAAGAAATAGGTGTCTGTTTGATTGGTGGCAACATCTTTCTTTCCCTGACGGGCTTTTCTGATCGCCATGTGTCCGCCTGGGCAGACAAACATTCCTGCATCTTTGTTGTAATCAAAAGTATATTCTTGTTTCCGGAAGCCTTGCGTAACCGAGGGGTTCATCTTTGCAACGATTTTTATATCCTGCCCACTGGCCAGCTCAAGGTTGTCCTTTCCAGCGTAGGCTGCGTCACCAATGATTGTATTTACTTCAATCCCATTCTCTTGACTGGCTTCAAGCAATGCAGGCAGTTCAGGACCGTCACCTTTTTCTCCGGATGTCACTACAGCTGCTGTAATAATACGTTCTTCTGTCATGGCGATATGGGTTTTAAACCCAAAGAATGAGGTGTCCGCTGTTTTATGGCCTGTCCTGGCATCGGGATCCTTTGAGAGTGTATAATGATCTCGGGTATCTTCAATGGTTTCCTTCAATAGGTTTAGCTTTTCTTTTACCTTGGGCATTGACCGCAGCACTTCATCCGATTCTATCTCCAATTCAAGTTTACCACAATATGATAACTCATGTTCCAGATCATTATCTTCGTTCTTTATTGGCATTCGCTCTTTCCAGTTCTCGTCGGTGGAATAAACCACCTTGCGAAGTTGCCGGGCTCGTTCCTTTAACACTTCGATGGGAAACAATGGGTTCGACCTTGATAATGAATGTGTAGCGTCAACAATAATGGACTTCGATCTGATGATGCCCTTTTCTATGGCAATGGAAACGGTCTTGCTTATCAGAAGGTTCAACAAATCCGTATCCTTCAACCGCAGTTTCCTGAATTTGGTAAGAGAACTCGGATTTATCACACCTTCTTCAGGTGTCATATCCAAAAAATACTTGAAAGACATGTCAAAACGGGAACGCTCTACTATATCCACATCTGAAACATCATATATAGTCTTGAGTAACAGATATTTGAACATACGGATGGGGCTTTCAGCGTTACGTCCATTGTTTGAGCAGTATTTATTTACCAGCTCATCATAAATGAACGAAAAATCGATTAGCTCGTTAATTTTTCGCAGAAGATTATCCTTGGGTACGATTAGGTCATATAAATCTGAGTAGATACTGAGCTGAATCTTTTGTTGTTGTATTAACATTTAAGTGCCTTTATTTCAGGCCTTAAGATATGAAAAAAGCAGTAAATTACAAAGTTTTGAACCTGTATTTTACTGCTTTATGTTTAGGAACCTTGTCTGAGGGACTTTTTCAGTGCCCTCGGTATTACCGGCCCATCCTTTTGTTGAAAAAACTAACCTGTGGACCTCGCTATTTTTTGATTCTTAAGTGTGAATCGCCTCTATTTATTCTTTTTTTCTTCTGGATTATTAACACCAAGCTTATTTTCAATGTCTTTTACAAGTTCTTTTGCCCTGGCTTCATCGTTTCCTTCTACTGTCACCACCATCCCATCTTTTGCAATTACATATTTTGTTCTGTTCATAGTTGAATCATTATCGGATTTATTCACAAATACATCACCTGAATCTTGCGAATTCCTTGTTACAATTCTATATTTTTTATGATGGTTATCTGAATTGGAATTTGAATTACTGCTTGAACTGGAATTACTATAATGTCTTACATTGCCATCGCCGGCAGCAGAATCGGAGGTGATAACAGTAACCTCTTTATACTCTCTTCCATGCTCTTTCCCATCCGAAGAGTATGTTACATAAAAATGCTCCTCTCCTTTATGGTTCCGATAACCTACTGCATTATCAGGATGTTTCAAGTAAACAACTGTACCGTCCTTGAGTATTAGCGAATCTGGTCCCTTGCTATCGCTGAATGCTGTATCGACAAGAACTTTTGATCCTGACCCGTCATTTACTAAGATTTTGATTTTTTGTTCGCTTTTCTTATTCTGGGCTGAAGTGAAGGAAAACGGTATCATAAGAATGAAAGCAACTGCATAAAGAATTCTTCTATTCATTGGATTTGGATTTAATTATTTGTGTCAAAATTACTCCAATCCGAAAATTTCACAGTTAACGTTGGGTTAATAAGAGTTAATGAAAAGTTAAATACTTATTGTT
>JBARBF010000127.1:0-107119 GCA_049792755.1 Bacteroidales bacterium | reverse complement strand
ATGTGTAACTTATAAATTATTATCCTTAGTAGCGGAGCGAGAAATCTCTGCAGGATAAGACTATTCTTACATAAAAAGCTCAGAATCTGCTACCAACCCTCAAAAAAGATGTGTATAAAGGGTAGTTGCGAAGCAGAGAGGGGATGTGGGTGAGTTTGTTAAAATTTAATGCCTTGTGAATTTATCAAAAACAGTAATTACAGGCAATACTTCGCCGTCTTCATTAAAAAAATCACGGGTTGAACGGCCTCCCATAGTAGCCGGTTCCCACCAGAAAATGCCGGCACCAAGATTGTCAGGTGTATCCATAACTATTCTATTGACTTCTTCAAGGAATTCTTTCTGTCCTGTGGGTGATTCTTCAAATGGAGGCAATTTACCTTTATATTCAGTCGGTGAAGAGCAATAAGCAACTTCAACGAGTATTATCGGCTTTTTATAAGTTTCGGCCATGAAGATCAAATTACTGCGCAAATCTAGTAAACTGCCATGCCACCAGGGGTAATATGACTGCCCTATATAATCAAAATCAATTCCGTAAGATAATAATTTGTCGAAAAAATATTTCGTCTTATTCCTGTTGCCACCCTGATCGATATGGATCATGATCCTCGGTCTGTTCAGACTATCGCAACCGGCATTCACACCGTTGATCCCCGCTCTGATCAATCCTGCAAAATTATCCCAGTTAGATGGAATCTTTCCATCAGGCCACAACATTCCGTTGATAACTTCATTTCCAATTTGAACCATTTCAGGCATAGCACCAGCTACCCTGAAGGCAATAATAGTCTCTCGTGTATAATCAAATACTGCTTTTACAAGTTGATTATGTGACATTCCGGTCCAGGCTGCCGGGATAAATTGTTTTTGAGGGTCGGCCCAGGTATCGGAATAATGAAAATCGAGAAGAAATTTGAAACCAGCCTCCTTTGCTTTCTTTGCCAGTCCTATTGTGTAATCAAGATTATTAGGCAGGTCAGAAGGTGTATGGAATAACCTGAGTCTTATCCAGTTATAACCATGTTCTCTGAAAATAAGCAATCCGGGTTTTACTTCATTATTCTCTTTAAAACGGAATCCTTTGTCTTCAGCGTTTTTAAGAAAAGACAGGTCGGCACCTATGGCATATTCCTGTCCGGATAAACTACCTGACTTAAGAATGAATAAAAAGATCAAAAATGAAGGAATTTTTTTGGCCGACATTGTTATATTCATTTTCATTTTCATTTTCATTTTGTTTGATTTAGTTCGAAGAGCCGTTTTTTTTGAATTATTATTCTTTATTACAAATCTAAATAAATATTCACTCTTTTATCGATTTGCTTTTGATCCTATGAGTCTTGGAGTTTTAGGGGCAGAAAAAATGACAAGAGACACCAAAATATTAAGATTCAACAGGTAATTATTCAACAAAATTCATGTTAATTTAATAACATTGCAAAAAATACAATTTTTTATCACCTTTGGTACCGATAAAATAAGGCAATATATCTGATTATGAGAAAATGGCGCGTTGAAGATTCAGCTGAATTGTATAACATAAACGGATGGGGTGTTGACTACTTTTCAATAAACGAGAAGGGACATGTAATTGTTACGCCTCAGAGAAACGGGATGTCTGTTGATCTCAAGGATCTTCTTGATGAACTCATTCTATCAGATGTCTCAACACCTGTACTGGTAAGGTTCCCGGATATTCTGGATGATCGTATAATTAGTATCTCGAAATGTTTTAAATCGGCTTCCGAGGAATATGGATACAAAGCTCAGAATTTCATTATTTATCCAATAAAAGTGAATCAGATGAGGCCGGTAGTCGAGGAGATTGTCAGCCATGGGAAAAAATTCAACATAGGTCTGGAAGCAGGTTCCAAACCTGAGCTTCATGCGGTGATTGCCATTAACACCGATCCGGAATCACTTATTATCTGCAACGGTTATAAAGATGAAGATTATATTGAGCTTGCTCTTCTGGCGCAGAAGATGGGCAAAAGAATATTCCTGGTAGTCGAAAAGCTAAATGAACTTAAGCTGATCACATCAATCGCCAAACGACTAAAAGTAAAGCCAAATCTCGGTATCAGGATTAAACTGGCCAGTGTCGGGAGTGGAAAATGGGAGGACTCAGGTGGAGATATCAGCAAATTTGGGCTGACATCGAGTGAATTGCTTGAAGCAATTGATTACATTGAGAAAAACAAGATGAGAGATTGTGTCAAACTGATCCATTTTCATATCGGCAGCCAGGTGACAAAAATACGCAGGATAAAAATTGCTCTGCGTGAAGCATCTCAATTCTATATTCAACTCCGGCAACTAGGTTTTAATGTGGAATTTGTGGATATCGGTGGAGGTCTGGGTGTTGACTATGACGGCACAGGTTCTTCAAACAGCGAAAGCAGCGTAAATTATACTATACAGGAGTATGTAAATGACTCTATAAGTACATTTGTTGACGCGAGCAATAAAAATAATATTCCTCATCCCAATATTATTACAGAATCAGGCCGTTCACTTACAGCTCATCATTCCGTTCTGATTTTTGAAGTTCTTGAGACGACAACACTACCATCATGGGACGTCGAAGATCATGTAAATGAGCACGATCATGAACTTGTGAAAGAACTTTTTCTGCTATGGGATAATTTCAACCAGTCGAGAATGGTTGAGACATGGCACGATGCCCAGCAGATAAGGGAGGAGGCTCTCGATAAATTCAGTTTCGGCATTATTGATCTGAAAACCAGGGCGCAGATAGAAAGACTATTCTGGTCCGTGGCCCGAAAGGTATACCAGATGGCCAATGTTACCAAACATGTTCCTGAGGAATTACGACAGATATCCAGGATTTTGTCCGACAAGTACTTCTGCAATTTTTCTCTTTTCCAGTCACTTCCCGATGCATGGGCAATTGATCAGATATTCCCAATAATGCCAATTCACAGGCTTAATGAAGAACCTTTGCGAAATGCTACTATCCAGGATATGACCTGCGATTCAGATGGTAAAATAGATAATTTCATTTCAACTCGTAATTCCTCACATCACCTGCCTGTACACTCTCTAAAAGGGAAAGAGCCATATTATTTGGGCGTTTTTCTGGTAGGCGCCTATCAGGAAATACTGGGCGACCTGCATAATCTTTTCGGTGATACTAATGCCGTTCATGTTTCTGTAAACGATGACGGCTATAAAATTGATCAGGTAATTGATGGAGAGACTGTTGCAGAAGTGCTTGATTATGTTCAGTATAACTCAAAGAAAATGGTACGAACTGTTGAATCATGGGTGACAACATCAGTTAAAGCCGGGATAATAACTCTTGAGGAGGGTAAAGAATTTCTGTCAAATTACCGTTCAGGCCTTTATGGGTACACTTATCTTGAATAATCTTCACTGATTTTCTGTCAACTACTAGCAATATTAAGATTTTATTGTTAATTTGGATTTTTAATTTTCAATTTACTGATCGGAAAATATAAAATTATTAAATCTTTAAACTATGAGCGACAGTACTTTTGATTTTAATCTGTTTATTAAGGAATCGATTGATGTCCTGGTAAATCCGAAATCTTACTTCTCAACTATGAAAACAACGGGAGGTATGACCGAACCATTGATTAAAGCAGTAATTTATGGTACTATTGCAGGAGCAATAGCATTTATCTGGAGTTTGCTGCATCTAAGTGCTTTAGGTGGAGGTCTGTTTGGCGGAACATTTGGAATAATGATCCTTTTCGGGAGAATTATCGTATCAATCATCGGTTTATTCATTGGTGCAATTATTCTGCTTGTCATTTCTTCCATTTGTAAGGGGAATACCGATTTTGAGGCAAATGTTAGAGTGACAGCTGCCGTAATGGTTGTGATGCCAATAAGTGCTTTTCTGGGTTTTGCCCTTCATATTAATTTTTATCTGGGGACAATTATTAGTCTGGCCATAAGTTTATATGCGTTATGGATGCTTTATAACGGTCTTATTGAGGCACTTAAATCAAATTCTGAGACATCAAAAATTGTAATATACGTTTTGATTGCACTTACAGTCCTTTTTACGGTAATTACTATGAGTGCTACCAATAGATTTATGAAAGGTTTTGATAACAGAGATGTTAAAGAAATGATGAAAGACTTACCCAAAAATCAGTAACTTATATTTCTTCTGACGCCGGGTTTTGACAGATACTTTTTCTCTCAGACCTGGCTTTTTTATTATTTGATATTCTGTCTCCTTATCATTCCTGCCAGGTATCTCGACCTAAACTGCTGGCTTGCAAGTACCTGTTTCAAAGGAGGTAGTTTCAAGATCACTCCCAAAACTGCGGCCATGGCTCTATGACTGAATAAAACCCGGTTATCGAAAATAAGATTATGAAGCTTGCCTCTTTCAATAGCCATTATGACTACCCTTTGCACTGAATTAACCGGAGTGATCACCCTTTCCGTTCTTAAACCGAGTCTGATCGCTTTCTTCTCACATCCTTTCAGACAAACACCGCAACCAAGACAAATTTCCTTGTTTAATTTTGCCTTTTTTTTCAAAGGTTTACCCGGATTATTTGAAGATACCAATGTCATAGCTTCCACCGGGCACAATGAAACACATTTACCGCAACCATTGCAATTCTTTTCAACAACCGATGGAAGAAAATTTGTTGTGTGTACCGGATTTAGAAACCCGAATTTCCTGGCAGCTATCAGTGCTTCACAACAACAACCACAGCAATTGCAGATAAAGTTCACATTTTCCCTGACGTTTTCACCAAACTGAACCAGGTTAAAATCCCTGGCTTTTTGCAAAAGATCTATCCCTTCGGAAACATCAACTTTTCTTGCTATGCCATGCCTGGTCAGAGAATCCGCACTTCCGTTAAATGTCATACAAATATCCATTGGGGCATTGCAGTTTTTATCCATATGTTCCATCTTGTGCCTGCAGTAACACACCCCAATACCGATCGTGCTGGCTGTCTTTATAACTTCTGACGCTCTTTCATAATCAAGAACATGAAGGACATTTTCGTCTGATAGCACCGCTTCATTAACAAATGTCCTTCCTAATTGAGTTTTTCCGGTCGTAAACAGATCCTTAATGAAATCCTCTTCTATGTTCATATATTGATAGAAAAGTTCCGAAAGTGTCTTCTGGTCAATATCATTTCTGTATCTCATCAGGGAAAACTCAAAGAAACCTGCCATCGGAGGAGGCATAGAGTACATGATATCATCACCATATTCAGCGTCAAGTAATATTCCCCTGTCAGCAAGATCATATAAAATTTTACTTGCTTCCGTTTCTTTCATCTTCCATATCGCTGCAGCTTTTTGAACATTAAAAGGTTTTATTGGCAACAATGAAACCAGGCCAGCTTCCCTTTCTGAAAACAGGATTTTCAATATTTTATATAGAAGGTCAGACGGAACAGCTCCCTGTGGAAATCGGTTTATTCTTTCATTAAGCTTTTGATATGAATCAGCTTTAATGAAGTTTTGATGCGCCATAAAAATAATCGGTTTGTTAAATTCTATACCAAATGTAATTTTTTTATTATTGTTTGTTTAAATTTTATGACTATCTGTTTTCAATAACAGATCTAAATAGCGAATCTTTGCAGGTGCTCCCCATGACAAATATGAAAAATGAAAGCATTTTTCATAATAACCGGTACTTATATAAATTTTCATCCAATGTTGTATATGATTGAATCAAATAATCAAGAATAATTAGTTAATATTGAAAGATTAAAAGAACGGAACCAGGAGGTAAATTATGAAATCATCAGTATGGATATTGTCGTTTTTTTTGTGCTATGGGCTGAATGCCCAGAAAGGAAGCCTGAATCTGAGCCATTGGCACGTCAGTGATAAGATTAACATGTCTGAATTTCAGCTGATCAGAAGGCTAAAATTGCAATACTTGATCACAAACGATAATGTAAATATATATATTGATCTTAAGATTAATGACCATGGGGTTCAGGATAGGATTCTGAGACAAGGACTTACGATCTGGATAAATATGGATGGAACGGAAATGAAAAAAATGGGGATCAGGTTTCCTCTCGGATCTCAAAATCAGGGAGACAGAAAAAAAGCAAATCATTCTGAAAACAATTCCATTTCGAATGAAAGTGATGATACTTTGGTCTTGCTTGCTAACACAATTGAACTTAAGGGATTTACAAATGAAGTGCAACGTCACTTTCCTTCAGATAATCGTGATAATTTCAGAGGTTCAGTTAAATTTGACGCGGAGGGAGTATTAAATTATGAACTGGTTATCCCAATTGAAAAGCTTCCGGTTAGAAATTCACGGGGAGGCCATGGCGCAATGCCTTTTACACTTGGGATTGAGTATGGTTCGTCGGCTGTAATAAATAAACAGGAAGTAAACAGGGGACCCAGACCATCTTCGTTATTCCGTTCAGGTTCGTCAGGTAGTGACCAAACCAAATTATATTGGATTCATGACGTTAAGCTTGCAACTTCAAGGTAGTTTTTTTAGTTTTATAACTTCAATATATTATATGATCTGTTCAGGTCAGAAGAAATTAACGCACAACAAATAGCAATATGAAAAACTGGGTCTTCTCCAGAAATATTTTTGTAGTTCTTATATATAGAATTCTACTGATGATGGTCCTGTTCTCATTATGCAGAATAGGATTCTTTCTGTTTAATTTCAAAATGTTTCCCGGAGTATCAATAAGCCAATTACTTACTATGTTAAAAGGAGGCTTGTCTTTCGATATATCCGCTATTGTATACATCAATATGCTTTTTATTCTTCTTCATATTTTACCTTTTGAATTTCGCTACTGGGATGCATATCAGACAGTCCTGATGTATATCTTTTTTATTACAAATGGTTTTGCACTTGCCATGAACAGTATGGATTTTATTTACTACAGGTTTGTCGATAAAAGAGCAACTGCAGATGTATTTAAAACATTTGAACATGAGACTAACAATGGAAAATTGTTTTTCAGATTTCTGTTTGATTACTGGCCGATAACAATTTTTACCCTTTTTGCCTGGTTCCTGATGGTCTATTTCTATAAAAAAGTGAAAGTTGAAAAACCTGGGAACGTCAATAAAATTGGATATTACTCTTTAAACATTCTGATGATTCCATTGGTTATTGCCCTGGTGATTGGTGCAGCCCGTGGAGGTTATAAACACTCGACACGTCCAATAACAATCAGTAATGCTGCACGCTATGTTGAAACACCACGTGATGTTGCTATTGTCCTTAACACTCCGTTCAGCATATTCAGAACATTTGGGAAAAAACCCCTGGTGAAATATAAATTTTATGACGATGTAAAACTCAATGAACTTTATAACCCCGTACATATCCCTTTGAATACAAAACCTTTCAACAACGCGAATGTTGTTATAATAATTCTTGAGAGTTTTGCACGAGAGTATATAGGATCTCTTAATCCGACTCTGGAGGGAGGAACATACAAGGGTTATACGCCATTTATAGATTCCCTGATCAGTGTAAGTCTTACGTTTGATGTCTCAATAGCTAACGGAAAAAAGTCAATTGATGCGATGCCTTCAGTGCTGGCTTCGGTGCCTTCACTCGAAACGCCATATACTATTTCTCATTATGCTAATAATCAGATCAACGGGCTTGCTGAATTACTTAAAAGGAAAGGCTATTACTCCGCATATTTTCATGGGGCTCCAAATGGATCCATGGGATTTGACTCATTTACAAAGATGGCAGGATTTGATGATTACATCGGGCTTAATCAATATCCGGATAAAGCAGATTTTGACGGTATATGGGGAGTCTGGGATGAGCCATTCTTTAAATTTTTCGGGGAAAAACTAAATTCTTTTAAACAGCCATTCTTGGCCTCCATATTTTCAGTGTCATCTCATCATCCGTTTAAAGTTCCTGAAAAATATACAGGTAAATTTAAAAAGGGTCCTGCTCCAATCCTTGAAGTTATTGGTTACAGTGATTTTTCTTTACGCGAATTATTTAAACAGATTTCAAACAGTCCCTGGTACAAAAATACACTTTTCGTTCTCACTGCTGATCATACGAATGAATCAGTACATAAAGAATTTCAGAATAATTTTGGCGCTTATTGTGTACCGATAATATTCTTTAAACCCGGTAGTGATCTGAGAGGCATGAAACACCGGATCGCTCAACAGATAGATATAATGCCGACCGTTCTGAGCTATCTGAATTATGATGAAGAGTATATTGCCTTCGGCAATAACCTGTTGGATGACTCCTATGAATCTTTTGCATTCAATACCAACGGAAGTACCTATAACCTTTATATGAAGGATCATATTCTTGAAATGATTGATAATAAACCTGTTGGATTGTATAATTATAAAAATGATTTGTTTCTCGAAAACAGTCTTCTCGGAAAAGAACCGGAACTTGAGAAACAGATGGAGGATAAACTGAAGGCAATTATACAAACTTATAACAGCCGGTTAATTGATAATAAAATGGTCATTGGAAACTCAAGGTAAATTGTAGAGCTGAATTTGTTTTTGTCCGGTAGCAAATGAAATACTAAAAAATTATGAATTCACGTCGTCAGTTTTTAAAGTTAGCAGGAACCGGAGTTCTTGCAGCGGGTGCTTCTTCTCTATATACCACGGTAATGCCTGTCTCAGTACAAAAATCTGTCAACAAATTCAGTATTGGTATGGCTGGTTATACATTCAAGGAGTTTAACATTGAGAAAACCATTGAGATCATGAAAAGGGTCGGAGTTACTAATCTGTCTCTGAAGGATTTTCATCTACCAATGAATAGTACCCGGGAACAGATTAATACGGTTATAGGGAAATTCAGAACTGCCGGAATTAATGTCTATACAGTCGGCGTTATATATATGAAAACACAGGAGGCAGTTGACCAGGCTTTTGAATATGCTAAGATGGCCGGAGTCAAAATGATTGTAGGAGCACCTGATTATGCCCTTCTTCCTTATGTCGAGAAAAAACTAGAATCTTATGACTTTAAACTGGCTATTCATAATCATGGTCCTGATAATCCATTATACCCTAACGCTGCTGATATCTGGAATCATATTAAGGATCTTGATGTTCGTGTTGGGATTTGCATTGATATAGGTCATACAACCCGCGACGGACAAGATCCTGTTGTTGATATATTAAAGTACAGATCAAGGATTTATGATATGCATATAAAGGATGTTGATAAAGCCTCAAAAGATGGAATAACTGTCGAGATCGGACGCGGGATAATCAATATTCCAAGAATTGTTGATACTCTTCGCAAAATAAAATATTCCGGATCGTGCAGTCTTGAATTTGAAAAAGATATGACCGACCCTCTTCCGGGAATAGCCGAATCTATTGGATATTTTAAGGGTGTCATGGCCTGTAAATAATAGGTGATAGGTGATGTGTCTTGGCACAGAGCACGGAGCTCAGAGAAAAAAAAGAGCTAAAAATAGCGAAATCATTGAAAAATAATTCTTTGTGACCTTTGCGCCTTCTTCGCGATCTTTGCGGTTAATGGATTTTATACAATAATTAATAACTCATCTCTATTATGTCAGATTCAAGAAGAGATTTCATTAAAAAAGCTGCTGCAGGGACGGTAGGATTGACAGTCGGAAACAAGATTATGGCTTCAACTGCTATTAGCTTTAACAGGATCTCAGTCGCTAATGAAGTCATCCGGATTGCAGTTATCGGATGCAACAGTCGGGGCGCCTCAATGGCCGGAACATTCGCCAGACAACCAGATATCGAAGTTATCTATATCTGTGACGTTGAGGATGTGGCCATGCAGAATGGCATTAAATCTGTAGTTGAGGTCACCGGTAAGGAACCTGAAAGCCTCAGGGATTTTCGCAAGATCCTCGACGATAAAAACCTGGATGCTGTTTATATCGCCACTCCCGATCATTGGCATACACCAGCTTCCATCTTATGCCTTAAAGCAGGTAAACATGTTTATGTTGAAAAACCATTAAGTCATAATCCTCATGAGGGAGAGATGCTGGTTTTGGCAGCTGAAAAGTACAAACGGATTGTTCAGATAGGAACCCAACGCCGTTCCTGGCCGACACTTACCCGGGGAATTGAAGAGCTAAAGAATGGAGTCATTGGGAAAGTTTATATGGCAAAGACCTGGTATGCGAACACAAGAGGATCAATTGGGATCGGGAAAGAAGTGCCGGTTCCTTCTAACCTTGATTATGAGTTATGGCAGGGACCTGCACCACGTCGCCCTTATAAAGATAACCTTATTCATTATAACTGGCACTGGTTCTGGAACTGGGGCACAGGCGAAGCATTAAACAATGGTACACATGATATTGATGTAGCCAGGTGGGGACTGGGTTTGGATTATCCTCTTAAAGTGAACTCCGTTGGTGGTCGTTATCAGTTTAAAGATGACTGGGAAACACCCGATACGCAGATTATCACATATGAAGCTCCGGGTGCAACAATAATCTGGGAGGGGAGAAGCTGTAACGGAAGCTATAACGATAACAGGTCACGTGGCGTAATTTTTCATGGGGAGAACGGATCGCTTCATACAGGTGATAATAATTATATGATTTTTGATAATAAGAATAAACTCGTGAAGGAGGTAAAATCTGATATTGTTATTAATGAAGGAATCAATACGGTAAGTCCCGGAGAAGAACTTGATGCACTTCATGTAAAAAATTTTCTGGAAAACATCCGTAATAACAGGAAACCATTTGCCGATGCATTGAATGGTCACAAAAGTACCCTATGGATGCAGTTGGGGAATATATCACAACGGGTAGGACATACTCTGAATATCGATCCGACTAACGGGCACATTATAGCTGATAATGATGCGATGAAACTCTGGAGCCGCGAATACGAAAATGGCTGGGAGCCAACTATTTAGAGCAGAGTTAGGTGTTTTTTTCGAACAGCAGCATTCACCGCGATGGAATCCAACTCTTTGACCCTGATTCGTTTTCTGTGAAAGTTTTCTTACCTCCCAAAGTCAGGACAGTAGCAGCAAAACATAACGCATTGTATCAAATATAATATCAGAAGGAAAAAACTAAAACCGGCTGGTCAAACTAATTAAACTTTAGGTCGTGGGCGAGTTTATTCGTATCTTTGTAAAATGAAAGAAGAAATAGAGATACCAATTCAAAAAGAAGAAGACTTTGTAGCTGCAAATATTCGCAGAGACAATTATTCCCGGGTAAGGGATGTACAGGCTCTGGAATTCAATACGGCAATTGCCGGAAGACTTTTGGCAAAGGACAAAAGCAACATTAAATGTGAAAAATGCGGCAAAGAATTTACAATTGAATCAAATACGAAGGATTTACTGAAATGTCCCGATTGCAGATAGGAGAGTAAGAGCCTGATGAATCTTGCGACTTAATCTGCCATAAGCTGCTTTTATTTTTGAATCACAGTTCACCAATTCGGTGAAGAGGGAAAATTAAACCCGGAAAATATCCGGGATAAGTTCGTGTTTTGAATATACACTGACTCTGATAACACTACAATGCAATTACGAATAAATTTTAAAAATAAATTGGTTTAGGTCAGGTTGATATAGTTGTATTCATTTTAACATTTTAAAATTTAATTGCATTCTTCCGAGTTAATTTCTAGATTTAAGATTTAAATTTACTTTTAATATGTTCTTCATAACTTTAGAGAATAACCTGTTATGAAAGGAATTCTGACGTCATTTATGGCATTTGTGTTTTGTCTCATGGGAATAGCTCAGGAGCCGGATTCATTTGTCTACCAGACAATAATTCATAGTGTTACAGGTGAAATCCTGGCATCAAGGGTAGTATCTCTAAAAATCAGCATTCTTATTGGAAATCCTTTTGATACAGTTGTTTATAGCGAGAGTCATAAAAATATTACAACAAATCAGAGTGGATTAGTTTCTCTGGCAATAGGAAAAGGAACTGAAAAAAACGGAAATCTCGCGGCAATTGACTGGAATGCAGATAAATATTTCCTGAAAGTGGAACTTGATACCAAAGAAGAAAATACCTATACTGAAATAGGTGCATCACAAATCCTGGTTGTACCTTTTGTAATGCCTAAAAAATCTGCGGATAAAACTTCCGGTTTCGTTACTGAAGATAATTTATTTATAAGCAGAAAATTCGTTGGTACCTTTATGGATTATCGTCAGACAGGTCCGGCCACCTTTAATGGGCCGAATATTATTTGGATTAAGACATCGATGGATAACACTTATGGCAAGATTTCAGCTTATGGTAAAAGATGTGATTTCTCGGTTGGAGATAAGTTATATTTAAGGAGAACATATTATTCTCCCGGAGTAGTTTCGGGATATTGGGTTTACCAGATCGAAAATGATTCGTCAATTTATTATAGGGTGACTGATTTTCAACATGATAAAAAGGTTTTAGTAGAAACATGGTTTTAATGAAAATTTATCTTTTACTGGAGTGTTCCTCATTTGCATAATATATTAAACCTTGGTCTTAAAAATAAACTCTCTGTTTAATTTAATGAGGGTTTGAATTTTCTTTAAATAATTTACGATATATATTCTGATGAAACACAGGCTGAAATGGCAGACGATAATGTTGTCAGATAAAAATCAGTATAAATAATATATTGTGTACGACGAAGACTAAATGAAAAGTATAGAGCTACGCTGAAATATAACTCAGCATAATCTAATTTTTTTATTCGATGGTTAATCCGGAAATTAAGAAATTTGTAACTTACGTAAAATTCAAAATATGAAAACAGTTTTTAATTTGGCAATATTTATAATTTCAGTTTTATATTGTGGAATTATTTATGGTCAAAATGAATTCATTACACTTACAAGTCAGGATTTTATAAAGGGATTAAACAATAAGGATTTTTTAAGAGAGAAATTAAGTAATAATGGACTTACAGCTGTTGGAAAAAATGAAGCTGGCAGTACTATAAACGGATTTTATGAAAGCTGGGAACTAAAGCCGCTGCTTTATGTGGATATAATATACAAACCTGGTAATGAGAATACTATCAAAGTAGGCATTCATGATGTTTATACCGGTTTACCTCAACGTTTAATCAAGACATTTCCACATAAAAAGGTTGAAAACAGGGATAACAATCTGGCAACGGTTAATATTGCACCTACTAATAAAAAAATCAGTTATTCTCTGGGATTTTCCGGAGATAGTAATTATGTACGCGTGGTAATTTGGTTTGATGATCCCTATTATTTTTTCGAGTTTAAAAATGAAAAATGATACTGTTCTGCCGGAGATATAGAGTTTAAAATGAAAAGACTTTGATGATGATAGTTACAGTAATCGCTTAAAGTAAGAAAAATATACTTCTTAAGTATTATTAAAATATTTAAGCCCCTGAATATCAGAGGCTTTATCTTTTCAATTTGCGGTGCGGACGGGACTCGAACCCGCGACCCACGGCGTGACAGGCCGTTATTCTAACCAACTGAACTACCGCACCAAACTTTCATATACAGGCCGGTATTCTAATCCCGGGAACTCGGGAAACTACCGCACCAATTGTAAAACGAGTTGCAAAATTAACCTAATTTTTAACTCCGCAAAATTATTTTTGAAAATATTATCTCTTTATTTATCGCAGACTGTTTTATAAAATGAATTATAATAATCTATTATTCATTTACTTAATGGATTGAAGAAACTGAAATTCACTCCACCGTAATTCCGGTGCTCAAAAAATAATTTATGCTCCGTAAAACTTAGATCCCTGGGATGTTCAAGTATAAAAACCCCGTCATTTTTAATCACTCCTGCCCAGGTAACAAGATCAGGCAACTCCTTGATCCAGGAAAGCTCATACGGAGGATCGGCAAAAACTATGTCATACTTAACCGAGCATGTTTTTAAATAGGCCCTTACATCAATATGGATCGGTCTTATATTTTGAAGGTCGAGCTCTGTCAATATTTTTTTTATTCCTGATATATGATTTGAATCTTTCTCGACAAGATGAACCGATATAGCTCCTCGTGATGCAAATTCATAACTGATACTTCCTGTTCCTGAAAAAAGGTCCAGTACGCTTATAGATTCAAAATCAACTCTGTTATTCAGAATGTTAAATAAACCCTCCCTGGCAAAATCAGTAGTGGGCCTTGCCTTTAAATTTGACGGAGGATTGATCCTCCTGCCTTTCAGTCTTCCTCCGATTATTCGCAATTTACAGTGTTAAATAGATTAATAAACCGATGTAGTTCAGTGTCATTAAATACATAACTGAATGTAAAATTACCTGAAGGTTCTGCAAATTTAATGTTCCTTATATATAATGAGAAACTGGATGACAAATCATCATACATTTCAGTCAGACCACTGAAGTACACTGTCTCTTCCTGTTTGATATCCAGATTATTAAAAGCGTTCAGAACATAATAAAGTATGTCTGAAATATTCCGGTAGACGAATGAATTGCATAATTTTAGTATGTTTTTGTCAAATACAATAAGATTAAAAAAATCCTTCTCAACATGAATATGAATGTAATTGCCCATCACTCTTCTTCTGGTCGATGAAGTATGGTCTAAGAGGATCTTTATATGATGATGAGGAAATATGCCAGGATAAAAACTATTCATTACCTCGCTGATCGATTTGGATACAGAGTAAACGAGAAATACTTCCGGATCATTAGTTTTATCAGCCAGAACTATATTTCCCTCCTCCAGATTATGATTGAATGTGAAGTATTCAACTTTTTTGCCCGGGTCAAAAAGTGGCGCCGGGACAAGAGTAAACTTAGGTGAAGTCATTACATATTTAACTTTCTTATATCGCTTACCCAGAAAATCATCATTGCGTAACAACTCGCCTATTTTATCGGCATTGAAATACTTATTTTCTTCAGGGCCGAATGACCTGATCATAATGAACTTATTTCTAATTGAATCAAGAAGACAAAACGATAATCCGTCGGGGCTTACCTGAATAGACAACTCATAGTTTTCTGTAGAGTTAATGTCGAGAGTTTCGTCGAAGAGTTCAAGAAATGACATTTCTTAATGTTGTCAATAATGGTTATGTTTACAAACAAAAATAGGAAAAATATTCATGCAGAAGTTTGTGATTCTGCTAAATACTAATGCGCGAAACAATTATTTATAATAATCTGTGCAAGAACCTGGGAAACATACCAACTGATGATCAGTCAGATGCTCTGAAGAAAATTGCAGGATATATTTGTGACAACAACATTGATATAATATTTCTGATGACCGGGTATGCAGGAACCGGAAAAACAAGTATTATAAGTTCTGTCGTTAAAACTCTCGATTTATTAAGGATGCGAACAGTACTTCTTGCACCAACGGGAAGAGCTGCAAAAGTCCTTGCATCATATTCCGGAAGGCAGGCATTTACTATTCATAAGAAAATATACAGACAAAAATCTTCAAAAGATGGGCTTGGCAGCTTTTCGCTGGACAGAAACCTTCATAAAGATACTTTTTTTATTGTCGATGAAGCCTCAATGGTATCTAATAGTCAGGGAGATTCTTCGTTGTTCGGAAGTGGCAGGCTTCTTGATGACCTCATTGAATATGTTTATTCAGGCACTGACTGCAAACTGATTCTTGTTGGCGATACTGCCCAGCTTCCACCGGTGGGATCAATTCTTAGTCCGGCCCTTGATCCTGAATCACTTGCAGGATACGGGTTCGGACTAATTACCTGTGAACTGAAACAGGTAGTCCGGCAAAGCGAATCATCAGGGATTCTTATGAATGCGACCAGTGTTCGTTTACAGGTGGCAGAAACTAATCTGGTCCATCCTTCAATTGATTGCATTAACTATAAGGATACCATAAGAATTTCAGGTGAAGAGCTGATTGATGAAATCTCTTCAGCATATGGAATGTGTGGCATGGAGGGCACAATAATAGTTGTTAATTCAAATAAACAGGCGAACAGGTATAATCAGGGCATTCGTAACAGGATCTTTTTCAGGGAGGAAGAGATATGTCCGGGTGATATGGTAATGGTTGTGAAGAATAACTACTTTATTATTGATGAAGATGAGGATGGGGCAGGATTTATTGCAAACGGAGATATAGCCGAGGTTAGAAAAATCAGGAAATATGAGGAGAGATACGGCTTCCGGTTTGCCGACATGGTATTGAAATTTCCGGATTACAATCTGGAAATTGAATCTAAGGTGATGATGGATGTCCTGCACCTTGATACTCCTGCTTTACCATTTGAGAAAAACAAGGAGCTCTTTCAGAACGTTATGGCTGATTATCTGAATATTAGAACCAGGAGAAAACAGTATGAAGCTGTGAAAAACAATCCTTATTATAATGCTCTTCAGATAAAATTTGCTTATGCAGTGACCTGTCATAAAGCTCAGGGTGGACAATGGGGAAGAGTATTTATCGACCAGGGAATGTTCAACAGGAACGAAATAACCATCGATTACCTTCGCTGGTTTTATACTGCATTAACCCGGTCTACGGAAAAAGTATATCTTATAAATTTTTCTGAGAACTGGTTTAAATAAAAGAATATCTTTGAAATTCATAGTTTTTCCCTTAGCATAGAATTTGATGATAAATCCAGATAATAAAGTTATACTGACCTCTCTTTTACTTCTTCTGAATGGTTGTATAACACAATTTGTTCCTAAAACTAATGAGGATAAGGAATTACTTGTTGTTGAAGGTTTAATTACTGATCAGCCTGGTGCAAATACAATAAAGCTGTCTAAATCCTTGCCCCTGGGCACAAGCAATATTCCAAACCCTGCCGCCGGATGTGTTGTTACGATTTCAGATGATCTTGAAAACACGTATAATCTAAAAGAAGTAGTAGCCGGAACCTATGTAACTGATCCAACTTTATTTCAAGGAGTAGTTGGCAGACAATATACCTTACATATCAGAACAAACGCTGCATATTATAATCATAACTTTGAATCAGCACCCGTGGAGATGAAACCGGTTCCTCCTATTGACAGCCTTTATTATGAAAAAAGAACCATTCAGGAAGGGCCGGAAAATATTCCATCGCAGGAGGGTTGCCAGGTCTTCTTAAATACTCATGATCCTACGAACCGGTGCAAATTCTACAGATGGAAGTATTCTGAAACCTGGGAATTCATTCTTCCTTATTTAGTAACAAACAGAATATGTTGGATATCAGATAATTCTAACATAATTAATATTAAAAACACATCTATTATTGAGGACGATAAAATTGACAGATACCCCATAAACTTTATTTCGAATCAGACAGACAGGTTGAAAGTAAAATACAGCATTTTAGTGAACCAATATTCCCTGAATGAGGATGAATACAACTATTGGGCGAAATTGCAAAGTTTTTCAGAACAGATAGGTGGCCTTTATGATATGATACCATCGGCTGTTCCCAGTAATGTCTTTTGCATTGATGACCCAAAACAGGAAGTGCTTGGTTATTTCAGCGTTTCGGCTAGCTCTTCAAAAAGGATTTTCATAAAAGATCATTTCGCGGGTCTGATCGACTTGTATACTGCTTGCATCGCTGATACTGTTTTCGGAGGTGGCGCTATTCCATTTCTGAATTCAAATGTTTGGGTAATTATTACTGTTCCTTTGCCTCCGCCGGGTTACAGAGTAACCACATATACAAAAGGATGCGCTGATTGTACTGTCAGAGGCACACTTACAGAACCTGATTTCTGGAACGATGATAAATAATAATTTGTCACCAGAAATAATGTATAATCTGAAAGTGGCAATAGTCTTGAAGGAGGTTTGTTTTATCCACCATGTAAATACTTGAATTGGTGACGAACTTTCTGACCAGATCGAAGCAGGTATTTTATTCTCCGATAATTTTTACAAGCACTCTTTTACGTCTTTTCCCATCAAACTCACCATAAAATATTTGTTCCCAGGGACCAAAGTCAAGTTTTCCATCGGTAACTGCGACAACAACTTCCCTGCCCATGACAGTTCGTTTTATATGGGCATCGGCATTATCCTCAAATCCGTTATGTTTATATTGGGAATAAGGCTTTTCAGGAGCAAGCTTTTCAAGCCACACTTCAAAGTCGTGGTGAAGTCCTGATTCATCATCGTTTATAAAAACACTTGCAGTAATGTGCATAGCGTTTACAAGTAAGAGACCTTGTTGAATACCACTTTCATAGAGACAATTTTCAACCTGTCCGGTTATGTTCAAAAAGGCTCGTCGGGTGCTGGTCTCAAACCAAAGTTCTTTTCTATATGATTTCATAATGAAGGTATTGAGATTAAATTTTCTGGAAAGTTAGCAGATTATTCAGAAATCTGATATAAGCGGCATTTCCTTACACAATTAATATCTGTTTGTAAGTCCCGGGATAGCAATCCATCCTGGCAGCTAAAAACAATAAATTCTTAAAGATCGACGGGAATAATTATTGACTCAATTTGAATCACTGAGGTGTACCATAACACTACAATAATTATTTGAACATAATCCCATCTCTTCATTATATAGCTGTTTATCAGATGTATATAATTTTTGGCTCAATTATTGAATTGCGATTAATAGGAAAGAACAAAATCCTCTAATCATGAAAAAGCAAATAACAAAATTTATATTCCTTTCAGTTTTGTTACAAAGTTGCTCTCATTACTATTATGTGCCCAATATCCAGAATGTGCCAATGTTCAAAGGGAAAAATGAGTACCGCTTGTCTGGAATGATTTCAGGAGGCGAAGAATCTGTCTGTAGAGAAGTTCAGGCTGCTTATTCAGTCACTGATAATATAGGTATCATGTCAGATTTTATGTCAGCCAGAGGGGGAACAATATCGGATAATGAAAATTGGGCTAAAGGAAATTATATTGATGGAGCAATTGGCTATTTTAAGCCACTTAACAAATACGGAGTATTTGAAATATACGCAGGACTCGGCGAAAGTAATCAACATCATCACTACATGAATCCATTTTACATTAACGGTTCATATGGAAGTTCCTTTGGCGGCACATCCGATTTATCATTTATCAAAATATTTGTCCAGCCTTCATTTGGTCTTACCTGTAATGCGTTTGATATAGCATTATCAACCCGCATCAGCATTCTGTCTTTTAACAGTATTGTCAATCAGATTTCCGGAAACACAGATGAATATAACTTACTTAATAATCTTACAAATGAAAATCATCTTTTATTGGAACCGGCAATCACTATTGGCGGAGGATGGAAATTTGTGAAGCTTCAGTTTCAGGCCGAAGTTGCAAGTTGTCCTTTTAGTCCTGATTTACGTTTTGAAAATTATCATATAAGTATCGGATTATATCTTGCTTTTGCAAAAAGATACGAAAAGGGTATCCCTGAGAAAAATAAATTCTGAATATCGGTCTTTGAATAAATTATTATTTGTCTTGAATATTTTTTTGACCTAACTTTATTTAAATTAAGTCTTTAGCTGAGGAGTTAAATTTTAAAAAATGAAGAAGAATTTCTTATATAGCAATTTTCAGTTTAATAGTATAAAAATGAAAAATGAAAACAGAATTCGGATTTGCCAGATTGTGGTAATCTTTTCAGTTTTGGTTCTTACAGATAGCTGTAAAAAAGCTGATGAAAAAGACAATTTGGTGACTGACAAAGACAATGAAGTGACTGACAAAGATGGAAATGTTTACAAAACTCTGACATTGGGTACCCAGGTATGGATGGCAGAGAACCTTAAAACTACAAAATACAGTAATGGTGATTTAATAGGAACAACTACCCATGCAACTTTGGATATACATCTTGAAACTTCTCCCAAATACCAATGGGCTTATGATGGGAATGAAAACAATGTAGCTACTTATGGCCGATTATATACCTGGTATGCAGTTACTGACAGTCGCAATGTTTGTCCTGCAGGCTGGCATATACCCGGTAAGACCGAATGGACTGCCCTGACAACCTTTTTGGGAGATGAAAGTGTTTCCGGGGGTAAACTGAAAGAAACTGGTACAACTCATTGGCTAAGCCCAAATTCAGGGGCAACAAACGAAAGCGGCTTTTCGGCTCTTCCGGGTGGTGGCCGCGACAGTTATGGAGGGTTCTTCGACATTGGAAGAAATGGAGGCTGGTGGAGTTCTGATGACTACAATGCAAATAATGGCTGGTATTTTTACCTGTACAACGATTACAGCAATACAAATATGCCCAGTGACAGTAAGGGTAACGGCTATTCTGTTCGTTGCATAAAAAACAATTGACGAAGTAATGTTCTAATTAACGTTAAAGTGTAATATCATGAAAAAGAGTAGTAGAACCCTGTATTTTCTCATCCTGATAATGATTGCCAGCTCGATGCCGTTGAAATTATTATCACAGTTTGGTCCGGGTGTACCTCCCGGGGGTTCAGTATATGGCTATGTGCTTCTCAGTTCCGGTGATACTCTTGAGGGATTGGTAAGGTGGAAGCTCAAATATGTGGAAAATAACCTGGCTGAGATAATGTTCACAGCAAAAAATGGTAATAGCAAAATCTTTGACGCCAGTGAAATTTATGGTTTCGGACACATTTTTGGGAAGGATCTTAAAACATCTGAAAGCTCAGAAAATGAAAATTATGAAAGCGTGCCATCTTTGAAAAAAGGCATACCTGTATTTATGTATAGATTTCTGGATGGACGACTAAAGGTTTTTCAACACAGAAGTATCCAGGGAATGTCATCAGGTTTTGATGAAAAATCATCAAAAATTGACGGTATTTCTTTCAGTTTAAATTGGACGGAAGGACTAACTGTCGGGTCTTCATATAAAACTTCATACCGCACAATTGCAGAAAGGTCAGGTTGCTCAAGCTATCTTGTAAGAAAGGATAAAGGAAAACTTTTAGATGTGAACAAGAACAATTATGAAAATATATTCCCGGCTCTCTTTGGAGATTGCCCTGAGATTGGAAAGGAGATTGAAAAAAATCCAGAACTTTCCAGGTTTAAGTACTTTATGATCCTGACGGAAGTATATAATCAGATTTGTAAAGGATCTTTTCAATCACATTGAAACAATCTAAAATATCTGGTAACCATTTTCAATATAAAGCATATATTAAAAATATTCAAATGAAAACATTTAACTCATTTTTATTTTCGATTACCATTTTGTTTTCCCTGTCCTCCTGCAACAGGTATATAGCTGTCCAGAAAACATATGACCCGGAGATAATGCCCGGGAAAAAGCCGTGTAAAATTCTATTGGTCAATATTTTCGACTATACATCTTCAGCCTATGTCAAGGAAACGGATAAGAATACATACCGTACCGGAGTAATAAAATTAGCTGAGGGTTTAACATCATCATTTGCAAAAGATGAGTCTTTCAGGTTTATTATGGGAGACACATTGAAAAAGAATATAATACCGGGTCAGCTTACAGTTATTCTTCCAAAAGATAGCATAATCACATCTTGTAAACGCCAGGAAGCCGACATGCTATTGACCCTTGATTCACTAAATATTTTTTTCGATTGGGAAACGATAATAAATAATGAAGATAAAAACAATCTGCTTAAAGAGAAGAACTTTTACTTGCATACCAGGTTTTATTTGTCTTTCTATTCGGCAACAGGAGATCTGATTAACCGCAGTATGATAGAAGAAAATTCATTATATAAATCCAGGATGGCTCTGTCAGGTCTTATAACTTTTAAACCTCCTGTTTCCAAAGCTATCGGAATTGTTGAATCTCTTTCATTTCAGGCCGGACAGGATTATGTAACTAAGTTCTATCCTAGAACTGTAATGGAATCAAGGCAGTTATATACGGGTAAGGCATTTAAAGAATGCGACCTCTTTATAAAACTCAGGAACTGGGATAAGGTAACTGAACTTCTTGATGAACTTGCAAAATCACCAGATCCGGATATAGCCGTGAAAGCCAGGCACAATCTGTCCGTTATAAAAGAGTTAGCTGTAGCGGGGAATTAATTATATAAATCAGGATAAGAAAAGATATTCCTTGCTCTGTTAATTTAACCCTCCCTTTTAAGGTTCATTATTTATTTTATAGCAAAAACCCCGACTTTTTTAAGGCCGGGGTTATAACTTTTAGTGATGAGGTTTTCTCATTCGAAAAAGTTAGCAAATCAAATTTATGAAGTTCCTGAGACAAAGTCAAGTTTTTTATCCGGAAAAAGCCTCAGAATTCTCAAAGCTTCTACTTGAAGTTTATTGTTCAAATGTTTTTTGTACAATTAATGTACATACTGGAGTTATTAGTCATGTTATTTATTCTATTTATCAAAATAGCTCCAAATAAACGTAATGTACTCATTATTAAAAGGAACTTTTCCTCTCCCGGATACGTACAAATATCGTATCTTTGTATTTATTAAGACAAATGGCTGCTCTCATAAAAATTATTCTTAGGCAAGTTTGATATGGACAAAAACTAAAAGGGTCTTTAAATATAAATATAACGGCAGGCGACTGATATGGTTTACAGAACGATAAAATCAGAATTGCAAACAGCCGATCAGAATATTAAGTAAGATAAATAAAACGAGTAACTATGAAAAAGCTATTGATTTTCTGTTTTACAATGATACTTTTAGTAATTAGTTGTAAAAAAATCGATGATCAGATTATTAGAAAGCCATCTGATAATTTAGTATCCAAAAATATGTTAATTAATAATGACCTGAATTCATTAAATGATAGAATTTATTTTACCGGCGACACAAATAAATATGTTATTAAAGATACGCTCAATGCAATCTCCAAAAGTAGTGAAGGAAAGATGAATTCCTCAACAACAGTTCAGTTGATCGCTGTTCTGTTGCCACCCAGATATAAGGAGGAGGTTTTACAAGCCTCACATATAAGGATAGTGGATAATTATGCTTACATAGCCTATAATACTCAAGGTCCAAGATATTTGGGTGGTGTTGATATTGTTGATATAAACTCTCCAATTCATCCTAAACTAATATCCAGTGTTGTTTTCATAAATGAGGCAACTAATAAAGGCAAAGATGTAAGTTCAATAGATGTTAAAAATTCACCTTCTGCAAAATGTAATACCACTCTTTGGATTACCGGAGCGGATGAAACAAGTGATAGCGCTTTTGTTGAAAGATATGAGCTCAATACATCACATCAATTTGATTCAACCAGGGCCTTAAATTTCTATTTAAAAGGTTATGTCGGCACTGATGTGCGATATTATAATGATAAAGTTTATGTTACCTCAGGTACCGATGGAGGTTTGACAATATTAGATGATCAGATGAAAGAAGTGAGCTACCTTGATTTGAAAAATGCTCGTTCAGTTGATATCAATAAAGATTTTAATATCGTTCTTGGTGGAAATCCCGGTCATTTATTTAATCCTGGTTTCTGGGATGAAGAAATTGGAGGAGCAAATGATCCTGAAGCGAAGTCTATTATAAGATTATCCTGTAAATTTGCTCTTGCTGCTCTTGGTGAAGAAGGTTTAAAGTGTTATAATATAGCTTCTGATACTCCTTCAGCATTAATTTCATCATTGCCAAGACCATCAGTTCCTGAAGGTAAAAATTCCTGGGATTATGTTACAAACGGAGTGTCAGTCTTTGATAATGGGAGAGTCTATGTTGCAAATGGCGCAGGCGGACTGGATATTGCCAAAATAGACAATAATGGTCTGTTAAAAAGGCTGGGTAATATTTATCTGGGTGCATCAGCAAACTTTGTTGAAGCAAATGCAAATTATATATTTGTTGCTACTGGTACAGGTGGCCTGGAAATTTTAAAAGTTACAGAAAATTAAATTTTGACGACTGACGCACCGGGGGGTTTTCGTACCGGTTTCTTTTTCTTTTCAAAGCCTTTCCTTTCTGCTTTGCCCCATCCTTTTTTCCTTCTCAATGCTTCAAGGTTACCCCATACAGCAAAATAGGTATGTACTGGATAAAGGAAGGGTTCTATAAGTGCAGCCAGCAGTAGTTTCAGAACATCACTTTTTTTCTTGTACTTATGATAAGTTATCTCTTCAAAAAGTATTGCCCATATTGAAAGAGATACCGCAAAGGTATAAACAAAAAGGAAGAGGAGCAGGTAAAACGGCCAGTTAATAGAATTTGTTATGATAAGAAAAATCGAAAAAATAAAACCTGAAAAAGCAATCAGTGGCGCCAACCATTCAAAGAAAAACCAGTACGGGTATCCAAGAAGACCCAAACGGCCATAAGTTCTGTTAAAAAATATTTTACGATGTATGGTGAGGGATTCCACAAGACCACGGGTCCATCGAGTCCGTTGCTTACGTAATGATTTCAGGTCAGATGGCACTTGCGTCCAGCAAAGAGGATCGGGTATATATGTCACTTCGTATTTCACTCCTTCTTCAGCCATGCGCCGTCTCATGCGGAGAACCAGTTCCATGTCCTCACCTACAGTCTTGATACTGTATCCGCCGCCTTTTATAACCGTTTCACGGTCAAAAATACCCATAGCTCCGGATATAATCATCAATCCATCAAGGTGGCTCCATGCCATCCTCCCGAGAAGAAATGCACGTGTATACTCAAGAACCTGAAGACGCGGTAAAATTTGACCAGGAAGATGAATTTCCCGGATATGACCACGTTCTACATCGCAAGAATTGACAATTCTTATTACTCCTCCAGCTCCTATAACCTTCCGGTCTTTTTCTTCAAGAAATGGTTTAACAAGTTTCAGAATCGAGTCAGTTTCTATGATAGAATCAGCATCTATGGAAATAAAAAGACTGCTCTGGCAAAGATTTATACCGGCATTCAGGGAGTCAGCTTTGCCTCCGTTTTTTTTGTCGATTACAATCAACCTGTTATAAGATGGGTTTTTTGACTTATAAACCCCTCTTATTCTTTCACAATGTATGTGGTAATCAAAATAATAATTAACTTTTGTAAGTTCATATTCCTCTTTTATCTTTTCAAAAGTATTGTCGGTTGAACCGTCATTTACCAGAATAACCTCAAAATTGTTATAATAGAGCGAAAGAAGTGTACGGACATTATCAATAATAGTTTTACTCTCATTAAATGCCGGAGCTATAATTGAAATTTTAGGACTCAACGGTGATAGTACCAGGGAGTTATAGTTGACATAACTGTTTTTCCTGATGTACTTACGAAGCGCTATGGCAGAGAATATACCCAAAATCAGATATGATCCGGAGAGGAATAGTGTAATTATAAAGAACATATTTGCAAAAACAGATTCCATGGTAGTTTAAAATATTCTCCGGTCAAGAACGTGTTTAATAATTATACTGTAGTTTTTATACTCAGATTCCATAAGTTTAACAAGCACATTAACACCCTCTTCTCCATTGTTTTCTATAGCTTTAGTTGCTTCGATCTGCAATTGTACATCGTCTTCCTTATCCAGCACCAGTTTCAGGAACCCCATCATTGAGATATCAGGCATCTTACCCATCGATTTGATAATTTCAAGACAAATTTTGTATTCCTGATTTTTATACATATGCTTCATTGTCTCAAGTGTAGAACGCATATCAAGATCACCTGCTACCTGTACTGCAAGGTATCTGACTGAAGAATTCGGATGCAAAAGTGTCTCGCGTACAATGTCTTCTGATTCTTTCTGTTTAAACTCCCTGATCATCCTAAGTGCAAACAGAACCACAGTAGGATTGGTTGAAGTGAGCCACTTTTGAAATGATGGGATAGGAAGATTATGTTGAATAATAAGCTCATGAAGAGTTATCTGCTCCCATAAAGAGAAATGACTGGTGAGATGTGACAAAAACTCAAAAGGATTATCATCACTGAGTCTGACCAGAGCAATCTGAGCCTCCATTCTAAGTATTTCATTCGATGAGTTAAGAGCTTTATATATAGCATCATTAGCGTCCTTAATATTCATAAAAGCCAACTCGCGGAATCCTTTTATTTTTTTATGCCAACGGCGGTTGTGAGCCTTGGATATTGAATCGCGGTCCAGATTAAGAAGTTTATAAAGGTTAAGAAGTTTATTTCTTTCGTCACCTTTCAGGTTAATATTGACATCTATCATCTGATCTATTAGAACCTGACGTCGGTAAGTATCTGAGGCAATTGAACGGAAGTCTTCGATACGGGCATTACCAAATAAATAGTTAATGATGAGATTTTGATATTTTTCCAACAGATACTGATGCAGCTGCTCTTCCTTTTCTATCCTTCTCCTGTTCAGAAGAATGATCACCAGTAGAATTATCATTGTAGCAATAGAAATTATAATAGCTGCAATTAAGGAATTGACTAAGACTAATGATTTTTCAGAGTAATTTATCCTTTTTAACCAACGATTATCCCCTTTGATGAAAAAGATATAACGAACAGTAGCTGAGTTCTTTGCAGTAGTATCCCTGGTTTTGGAATTGAAAGTCGCTGTCCTGAGAGTATCAGGAGTAACAGAGGATGTCTGTATTTTGCTGTAATTGTTTAAATAACCGGGGGATTCCATAACCAGCTGGCCGCAGGACTCTTTTGACAGGTAAGTTCGCTCAACAATAGTCGATAAAAGTGACAATATTAACAACAGTGCGTATCTTATCATTTCATTTTAATGGCATAGATGAGATTAACATCACCTTCAAACCTGTTTCGCCAGATTGTTTCCTGATACTCCTCGCGTGAATAACCTGTTCCGATTCGCATCATCAGTTTATGAGTTATCGATAGGTTATATGCCAGCCTTATCGTGTTGGCATTTAGTCGCGTAAGATTTGCCTGTATATCAAAAGGCTCGTCAGGCGCAGCTCCTGTCCCAAGAGTAACCTGGAAGTAATCATTATCATTGAAATATCTTCTTGCATTTAGGAATAACGATGTTCTGGGACCATTATCCTTAAAATAGACAAATCCTTTCAATGAAAACCAGTATTTGCCAATGTACTTTTCGACTGATGCTCCTGCGATGAAAGCACTACGTTCGAAATAATAATAGTTTAATCCTGCGGATATAGCCCAGCCTGCAGGCAAAACCTGCCATAATTCAACCCCTGCTCTGTGTCGGGGGAAAAATTTACCGGGACTATAAGCGTATGTCAGATATGCATAATTTTTTTCTGTTAAATTAGGCCACGCTTCGGCTTCTATCTGCAATTCTGTCGCATCAAAATGAGAGGGTTCATCAATTTTAATATTTCCTACATTCAGTCCTGCATATGCCGGTCCCCAGTTAAATCTGTGTCCTGCGCCGGCTTTAAAAATCTGCCATAGTCGTGTATAAGGTTCTCTGAAACTGTCGAAAGAGTATCCGGCTCGTATATCAGTTGATATTCGTTGATTATCTCTCGACCACAAAAGTATATCTCTTCTGACAGATAGTGCATCTGCATTTTCAGGGTCATTTAAAAGAAGAGTGTCAATAACGGCTGCAGCATTAATATAATCTTTTTGCCATGCAAGTATTCGGCCTAACAGGATCCGGGCATCACCGTAGGCGGGATACGAATTTACAAGTTTACGTGCAGCATCAACTGCAGTCACATAATCCCCGTCAAATGCTATTGTCTTAATTCGCTGATACTCAGATTCCGGATCAGTTGCTTCCTGTGAAAACACAGTAATGGTATTAAAAAGTCCGGCTAACAATACATAAAGAGCCAAATATCTGCTCATGAGTTACTTTTTGAGAATGGACCTGATCTGCCGAATTAGATCGGACGGGCTAAAAGGCTTGATAATATAACCACTAATTCCTAACTCCCCGGCCTGACGTTGCATCTGAGGATCACTAAATGCAGTCAAAACCAGTACTGGCGTATTCATTTTAAGTTCAGATCTTAGGTATTTAATCAGTTCCAAACCGCTATGAAAAGGAATATGTATATCCACTAAAATAAAATCATATACGGTTTTTTGCAAAAGGGCTAAAGCTATATTTCCATCTTCTGCAGTATCTGATTCAAACCCTTCCTTTTCAAGAATGAAGGAAAGGGTATTCATTGCCATACGGTTGTCCTCACAAATTAGTATCTTCATTTTTTTCTGAATACTCCCTTGAGAATTCTGTACCAATAAAATGCAGTTAACTTTTCCAACAAATTAATCAACAAAATTGGTCATTTTTCCCCGGTATGCCAAAGAAAATTGAAGCATTATGATTCTTAAGTAAATTTCGTTGATAACGGAAATCCGACTTATTGCCTGACCTGCACCATGATTTGAAAGCCTGATCAGTAACTGACTTTGGTTATCGAAAACCGATATTTGGTTAGGAATTTGACGGGAAAAGACTGAAACGGATGCTTGTCAGGATAATAGTTTCATATCATTTATTATGTCAGAAATTCTTTTATCAAGTATCTTTTCTGTTTCTTCGAATTTATCCGGAGAAACAAGTTTTGTATTCACACTGAAATAGAATTTAATCTTGGGCTCAGTTCCGGAGGGTCTCACGGAGATTTTTGTGCCGTCAGCAAGGAAAAACTGAAGAACATCAGATTTAATCAGATCAATGTTAGTTTTAGTTCCTTTAAGGATATTATGAGAAATCTGCGTTTCATAATCATTAACCTTGACTACCTTGCTGTTGTTAATCTTTTCAGGATGGTTATTCCTGTATCCCGTCATCATTGCTTTTATCTCATCAGCGCCTTCTTTCCCTTTTCTTACAATATTTATTAGTTTTTCCTTATAGAATCCATACTTTACATAAATATCAAGAAGAAGATCAAAAAGAGACATGTCTTTACTTTTTGCCCATGCAGTAGCTTCCGCTGCCAGAGCACATGAGGCAACAGCATCCTTATCTCTTACATAATCACCGGGCAAAAATCCATAACTTTCTTCTCCTCCTCCTATATATTTTTTAATTCCTTCCATTTCTCTGATCAGCTCAGCAAAGAATTTGAATCCTGTTAAAACATTGAAAAACTCAACATTATAACTTTCTGCTATCTTTTCTATCAGATCGGATGTGACAATGGTCTTAATAATATATTCGTCACCCTTGTACTTTTTTCTCTCTTTATACTGAGAAAGGATATACCATATAAGTATTACACCTGTCTGATTACCATTTAGAAGGACGAATTCCCCTTTTCTGTTTTTTACAGCAAGACCCAGTCTGTCAGCATCAGGATCAGTAGCCATAACAAGTTCGGCGTTTGTCTCAACAGCTTTTTTAATTGCCAGTTTAAGTGCATCAGGTTCCTCCGGATTTGGCGACTTTACAGTAGGGAAATTGCCGTCTGTAATATCCTGCTCAGGCACACTTATGATGTTTTTGAAGCCAAACAGCTTCAATGCCGGCGGCACCAGTGTTATTCCGGTACCATGAATCGGAGTATAAACGATAGGAATATTGCTGAACCTGTTTATGACCTCAGGATTAAGGCTCATCTTATGTACCTCATTCAGAAACAGGTCATCTGTCTCTTTTCCAATGATTTTTATTCTGTTCTTTCTGCCTTTGAATTTTATATCATTTACCGTAGAAATTCTTCTAACCTCATCTATTATCGCCTCATCATGAGGAGCAACAACCTGACCACCATCATCCCAGTAGGCTTTATACCCGTTATATTCTGGCGGGTTATGTGAAGCAGTTATTACAACACCACTCTGGCAATTATAATGCCTTATAGCGAAAGAAAGTTCCGGTGTAGGACGCAATGATTCAAAAAGATAGACAATGAAACCGTTAGCGGAGAAAATATTTGCAGTTGTTTCAGCAAAATACCTGCTGTTGTTGCGGCAATCGTGAGCAATCGCAACTTTTATCCGCGAATTTCCGCACTGTTTTTTCAGATAATTTGACAAACCCTGAGTTGCCATTCCCAGGGTGTAGATATTCATCCTGTTGGTGCCGGCACCCATTACACCTCTAAGTCCGCCAGTGCCAAATTCAAGATCCTGGTAAAATGCATCAACAAGCTTTTTTTCGTCTTTTTCAAGCATTTCACGGACCTCTTTACGGGTCTCTTCGTTGAACTCTTTACTTAGCCAGCCTTCGGCTTTTGCCCTGATTTCATCTATATTTAACATAATTCCGGTATTATTTTAACAGTTTCATGCATTTTATCAGACTTGTCCTCCAGTGCGGAATCGATAGTCCATAATTCTCCTTTATTTTGGTTTTGTCCATAACAGAATAGACAGGTCTGCGTGCAATCTGCTGGAATTCCTTAGATAGCACGGGTACTATCAGGCACGTCAGACCACCTTCCTTTATAATCTCACAGGCAAAATCATACCATGTGCACACTCCTTCGTTCGAATAATTATAGATTCCGGAATTAAATGCAATCTGATTCCTTATCACTCCGGAAATTATGTTCATAACGGCCCCTGCAAGATCGGCTGCATAGGTGGGTGTGCCGGTCTGGTCGAATACTACTTTCAAAGACTCTTTTTCAGCGCCATTCCTTAGAATGGTTTTAACAAAATTATTTCCGAATGAAGAGTATAACCATGAGGTCCTGATGATCATCGATCCATGGTGACTCAGAGCATATTTTTCACCGGCAAGTTTCGATCTGCCATAAGCTGATAAAGGATTTGCAGCCACATCCTCCTTGTAAGGTACATTTGATTGTCCGTCATATACATAGTCAGATGAGACATGAATGAACCTGCATCCAGATCCCTTTATTACTCCCGTTATGTTTTTAACGGCCATCCCATTTATGAGTAAAGCCTGTTCCGGTTCAGTTTCAGCCTTGTCAACAAGATTGTATGCTGCACAATTAACTATCCAGTCGGGTTTGGTCTTATTAATTAAATCCGAAGTTTGTTCCAGGCTGGTTATATCCAGGGAATCTACATCCGTAAATATGAAATCATATCCGCAATAATTTTTAGAGACAATCTCTAATTCGTTTCCAAGTTGACCTTTTGATCCGGTAACCAGAATTGTTGCCATAATTAATTAACACTTTTGTTTAAAAATTGATTTCAGCCTCTTTTAAAAGTGGCTGGGCAAGGTCTTTTTCGCTGATAAGAGGAATGGTTGATCCTAATTTCCAGTAAATATCAAGGGATGGATCATTAACGTTTATTCCGCGTTCAAGTTCTGAATTATAAACATTGTCACATTTGTACTGGATGATGGCAATATCGCTCAGTACTGAAAATCCATGAGCAAAACCATGAGGTATAAATAGCTGATCTTTGTTTTCAGAGTCGAGCTCAATGCCAAACCATTTTCCAAAAGTCAGGGAGTCGCTTCGGATATCGAGAGCTACATCGAATATCTTACCTGTGACTACTCTTATAAGTTTTGCCTGAGGGCAGGGCTTCAACTGATAATGTAATCCTCTGATTACACCCTTTACTGATTTTGACTCATTATCCTGCACCGGAACAAAACTGATACCTGCCTCCTGAGCAGCAACCTGATTGAAACTTTCAAAAAAATATCCTCTTGGATCAGTATGTATTGTGGGCTTGATTACTATAAGTCCTCTGAACCCGGTTTCAATTATTTTCATTTTCTAAAATAGCTTATTTTAATCCTTCTGATGTATAAATCTCTTCACTGGCTACCCTTAAAAGGTATTTTCCATACTGGCTATTTTTTACAGCTTGTGCCAGTTTCAGAAGTTGATTTTTATTAATGAACCCTCTTTTAAATGCTATTTCCTCAATGCATGAAGCTTTTAATCCCTGTCTCTGTTCAAGTGTTGCAATAAAATTGGCAGCTTGAAGCAAACTTTCGTATGTACCTGTATCCAGCCATGCCATTCCTCTTCCCATAAGTTTTATATCAAGAGTGCCTTCATCGAGGTAAATTCTGTTCAGATCAGTTATTTCGAGTTCACCACGATTGGATGGTTTAAGTGATCTGGCTTTCTTTACCACCGTATTATCATAAAAGTAGAGTCCGGTTATTGCATAGTTTGATTTGGGTTGTAAAGGCTTCTCCTCTATGCTGAGAACTTTTTTATTATTATCAAATTCAACTACACCGTAACGCTCGGGATCAGTAACATAATATCCGAATATACAGGCACCTTTCTTCATTTCAGCAGTTTTGAGCAGCGCCTCACCAAAACCATGCCCGTAAAAAATATTATCACCCAGGATCATACATACCGGATCGTTCCCGATAAACTCCTCGCCAAGTATAAAAGCCTGAGCGAGACCATCAGGTGATGGTTGCTCTTTGTAGCTGAAATTCATGCCCAGTGATTTACCATCACCGAGGAGACCTCTGAATCCGGGAAGATCCCTTGGGGTAGAAATAATTAATATCTCTCTGATAGCCGCAAGCATTAAAACCGATAACGGATAATAAATCATCGGTTTATCATACACCGGTAACATCTGTTTCGATATAGAACTTGTAATCGGATAAAGCCTGGTACCGGATCCTCCGGCAAGGATAATACCTTTCATTTTTCCCTTTTTACGTTATTAATTCCGCTTTAGCCTATATAATATATTTGCCTTAACCTTAACCTTAACCTTAACCTTAACCTTAACCTTAACCTTAACCTTAACCTTAACCTATCTTCTACCAATTCCAAAATAAGTAAATCCAAGCTTTCTGAGTTGAGCAGGGTCGTAAATATTTCTGCCATCAAATATGAGTTTACTTTTCATTAATTCAGCCATCCTGCTGAAATCAGGAAGATGAAACTCCGACCATTCAGTCATCAACGCCAGACCATCTGCATTAACAAGCGCTTCATATTGATCAGCAGAGTATTCAATCCGGTTTCCAAGAAGCTTCTTAGTTTCGTTTATTGCTGCGGGATCATAAGCCTTTATTTTAGCGCCGGCTTTAAGAAGCTTCTCAATCAGATTGATTGAAGAGGCTTCTCTTATATCATCCGTTTTTGGTTTGAAGGATAAACCCCATATTCCAATAATCTTGTTTTTCAGATCATTATTAAAGAATTTAGCCATCTTGCCGAAAATGACATTTTTTTGGTATTCATTAGCCTTTTCTACCGCTTCAATCACGTTGAGTTTGTATCCGTTGTCTTTTGCAGTTATGATAATAGCTTTAACATCCTTTGGAAAGCATGAGCCTCCATACCCCGTTCCGGGATAAATAAATTTACTTCCAATGCGGGAATCGCTCCCGATTCCTCTCCTCACGTTGTTGATATCTGCGCCAAGAATATCACATAAATTTGCTATCTCATTAATGAAACTGATTCGGGTGGCAAGCATAGCGTTTGCGGCATACTTGGTAATTTCTGCCGAAGCAATATCCATGAACAGAATAGGATGATTATTCAGAACGAATGGCATATATAACCTGTTCATTATTTCCTGTGTTTTTTCATTATCGATGCCGATAACAATTCTTTCAGGTTTCAGAAAATCTTCGATTGCGGCACCTTCTTTCAGAAATTCGGGATTGGATGCCATATCAAAGGGTACTGATTCATTTCGCCTATCGAGTTCAGCCTGTATGGTAATTCGAATCTTTTCAGATGTGCCAACAGGCACTGTGCTTTTTGTTACTACGACGATATGTCTTGTTATTATGCGTCCAATTTCGTTTGCAACATTCAGTACATGTCTGAGATCAGCTGAACCATCTTCTCCCGGAGGTGTACCGACCGCTATAAAAATTACCTCCGACCCGTCAATACCTTCTTTTAGATCTGTTGCAAAAGTAAGTCGCTTTTTTTCGATATTACTTCTGAGCATGCTTTCAAGTCCGGGTTCATAAATCGGAATTGTCCCTTCCTTCAGCTGTTTTATTTTATCAATATCTACATCGACACAAGTTACATTAACACCACTTTCAGCAAAACATGCACCTGTCACTAAACCGACATAACCAGAGCCGACTACTATAATTCTCATGAATACAAAGACATTTTGGTTAAGAAATATATCATTTGTGCAAAGATAATATAACAAGTCAAATCGGCAACAGGTATGCGGTGTCAGGTTTGCAGTAACCGTCAACCTCAACCTCTGATCTAAGGTTAAGGCTAAGGTTAAGGTTGAGAAGAAGATTAAATAAAACATGATATCAAACCTCAAACCATCTTCCCCTGTGCCCTGTGCCCTGTGCCCTGTGCCCTGTGCCCTGTGCTCTGTGCTCTGTGCTATGAGCCCTTTCCTCAAGCTGACATCAGGTATCATCGAATTTATACTATAATATTGTGGGGTTTTTAAAAAATAGCATATCTTTGCAACCAATTTTTCATTCAAAATAATGTCTAACTTATTAATTATTAGTTCTTTTAATTTAAACTTATGACTGAAAACAAGAAGAAAACAACCAAGAAGGAGGTTGTCGAAAAAAATGAAGCCCCTGTAAAAGAGGTAAAAAAAGCCAGAGCCAGGGTAAAAATCGAAAAGCAGGATATTATAGCCGAAACACAGGATGTTGCAACTGAAGTGCTGACATCAGATGAGGTCATGACAGCTGTTGCGGATGATCTTCCGGAAGTTGAAAATGTTGCAGAGACAGTCAGGTCTGAAGACTACGGATTCGATCCGGAAATAAAAAAAGAAAAGAGACCGAAAAAAGTACAGACAGAACCGGAAACTGAACCGGGAGAAGAAATTAAAACAAGAACTGAACCGGCAGTTGCTGCTACAGCAGAAGATTTTGACTGGGATAATTTTGAAAATGAAGAGCTGCGGAATTCACCAAAGTATAAGGAGTATGAATCACTCTATGATGAAACCCTCTCAACCGTTGCAGTCGACGAAGTGGTAATCGGTACTGTTATCCAGATGACATTACGGGAAGTCGTAATAAATATAGGATACAAATCCGAAGGTGTTGTCAGCTTGAATGAATTCCGTTATAATCCAAATCTCAAGGTCGGGGATAAAGTTGAAGTATATGTTGAAAGCCAGGAAGATAAAAAAGGTCAGCTTCTTCTTTCTCATAAAAAAGCCCGTGCAATCAATTCATGGGACAGGGTTAATGCTTCACTTGAAAAAGACGAGATAATTACTGGTTATATTAAGTGCCGCACAAAGGGTGGTATGATAGTAGATGTATTTGGCATCGAAGCTTTCCTCCCGGGTTCACAGATCGATGTTAAACCTATTCGCGACTATGATGTATTTGTTGGTAAAACAATGGAATTCAAGGTTGTCAAAATTAACCAGGAATTTAAAAATGTAGTTGTTTCTCATAAAGCTTTGATTGAGGCTGAACTTGAGCAGCAAAAGAAAGAGATTATTGCAAAACTGGAAAAAGGACAGGTTCTTGAAGGAACCGTTAAAAATATAACATCTTATGGCGTTTTCATCGACCTTGGAGGTGTAGATGGACTTATTCATATAACAGACCTCTCATGGGGCAGAGTAAATCACCCAGAGGAAATTGTACAACTCGATCAGAAACTCAATGTGGTAATTCTCGATTTCGATGATGACAAGAAAAGAATTGCCCTTGGTCTTAAACAGTTGACTTCTCACCCCTGGGATTCTGTCGATCCGAACATGAATATTGGCGATAAGGTAAAAGGGAAAGTTGTTGTTATGGCTGACTATGGAGCTTTTGTTGAAATTGCACCAGGTGTCGAAGGTCTGATACATGTTTCTGAAATGTCATGGTCCCAGCATTTGAGAAGTGCCCAGGAATTTCTAAAAGTAGGCGATGAAATTGAAGCGGTAATCCTGACACTTGACAGGAATGAGAGAAAAATGTCTCTCGGTATTAAACAGCTTAAAGCCGATCCATGGCAGAATATTGATGAAAAATACACTGTTGGTTCAAAACATACTGCTAAAGTAAGGAATTTTACCAATTTCGGTGTCTTTGTTGAGATCGAGGAAGGAGTTGACGGACTTATTCATATTTCCGATTTATCATGGACAAAGAAAATTAAGCATCCTGCAGAATTTACAGCTATTGATGCTGATATTGACGTGATTGTACTGGAAATTGACAAAGAAAACAGACGTCTGAGCCTTGGCCACAAACAACTTGAGGAGAATCCCTGGGATGTCTTCGAGAATCTCTTTACTATGGATTCAGTACATGAAGGTACGGTAGTTGAAGTATTCGACAAAGGTGCAGTAATAGCTCTTCCGTACGGCGTTGAGGGATTTGTTACTCCGAAACATCTCGTGAAAGAGGACGGAATGATGGCAAAGGTTGATGAAAAACTGATGTTCAAAGTAATTGAATTCAATAAATCAGCAAAGAAAATCATCGTTTCTCACAGCAGAGTATTTGAAGATGAAAAGAAAGCTGCTGAGGCTCCTGTAAAGAAAGCAGAACCTGCCACACCAAAGAAAACAGCAAGGAAGCAGAAATCAAGTTCGGAGAAAACTACACTTGGAGATATCTCACAATTGGCTGCTTTGAAAGAAGAAATGGAAGAAAAAGAGAATAAAGCTTCCAAGAAATCGAAAAATTAATTAAATTTAGGCTATCAAATTTTAATACTATGGATTTTAATATTGAGAGCCGGAATCACTGCACTGTTATTCAGATACAGTCGGAAAAACTTGATACGCATATAGCTCCGGCACTTAAGTCGGAACTTGTGCTTGTTTCAGGGAAAGGTGAAAAAAACATCATTCTCAATCTTGAGAAATGTCAGTATTGTGACTCTTCTGGTTTAAGTGCTATATTAGTAGCCAACAGGTTATGTAAAAATGCAGGTGGTACTTTCGTTCTTTGCGGGCTTAACGAAGCTGTGGAACGTCTTATCACAATTTCCCAGCTCGATACCGTACTTACAATAACTGGGACGGTTGAGGATGCTGAAAAAATGATATCATAAAGCAGATCGCTTTGCTGAGTGCTATGAAGCTGACTATACTTGGTAGTAGTTCTGCATTGCCGACATCAGGAAGATATCCCTCCGCTCATGTGCTCAATGCTCATGAGCGGTTATTTTTAATAGACTGCGGTGAGGGTACCCAGATGCAGCTAAGGAAAACCAGGATAAGGTTCGCAAAAATCAACCATATCTTTATAAGCCATCTTCACGGAGATCATGTCTTCGGTCTTTATGGACTGTTGTCAACCTTCAGTCTGATGGGAAGAACAAGCCCCGTTCATCTCTTTGCTCCGGAAAACTATGATAAAATTCTGAAATCACATCTCAGCGATTTTGATATTAATCTGAGCTTTGAAATAGATTTTATACCCCTCGGCGGCAAAGATCCGGTTAAGATACTTGATGATAAATATCTTACGGTGACCACTGTTCCACTTCAGCATAGGATACCCTGCTTCGGATTCCTCTTCAGGGAAAAAATTTCAGAAAGAAATATTAAAAAGGAATGCATTGATTTGTTCCACATTCCTCATGTAAGAATTCCTGCTATCAAGAAAGGAGAGGATTTTATCACTTCCGATGGGACCATAATAAAGAATGAAGACCTTACTCTTTCTCCCCCGGAACCACTGTCTTATGCATATTGCAGCGACACCAAATACTTCAAAAGGTTGGCATATTTTGTAAAGGGAGTCAGTTTATTATATCACGAAGCTACTTTCGATAAAACCAACGAGAAGCTTGCAAAAATGACAGGTCATTCAACAACTCTTGATGCTGCCATAACCGCACGCGATGCGGGAGCTGGAGCTCTGCTAATTGGTCATTTTTCAGCACGTTATAAAGATGTTTTTCCACTTGTCGATGAAGCAAGAACTATTTTCCCCGAAACTTATCCGGCTATCGACGGAGAGACTTTTGAAGTGGGCAATCTTACTGGTCTTTTATAAAAGATTGTCTATCTTTGACACCATTTTAATCCCCTTCAGGATTAAAATCTGAATAGTGGCCGTTTAATCCTTTGTGTACCTCAGTGATTACCTTAGTGTACCTTGGTGGTAAAATTTAAGTCGTTTAACCACAAAGGGAGACTCAAAGTAACACAAAGGGAAAAAATTGATTATTGTCATTATCGAATCCGAAGGGGGATTTAAAACTATATTTATCTAAAAAAGATAGTCTTGCAGGAAAAAATTATAATACTCGATTTTGGTTCTCAGTACACACAGCTGATAGCCAGGAGGATACGCGAAATTAATGTCTATTGTGAAATTTATCCTTATAACCATTTCCCACCTCCGGAAGATAATGTCAGGGGAGTAATCTTATCAGGCAGCCCCTCTTCAGTGCGTGACAAAAATGCACCATTTCCCGACCTTTCGAATATAAAGGGAATAATACCGCTGCTGGGTGTTTGTTATGGAGCACAATACCTGGTTCAGAATTTTGGAGGGGAAGTAAAACCTTCGGGAATCAGGGAATATGGCAGAGCAAATCTTGTCTTTGTAAATAGTGATGATCAGCTTTTCACAGGTATAAAGCCGGGAACACAGGTTTGGATGTCGCATGCTGACACCATTTCCATCATCCCGGCCGGATATGAAATTACCGGATCGACAGCTGATGTTGAAGCAGGAGCATATCATATAAAAGGTGAAAATACATGGGGAATCCAATTCCATCCTGAAGTATATCATACTACTGAAGGAACTCAAATTCTAAAGAATTTTGTAATAGGAATCTGCGGTTGTTCTCAAAACTGGACACCAGATTCATTTGTGGGTACTACAGTAGTTAACCTGAAAAAGCAACTTGGCAACGATAAGGTAATTCTTGGTCTCTCCGGAGGGGTTGACTCTTCTGTTGCGGCATTTTTGCTCCACAAAGCAATTGGTAAAAACCTTTCTTGCATTTTTGTAGACAACGGGTTACTCAGGAAGAATGAATTTAATAAGGTGCTTGAATCGTATCTCGGACTTGGACTTAATGTTGTTGGTGTCGATGCAAAAGACAGGTTCCTCGATCAGCTGGAAGGGGTTAGTGATCCGGAGACGAAAAGGAAAATTATCGGGCGAGTCTTTATCGAGGTATTTGAAAATGAAGCGAAAAAAGTTAAAGAGGTTAAGTGGCTTGCACAGGGAACTATCTACCCCGATGTGATTGAATCTGTTTCAGTTAACGGACCTTCTGCAACAATTAAATCGCATCATAATGTAGGAGGCCTTCCTGAAAAGATGCACCTGAAAGTAGTGGAACCTCTTCGGCTCCTTTTTAAAGATGAAGTGAGAAGAGTGGGTCAGGCTCTGGACCTGCCCGACTTCATTATAAAAAGACACCCGTTCCCTGGTCCGGGATTGGCAATCAGATTGCTTGGAAAAATGACGAGAGAAAAACTTGAAATACTCAGGGAGGCAGATGATATTTTTATAGAAGGGCTTAAAAAACATGATCTGTACAATTCAGTCTGGCAGGCTGCTGTCATTCTTCTGCCAGTTCAGTCGGTCGGAGTGATGGGAGATGAAAGGACTTATGAAAATGCAGTGGTCCTTAGAGCAGTGAGTTCAACTGACGGGATGACAGCCGACTGGTCGCATCTGCCGTACGAATTCCTTGGTTTTATTTCTAATGAAATAATAAATAAGGTGAAAGGAATAAACAGAGTTGTTTATGATATAAGTTCTAAACCACCGTCTACTATTGAATGGGAATAAGAAAAGATAAAAGATAAAAGTCAAAAGATAAGAGTAAATTTTCTGGTATTTAAATAATTATCCTCCTTTAAAAGGGGATGGGGGCAGTAAAACGCCTGAGAGGAGTAAGGGTGGGTTTTATATGGATTTTCTCAGAACTTTGCTGATTATAAATTGTTGAACTATAATTAAAAACTGAAAATCAAAATATGAAGAGGAAAACATTAATCGGATCAGTTCTGATAACTATTTTTTGGCTGTTTACATACACCGCTACATCGCAGGTGTTAAATGATGGAACTTTTAAATTCGGAAGAACTTTAAGCCTGATTGATGCATTTTATGTTGATACCGCCAACCTCGATAAACTTACTGAAAAAGCAATAGTAGAGGTGTTGAAAAACCTTGACCCTCATTCAACCTATATTTCAGCTAAAGATGTTAAAGAGATGAATGAGCCTCTTAACGGAAATTTTGAAGGAATAGGGGTTCAGTTTAATCTTCTTCGCGATTCAATTATAATTGTTGAACCTATCAGCGGAGGTCCCTCTGAGAAAGTTGGGATTAGATCAGGAGACAGAATTCTGACTATTGATCAGGAAAAAGTTACAGGAATAAATATTTCTACAACCGGGGTTCGAAGCAGGTTAATGGGTCCGAAAGGAACAAAAGTAAATGTCACTGTATATCGAAAAGGATCAAAAGATATTCTCGATTTTACTATTATACGTGATAAAATTCCAATATATAGTGTCGATGCTTCTTATATGCTTGATAATGAGACCGGATATATAAAACTCAATAAATTTGCCGCAACAACCGAAAAAGAGTTTTCAGATGCTGTCTTAAACCTGAAAAAGAGCAATATGAAAAACCTTGTTCTCGATTTAAGAGGAAATGGTGGCGGATATATGCTTGCAGCAACACAATTAGCTGATAAGTTTTTCTCTGATGAAAAACTCCTGGTTTATCTGGTAGGACGAAAATCTCCGCGACAGGATTTTAAATCTACCGGGAATGGAAGTTTGTCCTCATCACGGGTTGTTGTTCTTACCGATGAAGGATCTGCTTCGGCCAGCGAGATATTTGCCGGGGCTTTGCAGGATTGGGACCGTGGAGTTATAATGGGCAGAAGGACTTTTGGCAAAGGATTGGTTCAGAACGGGTTTTATCTTACGGATGGTTCTATGATAAGACTAACTATTGCCCGATACTACACACCTTCTGGCAGGTCTATACAGAGGCCGTACAACGAAGGATATGACAAATACATGGAAAACTTCTATAAAAGATTTACTGATGGTGAACTTATGTCGGCTGACAGTATTCGTTTGCCAGATTCCTTGAAGTATAAAACATTGGTTAACAGGCGAATTGTCTACGGTGGAGGTGGAATAATGCCTGATGTTTTTGTATCCGCAGATACTTCATCCAATTCAGCATACTTAAATAAGCTTTTTGCAAAAAATGTTCTCAATACATTTACTCTTGATTTTTATGATAAGAACCGCGTATCTCTGAATTCAAAGTTTAAATCGTTTGATGACTTTAAGGTAAATTTTAAATTCAGCCCTGACGACATTAAATCATTCATTGCTAAAGGAGAAGCTGACGGTGTCAAATTCAACGAAGAGCAATTTAACAAGTCGAAAGATGAAACTTTATTAATACTTAAAGGTTATGTTGCAAGTAATATGTGGCAGTCAAATGAATTTTATCAGATTGTAAATGAGAACGATAAAGTGATTGATAGAGCACTTAAAGTTATCTCTGACAAAAAGATTTATAATTCTATACTTGGAATACAGTAATCAGAGGTCAATAAATAGAGAATGAGATTTGTAGCAAAGACTTTTTACGGACTTGAGAAGCTTCTTTCGGAGGAACTTATCAGTTTGGGAGCCGGAAATGTACAAACTGCGAACCGTGCAGTATTGTTTGAAGGTGAAATGAATCTTCTTTACAGAGTAAATTATTCTGTGCGAACTGCATTGTCAGTTCTGATGACAATTGCAGATTTTAAAATCAAGTCAAAAGATGATCTTTATAAAGGTGGATCAAACATAGAATGGGAAAGATATATGGATCCGGATGATACCTTTTCCGTTGTACCTGTAATTAACTCCCCTCATTTTGTTCACACAGGATATGCCGGTCTCATTCTAAAGGATTCCATTGCCGATTTCTTCAGAATAAAGACCGGAAGACGTCCCTCAGTCGATACGAACAGTCCTCGGATCCTCATTAACCTTCATATCAGCAATGATCATGCGACTATCTCAATCGACTCTTCAGTTGTGCCTTTGTTTAAAAGGGGCTACAGGCAGGAGCAGTCCCTGGCTCCGTTAAATGAAGTTCTTGCTGCCGGTATAATATTATTATCGGGGTGGAAGGTATCAGCTAACCTGACTGATCCAATGTGCGGATCTGGTACGATCCCTATAGAGGCGGGACTGATAGCATGTAAGATTCCTCCCGGGAAATTCCGCCAGTTCTTTGGATTTCAGAGATGGAAAGATTTTGATAAGGATCTGTTCGAAAAGATTAAACTTGAATGTAACAGTCACATTCAGGTTTCGCCGGTAAAAATATTTGGAAGCGATATATCAGAACAGGTATTGCAATTTGCAAAAGCTAATGTTGAAAGAGCAGGGTTAAGTGAAGTAATTACTCTTGGAATGTCTGATTTTAAGGATCTTAGATCAGTTGATGATCAAGAATATGTGTTTCTCAACCCACCCTATGGGCAAAGGATTCAACCTGAAGAAATTGACCGGTTGTATGGAATGATAGGAACTACCCTCAAACATAATTTTCCGGGTACCACCGTCTGGCTGATAACCTCAAATAGAGAGTCACTAAAATACGTTGGTTTGAAACCTAAAGAAAAGCATATTCTGTTTAATGGAGCGTTAGAATGCATTCTGCTTAAATATGAGATGTACCAGGGAACAAAAAAACAGAAAAAGTCCTGATATCGCCTTATAACTGATATTGATCACAACAAAGAGTCACATTTATCAAATTTGTGGGCATTATTTAAAAAACCGTAAAGAGGGCAAGTTATAATTTGGTAACTTTATATTTTTATTATATTTGTTATTGGAAAAATTGAGCATATCTAACATGAAGCTTAAATGAGCTTTAATATAGAGAATTATTTTTCAGATCTGTCGACCGGGAATACAATCCTTTATTATAAGGGTAATGTTGATTCGGATGTCATAAATCATGTTCTTGACACTGTTGAGGATAAGATGGTTGAGGTTAAAGAACAGTCGAAGCTCAGGAAAAAGGTATATAATGTTCTTGTTGAAAGTCTCCAGAATCTATACCATCATGTCGATAAAGTTCCCGATGACTTTGAGGATCAGACTTCTGAAAAGTTTGGTCTTGTTGTTGTTAAGAAAGTAAGTGACGGGTATAGAATAATTACCGGAAACTTTGTACATGTTGAGAATATTGAGAAACTGGAAGAGAAAATTAAGAGGATCAACAGGTCGAGCCACGAGGAAATAAAGGAACTATATAAGTTTATTCTTAATCATCAGAGAATTTCGGCAAAAGGCGGAGGTGGTCTCGGTCTTGTTGATATAGCAAGGAAGACGAGTAATAAACTTGAATATACCTTTAAAACATATAACCATCATTATTCATTCTTTTATCTTGATATTTTGGTGAACGAATAAAACCGGAACAACTTTTAAATATGATAAATATGGAACCGATCATAATAGAAGGAACTGCTAAAACTCCGACAGTTAAATTTGATTCTACCGAAGGCGTTTTTGAAATAAAGGGGCGTTCAATTCCGGAAAACTCGGTGGAATTCTATAGACCTTTGGTAGATTGGCTCGACACATACAAGGAATCTCCATTAAAAAAAACAGTAATAAATATACGTCTGGAATACTTCAATACCAGTTCTTCAAAGTGCATCCTCGATGTTTTTAAGAAACTCGAAGCAATACATAAGGCTAAAAATGAGGTTGAGGTTAATTGGTACTATGAAGAGGACGATGAGGATATGCTTGAGGCAGGTGAAGATTATGAATCCATTATCAGGGTACCATTCAAAATGATTGAGATTGTTGAATAACTTTTTTTTAAAAGTTATCCTGAATAAGATCGGTTGTTCCAAAACAATATAGAGGCTGTCTCTCCTGAGGCGGCCTCTGGTTTTATATTACATTGAGGTCTAATAGGAACCTTTCAGTCTTTTCCTGAGAAGATATTCACCTGAATCGAGAAGTTTCTTAAGCAATCTGAAATAGAGAGCAAGGTATAGAAGAAATGTCATACTCCATAGAATGAGAACATTTATCACATAAGTGTCAACTTTTGTTCCAAAAACCTGTTTTTCAGGTGCATAAAAATGAGCTCTTATCATTTTGTACTTGGAATCCATAAAAATAGGATCGAGTTTCTGAACCAACTCACCCTTATAAATAATGGTCTTCATTGTCTCATTCTTATCCTTCACAAATTCCTCAAGGGACCTGTTAAAATAGCTATCTCTGAGCTTAAGAAAATTCTGCAGACTTTCTCCGGTAAGTTTCGATTTTAAAGCTTCTTTCCGGTTACTTGCATCATTATAAAGATTTACATAAAGTTTTCTTATAGTTTCAACATAGCTGATGGCAGCATCAGCTATTTCAGGAGTAATCTTGTCGGGTGTAAGCTGATCAACAAAACCAAAACTGATTTCCGGTGTTAATGCAAGTTGTTTCTTAATTTCATTTGATACCAGGAGAATGTTATCTCTGAATTCATTATCTTTTACACCTTTGTCCAGATCATTGATAATATTATCGAGAGCGCCTTTTATCTCAACATTCCAGTAGTCTTTTTTAAACTGAGCTTTACTCATGTCTTTTTCATAAAGATAAAAGGGTTGTTCATATTTGTTGTCAATGAACTGCTTGACCGCCAGGGCTTCATAACCCCATCGGGCAGTTATAAACTCACCATAAATCGGAATTGAAACAGGGGAGGAAATATTTGGATTAAGCTTTTCAAACTTGATCATAACTCCACTTAAAATAAACTGGGGAATTACTAATATAGGGATTAAGATATAAATAGTTACAACAGCCTTAAAACTATCGGATATTACCAGTCCAAGCATGTTTGCCCCTGCCCAGCAGGAAAAAAGTACGAGCCAGTACTCAAACATCATCCCTTTGATCTCAATAATACTGTTACCGACAATTACAAATGTGAAAGCCTGGATTGCCGAAATAGCAAACTGGACAAATACTTTTGACATCAGATAACTATTCCAGCTCAGATTAAGGAATGCCTCTCTTTTTAGTATTTTTCTGTCCTTTATTATCTCTTCTGCACTGACAGTAAGACCCATGAAAATAGCTATAATTACCGACATGAAAATATAGGTCGGGAGGTTACTATTATTATAAAGAGTATAATGGGGATTTTTAATACTTGTATCAAAATATCTAATAAGAAAGGCAAGGAAAAATACAAGTATTGGTGCTTCAAGCAGTGTAACAAGAAGATATTGTGTATCAGCTATCTTGGAGAGGATATCTCGTTTTGTAAAAACAACAAACTGTTTAACTTTATTTGGTGTCTTGAAGTTAATTTCGGGTATTGAACCACCAGGTTCACGTTTATCCTCCTTCTTTTCTTCTTTATAAAGATTACTCCAGTCTGCAGGGGAAATCCTGCGTGTTTCAGTGGGTTGACCACTTTCTGTGAATACTTTAGTCTCTACAATATTGAAGATCTGTTCTGGATTAACATTACCGCATACATAACATTCACTTTCATTGTAATTTGCCTGCTCAATTTTTCTTTTGAAATACTCAATTGAATCTATAGGGTTGCCATTATATATAAGGTATCCACCGGTATCGAGGATTATAAGTTTATCAAACATCTTAAATATTTCAGAAGATGGTTGATGTATGACAATGAAAAGAAGCTTTCCTTTTCTTGCCAGTTCCTTTAAAAGGTCAAGAATATTTTCAGAGTCGCGCGATGAGAGACCGGATGTTGGTTCATCGAGGAACATAATTGCAGGTTCACGGATTAATTCAAGGGAAATGTTTAGCCTCTTTCTCTGGCCCCCGCTTATTTTCTTGTTCAGCGGATTTCCAACCTGGATATTCCTTATTTCATATAGCCCAAGAATTTTCAGAACATTATCCACTCTGTTGATGATCTCTTCTTCTGTTAAATTGTCAAAGCATAACTTAGCATTGAAATAGAGATTTTCAAAAACGGTAAGCTCCTCAATAAGCAGGTCATCCTGTGAAACATATCCGATAAGCCCTTTGATCTTTTCTTTGTCCCTGTGAATACTGATACCATTAATCAGTACTTCCCCTTCATATGGTTCACATGTGCCATTCAAAACACCCAGCAGTGTTGATTTCCCTGCTCCGCTGGCGCCCATTATACCAACCATTCTTCCAGATTCTTCCTTGAAACTCATATGATGAATACCCACTGTTCCGCTTTTGAACCTGAACTCAAGATTATTTACTTCATATACCACCCTAGATGCTTTGAATTCCTCTTTCAGGAACTGCATCGTAACGTCCCAGTAGTAAATAGGAGTAATTTTATATCCTTTGATAGACGAACCCTGACTGAACGGATATACTTTATCATCCTGAAGCAACTGTCCATTCATAGAAAGTTCACCCGAACCGGTAAACCTGACAAAGTATTTATTGACAGAAGGTACGTAAAGTATCCAGATATGTCCCTTCAGTAAATCTTTATAAGCATGTTTTGCCTCTTTATGATCAAAATTCTTGATTCCATTTATGATTAGAAGATCAGGTGTTGCAGGGATATTATTAAAATAATTCAGAACAAAACTTTCTATGAATCTGTATTCCTCTAGTGTAATGTTTAATCCTTCTGCAAGTGTGCTGATGAAACCCAGCTCGAGATTACTGACTTCCTGTCCTCCCGATTTACAGAATTCAAGTACCTGAATAACGACCACTATTCTCTGTTCCTGGTCAAGCTGACCCTGTTCATTGATCTCTTTACAAAGCTTCTGGATCCTTATTGCGATTGCTCCTTCACGTTTATCTGCACTGCTCTTTTCAAGTTTTTTTCTGGCTTCTTTAAATTTTTCATCATATGTGGAGAGATATTTTTTTACCAGTTCCCGGTTAAGGAGCCGTTTGAGAAAAACCTCAACAACCCCTCTTCTTTCTTTATCGTTACTCTGAGGTTTGGCAATTATTGCAAACAGCTGCATCAGCGTTTCCAGGATCTTCTCACTCATATAAAATCACTTAAATAATTCCAGCTTTGAAGATATGAAATTAGTTATTTGGGACAAAGAAACCTAATTAATGTTTTTCAGGGTAATATAAAGGAGCGAAGGTTTCAGGCAAATATATTACCAACTATTTCTTCTTGTTTTTCTTCTCTACCGAATATCCAAATTTGCCTATTAACATGCCAGTTTCATAATATTTTCCATGTGAGTAACATATTGGAGAAGCATCATCCAATTTGAAGAGTCCAGTCTTTTTATCAATGTATTGTTCATCAGCATTAATTGCGACTACCTCCGATATAAACATGTGATGAGAGCCAAGTTCTTTTATCTCCCTGATAATACATTCAATATTAACTGGTGATTCTTTAATCATGGGTGCTTTGATTTTTGAAGCCGGAACAGGCGTCAGCCCCATCTCGGCGAATTTGTCGTGATCTTTTCCCGATTTCACACCGCACCAGTCAGTTTTAAAAGCGAGTGATTTTGTTGTCAGATTTATCACATACTCGCCATTCTTCTTTATTATTTTATATGAATGACGACCTGGTCGCACAGAAATATAACACATTGCAGGATCGGTACAGATTGTCCCTGTCCAGGAAATTGTTAAGATATTGTACTCTTCAGGAATCGATCCGCAGCTGACCATTACCGCCGGCAACGGATAAATCATTGTTCCCGGCTTCCATAAAACTTTGTCCATAATTCAGAATTTTGGACAAAGATAATTTCTTTTTAACCGCAAAGGACACAAAGAAGGCACAAAGTGCACAAAGCCAAAACCTTGTAATATAGTTCTTTGTGACCTTTGTATAAACCTTTGTGACTTAGTGGTTAATGGATTTCGATTTTTTGAAGATATTTTTTGCCACATTGACATAACAGTTTGGTATTAAGATGCCAAAACGGCAAAATCCAACGCTGGCAGTAATTTTGTATACATATATTCAAACACAATTTTATGAACTTAAATAATTTCACCCTAAAGGCTCAGGAAGCTGTTCAGAAAGCATTTGATATTGCTGGTGCAAAAGGTCAACAGGCTGTAGAATGTGCGCATATACTCAAGGGTGTTATGAGCGAAGCAGAAAGTATCACAAATTTCCTCTTCGCAAAAATGGGAGTTAATATTATATCGCTGACAAAAGATATCGATAAACTTATTGATTCATATCCAAAAGTCAGCGGTGCAGATTCTTATATATCTTCTTCTGTTTCAGAAGCATTCAGAAAGGCAAATGACCACGCTGCCCGTATGAAAGACAAGTTTGTATCATCCGAACATTTACTTATGGGCATCCTGGAAATTGAGGATAAAGCTTCTCATATTCTTAAGGACCACGGCGCAACGATTAAAGATCTGATCGCAGCTGTAAATGAACTAAGAAAGGGAGCTAATATTGAAAGTCAGACTTCTGAAGATACTTTTAATTCATTAAACCGGTATGCTATAAATCTTAATGAAAGGGCCAGGTCAGGAAAACTCGATCCGGTTATTGGAAGAGATGATGAAATCCGGCGCATCTTGCAGATATTGACTCGTCGTACAAAAAACAATCCGCTGCTGATCGGCGAACCGGGGGTTGGTAAAACGGCAATTGCAGAGGGTCTTGCTCACAGAATAATAAGGGGAGATGTACCTGAAGATATTAAATCTAAAATCATTTATTCGCTCGATATGGGGGCCCTGATTGCGGGAGCAAAATATAAAGGTGAGTTTGAAGAGAGATTAAAATCAGTTGTGAATGAAGTTATCGGATCGGATGGGCAGATAGTTCTCTTTATTGATGAAATTCATACTCTTGTAGGTGCAGGTAAATCAGAAGGAGCAATGGATGCTGCCAATATACTCAAACCTGCTCTGGCCAGAGGCGAATTGAGAGCAATAGGGGCAACAACGTTAAGCGAATATCAGAAATATTTTGAAAAAGATAAAGCTCTTGAAAGAAGATTCCAGGTGGTAATGGTAGAGGAACCCGACAGGGCTGATTCTATTTCTATACTTAGAGGTATTCGCGAAAAATATGAAACACATCATAAAGTAATTATCAGAGACGAAGCGATAATTGCTGCTGTAGATCTTTCCTCCAGGTATATAACTGACAGGTTTTTACCCGATAAAGCAATCGACCTGATTGATGAGGCAGCGTCAAAATTAAGGCTTGAAATGAATTCAGTGCCGGAAGAAATCGATGAAGCGGAAAGAACTATTACCCGGCTTGAAATTGAAAAGGAAGCTGTAAGGAGGGATGGAGATACAATTAAGGCAGAAAAAATTTCACGTGAACTTGCTGATATGCAAGCAAGAAGGGATGAATTGAAAGCCGGATGGAAGTCTGAGAAGGAAATGATAGAGAAAGTACAGATTAAAAAAGAAGCTGTCGAATCCCTTCGTTTTGAAGCTGACCAGGCTGAAAGAAGCGGTGATTATGGAAAAGTGGCTGAGATACGGTATGGAAAAATCGTTGAACTCGAGAAAGAAATATCAGAATTGAAGGAACTTATCGAAAAGAAAAGAACTAAAGGGTCATTAATACAGGAAGAAGTCCGATCTGAAGATATTGCAGCCATAGTATCGAAATGGACCGGGATCCCCGTATCGAGGATGCTGGAAAGCGAAAAAGAAAAATTATTAAGACTCGAGTCTGAATTGCACAAAAGGGTTGTCGGACAAGATGAAGCTATAACCGTTGTTGCCGACGCTGTAAGAAGATCGAGATCCGGGTTGCAGGATCAGAAAAAACCTCTTGGTTCCTTCATCTTCATAGGAACTACAGGCGTTGGAAAAACAGAATTGGCAAGAGCTCTTGCAGGGTTCCTCTTTAATGATGAAAACCTGCTTACACGTATAGATATGTCGGAGTACCAGGAAAGACATTCCGTATCGCGGCTTATTGGCGTTCTCCGGGATATATAGGTTATGATGAAGGGGGACAACTGACAGAGGCTGTGCGACATAAACCATATTCCGTTGTTCTTCTTGATGAAATTGAAAAAGCTCATCCCGACCTTTTTAATCTGCTCCTGCAGGTTCTTGATGAGGGAAGACTTACGGACAATAAAGGCCGGACTGTGAATTTCAGGAATGTTGTCATTATTATGACATCAAACCTGGGTTCAGAGATTATAAGGGACAGAATGGACAAATGGGATAATAAGATGCCTGAAAAGGAAGAAGAATCCCTCAGAAAGGAAATATTTATGCTGTTAAGAAGAACACTTAAACCTGAATTTCTTAACAGAGTTGATGAGATTGTTATGTTCAGACCTTTAAATAAAGATCAGATAAAGGAGATAGTTTTAATTCAGCTTGGCAATTTAGAACAGATGCTTGCCGGATATAATCTTAAAATGGTTGTAAAAGACGATGCTCTTGATTGGCTGACTGAGAAAGGTTATGATCCGCAATTGGGAGCGAGACCTGTAAAAAGGCTTATTCAAAAAGAGATTATTAACGAATTATCCAGGGAAATTATCGGGGGCAAAGTTTCAAAAAAAGATATAATAATTGTCGAAACAAAAGAGGGTCATCTTTCTTTCAGGAAAAGTGTAGAATAAACTGGGAATTATTTAAACGATCTTAAACAGGTATCTAAATCAGAGTATATCTGAAAAATGGTGTGGAGATGAAGAGTTTCGAATAATTTGCTAACTCCGGGTTCCGGATTGGCAAATTTCAGAACACCGTAATTATTCCTTGCGGCTTTCATTAATGTAAGGAAACAACCAAAACCTGAACTATCAATGTACTCAACCCCTCTGAGATCAATTATAACTTTTGAATTCGAATTATCAAATACTTTAAGTATTCCTTCTCTGATTTCATCAATTATCAGAGCATTGATCTTATTGACAGTGAAGGATATAATATCAATTTTATCCTTTTTTTCAATATTGATCATTCAATTATTCTTTGACCTGTTGCCAATCAGATCATCAAGCTCCCTGACAGCCTCCTCTGTTTCACTCTTAAATCTTTCTAAATAGTGTTCGTATAACTGTGGTTCTTTCCCCTCCTTTGCCTGAAGTTCAAATGTTTTTAGCATCTCTGCAAGTCCATTCATCCCCATTATTGCAACTGACGATTTCGCTTTGTGGGCCAGCAATCCCAGAGATGTGTAATTCTTTGATACCAGATGTGATTTCATCTCATTATATATTTCAACTGATTGATCCCTGAATATTGAAACTATTTCATTAATAATATCGGGGTCTCCTCCTGATACAGAATCAAGATATTCCATGTTTATGAACTTGTAACCCATACTTAATTAAAGAGATAAATAATTCATGAAGTATAAAAGAAATTTAACAAATATAATAATATTTTAGTCTGTTCAGGAATAGTTTTAATCTTATTAATAGTAAGGCTTTTTCAATAAAGGAAATAAGTACTACTTTTATAGGTGTAAAAACCGGATGTCATGCGAAATCTTCTTAACTCTCTGGTTGCGATATTCCTTCTGTGTTCTTTAACTCTTGATGCTCAGACAGATGTGTCCATCCGACGTAAGGATTTTAAAATTAACAAACAAGGTTTTTCAGAGGCTTGGAAGCATATAGCTGATGGAGATGTTTATTATAGTGAGAAAGGTATCTGGTACAATGATGCTTATTGTGAATATTTGCAGGCTCTTATATATAATAATTCAAATGCCGAATTAAATTATAAAACAGGTGTTTCTGCTCTTTTTTCTGATAAGAAAGAAGAAGCTGCCGGATTCTTTCTTAAAGCTATCGAACTTAAGAAAGATGTCGCCGAGGATGTTCTTTTACTCACGGGGAGATCGCTTCAATATGCAGGAAGGTTTTCCGAAGCTATTGAAAAATTTACCGGTTACCTGGCTTCCCCCGGTAAAAAAAGTCAAAAAAATACTCTACTGGCCCGTGAGAGTATCCAGGAATGTAATTCTGCTTTGCTGGTAACGAAAGATACTTTGAGAATTTCTATAAATAACCTCGGACCGAATATTAACTCTAATTCAGATGATTATTCCGAAGTACTGACTTCTGACGGGAAAACAATTTATTTTGCGTCCAGAAGAGAAATTCCGAAATCCGGTAAGCGCCATCCCGACACAAAATTTGATGAAAATATCTTCGTCTCCAGTCTGGTAAATGGTTCATGGTTGCCTGCAACTTCGGCAGGAAATAAATTGACCACAAAGTACTGTGAGGCACCTCTTTATATAAATTCAGCAAATAACATGCTCTATGTTTATACGGGTTATTCAAATAAGGGAGATATAAGGGTGTCAGTAAACAAAAAAGGTGTCTGGAAAACGCCGGGATCAATCCCCTACAAAATCAACACCAGAGGATCCGAAACATCTTTTACTTTCAGTCCCTCAGGAGATGAGATTTATTATGTTTCAGATCATGGTAAAGATAATATAGGAGGTAAAGACATCTACTTCATAAAGAAGATAAACGACCGAAAGTGGTCAAAGCCACAAAATGCTGGGAGAGTAATCAATACAATTTACGATGAGGAAGCAGTTCGTTTCTCTAAAACCGGTGATACTCTTTTTTTCGCCTCCAAAGGTCATAACTCGATTGGCGGATTTGATATATTCTATAGCATAAAAAATAAATCCGGTATGTGGGACACTGTCAGAAATATTGGTTACCCTGTAAACACTCCATGGGATGAAATTTTCTATTATCCTTCACCGGTTGATGACAGTTCATTTTATTTTGTTTCAAACCGTAGCGGAGGAATAGGAGGTTTAGATATCTACCAGGGTAAAATTTTGCCTCCAAAACCAGTAATTGTTACTCCTCCGCCACCTAAACGCGATACTGTAATTATCAGAGATACAATTCTGGTAATCAAACAGGTTGCACCTCAACCGGTTGTTCAGCAGGATCGGGGTGTATATCTGATCGGGAAAGTGGAAGATTCTGAAAAAAGTGAACCGGTACTGGCAAAAATTGATGTCAGGGATATTTCGACAAACGAGGTTATCGGAACTACTGCCAGTTCAGATACCGATGGCAGTTACAGAATTAGACTGCCGGCTAAAAAATCTTATTTGATTGATCTGCATGCCACAGGTTATTTATCAGATATGAAGAGAATTGATGTTCCTGATAACTGGACTAAAGAAGTTTATAATCTTAACGTTGAATTGATTAAAGTCAAAGTAGGTAAGAAAGTTGTACTTAATAACATCCTGTTTGAAACAGGGAAATCCGTCCTTACCTCCGGTTCGTATAAAGAACTCGATCGTTTATTGATTATTATGAAGGAGAATGCTCAGATGAAAATTGAAATATCGGGACATACAGATAACACGGGAAGCGGACCGCTTAACTCTAAGCTTTCCGAAGCCAGGGCAAAAGCTGTGGTTGACTATCTTGTTCAAAAGGGTATCGATCATTCACGGATGGAATTCAAAGGTTATGGATCATTACAACCCATTTCCGATAACACTACTGTTGCCGGCAGGACTAAAAACAGAAGAGTTGAATTTAAAATCCTTGAATTCTGACAATCGTCAGACTTTTTAAGGAAAGAATTTGTTTGCTTTGCGAATTCCAATAATAGTTGGCGGATTCCATTTATTATTTAAGATATTATATTAATGAAAAATACTGCTTTTACTAAATTCCACAAGGAGGCTGGCGCCAAAATGGTTCCTTTTGCCGGATATAATATGCCTGTAGAATATTTTGGAATTACGGAAGAACACATAACGGTAAGAAATGGAGTAGGGGTTTTTGACGTTTCTCATATGGGTGAATTCTGGGTTACCGGTCCCGCTTCGCAGAAATTTCTTCAATATATAACATCAAATGACGTATCTGCGCTCTTTGACGGGAAAATCCAATATTCCTGCTTTCCGAACGGTAATGGGGGAATTGTTGATGACCTGCTGGTGTACAGATTTAATGAAGAAAAATACCTGCTTGTAGTGAATGCAGCAAATACTGAAAAAGACTGGAACTGGTGTGCTGAAAATGCTAAACGTTTCAGACTGAGAGCTGGAAAAGAACTCATTAATGCATCCGACGATATTGCTCAACTGGCAGTACAAGGTCCATTAGCACTCAAAGCCATGCAGAAGCTCACAAAAACTTCTGTTGTGGATATGGAATATTATACCTTTAAGATACTGGATTTTGCAGGTATTAAGGATGTAATATTTTCTACTACAGGTTATACAGGAGCCGGAGGATGTGAAATATATGTTAAAAATGAGGATGGTCCCAGGCTCTGGAATGCAGTATTTGAAGCTGGTAAAGAGTTTAATATCAAACCCATTGGTCTGGGTGCCCGCGATACATTACGCCTCGAAATGGGTTATTGCCTTTACGGTAATGATATCAATGACCAGACTTCTCCGATAGAAGCAGGATTGGGCTGGATTACTAAATTTTCGGAAGATAAGGAATTTGTTGATAAAGATCTGTTATTAAAGCAGAAAGAAAAAGGCATACAAAAAAAACTGATTGGTTTTGTAATGCTTGACAGGGGAATACCCCGGCAGCATTATGAAGTTGTAAATGATAAGGGAGAACAAATTGGAGAGGTAACTTCGGGAACTATGTCCCCTATGATGAAGCAGGGAATAGGAATGGCATACATTAAGAAAGGTTACTGGAAGACAGGTGCAGAAATATATATACGAATCCGGAATAAGGACCTGAAAGCAAAGATTGTCGGCCTTCCTATTTATAACAAAAGCTAATAGATGATCTGATAATCATTTTAACTTCTAGAAAACTCTGACTCTAAGAAGCACAAACGAAGAATTCCTGATATGAATGAAAGAAAACTTGAAACATGTTTTTCTCCTGCTTTGTATGAAGCGGACAAACATACAAATTCAATAGTGGTCATAATTGATATATTGAGGGCATCTTCAGCTATATGCACCGCTTTTGCCAATGGTGCAGCTTCAATTATACCTGTTGCAGAAGTCGAAACGGCAAGAGATTATAAATCAAGAGGCTATCTTGTTGCAGCTGAGCGTGATGGTTTTGTACTTGATTTTGCTGATTTTGGTAATTCCCCCTTTAATTTCACCAGAGATAAAGTAAATGACAAAACTATTGTTTACAGCACTACAAATGGTACCACAATAATTAACCTGACTTCATCAGCTTTTATGACGGTTATCGGATCATTCCTTAATATCGGATCTCTTACACAATGGTTAATCAAACAGGACAGGGATGTATTGTTGCTGTGTGCCGGATGGAAAAATAAATTCAACATTGAAGATACAGTTTGCGCCGGAGCAATTGCAGATATGCTTATGAACAGCGGATGTTACGCAACTATTTGTGATTCAACATTAGCTGCACTTGACCTTTGGTCGTTGGCATCCGGCGATCTTTCAGGTTACATAGAAAAGGCAGCACAAAGAAACCGGTTGAGAGATAAAAATCTTGATGATTGTATTGAATTCTGTCTTACTTCTGATTTTACCGATAAAATTCCGGTAATGAAAAACGGGACTCTTTTTGCTCATATATATAAATATGACCGGTAAATATCGAATTTCAAATGATGTAATTATTTATATATTTTTGTGAATTAAAGATCGGGAATTATCAGATATTAATTATAAAATACCCTCTATGAAAAAACTCAATTTTTATGCCGGCCCTTCAATTCTTCCCCAGTTTACAATTGATAAAAGCATTGAAGGAATAAAAGATTTTGCAGGTACGGGATTGTCCATACTTGAGATATCTCACCGCAGCAAGGAATTTGTTGCCTGCATGAACGGCACTATTGAGCTTTTTAAAGAGTTGTTAGAAATACCCTCCGGTTACCATGTCCTGTTTCTCGGAGGCGGAGCAAGTTTGCAGTTTGCGATGGTACCAATGAATATGCTGAACAAAAAGGCTGCATATCTGAATACGGGTGAGTGGGCAAGCAAAGCCCTTAAAGAAGCAAAACTTTTCGGTGAGGTAGTTGAAGTTGCCTCTTCAAAAGAAAAACTTTTCAATTATATTCCAAAGAATTACATAATCCCTACCGACGCAGATTACTTTCATATAACATCTAACAATACTATTTACGGCACAGAGATTAAAAAAGATCTCGATGTAAAAATACCTCTTGTGGCGGATATGTCGTCAGATATCTTCAGCCGTCCCGTTGATGTTTCAAAATATTCAATAATTTATGGCGGGGCGCAGAAGAACCTGGCGCCGGCAGGAATGGCTTTTGTTATCGTGAAGGAAGATATTCTTGGGAAAGTAACCCGGCCGATTCCATCCATGCTTGATTACCGGGTGCATATCAAAGGTGAATCAATGTTCAATACTCCTCCGGTTTTTACGGTATTTGCTGCACACCAGACATTAACATGGCTGAAAATTATTGGTGGAGTGAAAGCTATTCAGAAGAAGAATATTGAAAAGGCAAAAATTTTATATGATGAGATTGACAGGAACAAACTATTCAAACCTACAATTGCGGACCCCGAAGACAGATCTCTGATGAATATCTGCTTTGTCATGGCGCCGGAGTACAAAGATCTTGAAAAACCGTTTGCCGAGTTTGCCAAATCAAAAGGAATGCTGGGTATTGAAGGTCACCGTTCAACAGGAGGGTTCCGTGCTTCAACTTATAATGCTCTTCCGAAAGAAAGTGTAGAAGCTCTTGTCAGTGCAATGAAGGAGTTTGAATCCAAAAATTAATTAATCAAAATGTTAAGATATAATTGGTATTTGCATCCTTAATATATAATAAAACCTGACTATGAAAGTACTTGTAGCTACAGAAAAAGCTTTTGCTCCTGTTGCGGTTAACCAGATTCAATTGGTTACGGAGGCTGCAGGTTACGAACTTGAATTACTCGAAAATTATAAGAACCGCTCGGATCTGATTAAGGCTGTTGTGGATACTGATGCCCTGATTGTCAGAAGTGATCTTGTTACAGCAGAAGTACTTGAGGCGGCCAAAAATTTGAAGATTGTCGTTCGTGCAGGTGCTGGCTATGATAATATCGACCTTTCTGCCTGTACTGCTCACAATGTGGTAGTTATGAATACACCGGGTCAAAATGCCAGTGCTGTGGCTGAATTGGCATTTGCCCTTATGCTGTCTCTGGCTCGTGGGGGATTTAATGGAAAATCAGGAACTGAGCTCAGGAGAAAGTCGCTTGGAATTCATGCATTTGGAAATGTTGGGAAACATGTTGCCGAAATTGCCAGAGGATTTGGTATGGATGTTTACACTTTTGATCCGTTTGTCGTGGAAAAAGATATTAAGAAGTATGGAGTTAAAGTCTGTAATACAACCGATGAGTTGTATTCAAAATGTCAGTATATCTCCCTGCATCTGCCGTCAAATGAAAAAACCAATAAATCAATCGGTTATGAACTGCTGAAGAAGATGCCGAAGAATGCGGTTCTGGTTAATACGGCAAGAAAAGAAGTTATTGATGAGGAAGCACTTCTTAAGATATTTGAAGAACGACCTGATTTCAGGTATCTTGCTGATGTGGCACCTGATTGTAAAGCCACATTTGAGGAAAAATATAAAGGCCGGTTTATATTTACTGAGAAGAAAATGGGAGCCAATACGGAGGAAGCCAATTTATATGCATGTCTTGCTGCTGCCAGACAAATTGTTGACTATTTCAAAACGGGAAACGAAAAATGCAGAGTAAACAATTAGAAATTAATATGTTATTTTAAATGTCAGTTATTAGACCTTTCAGAGGGTTGAGACCACCCCGTGCTCTGGTAAGAGATCTGGCTTGTCTGCCATATGATGTGATGAATACAGAGGAAGCCAGAAAAATGGCAAAAGGAAAAGAGTGTTCACTTCTTCATATAACACGATCTGAAATCGACTTTCCTCCGGATATTGATACACATTCAGACCTTGTTTATAACAAATCTGTTGAGAATTTCACATTGTGGCAGAAAAAAGCCTGGCTAATTCAGGATGAGACACCTCGTTTCTATATTTATGCACAGACAATGAAAGGGAGAACCCAGTACGGAATAGTTGGGTGTGCTTCTGTCGATGACTATTTAAATGGTATTATTAAAAAGCATGAACTTACCCGCACTGACAAAGAACAAGACAGGATGGCGCATGTTCGTGTAAACAACGCCAATATTGAACCTGTGTTCTTTACATACCCTGCAGTAAAAGAGATTGATGATATCGTTTACTATATTGTTAGCAGTGAAAAACCTGAATATGATTTTGTTGCAGAAGATGGCTTTGGCCACCAGTTCTGGGTTGTTAAAAATCCGTTGACAATCAAATTAATTGAAAAGCTGTTTACTGAAAAGGTCCCTTATTCCTATGTTGCTGATGGTCATCACAGAACTGCTGCAGCAGCACTTGTGGGGAAAGAGAAGCGTGAGAACAATCCATTCCATAACGGAACTGAAGAATATAATTTTTTCCTGGCTGCTCATTTCCCTGCTGATCAGTTAAAAATAATTGACTATAACAGAACCATAAAAGATCTGAATGGTCTGACAGTACAGGAATTTTTAACCAGGCTTGATTGCGGCTTTGTTGTTGCTGAAAAAGGGAACAATACCTATAAACCGAAAAAGCTTCATAACTTCTCGATGTATCTCGATGGGAAATGGTTCAGTCTTACTGCAAAAAAAGGTACCTATGATGACGGTGATCCAATTGGTATTCTCGATGTTACGATACTTACAAATCAGATACTCGCTCCGATACTTGATATCCAGGATCTAAGAAGGTCGAAACGTATCGATTTTGTTGGAGGTATCCGAGGTCTGCGTGAACTTAAGAAGAGGGTCGACAGCGGTGAGATGAAAGTGGCATTCGCACTTTACCCGGTGTCTATGAATCAACTTATTTCAATAGCAGATTCAGGCAATATTATGCCCCCCAAGTCAACATGGTTTGAACCAAAACTCCGCAGCGGGTTGGTAATCCATCTGTTGAGTTAAACTTTAATTTAAGCTTTCAGTTTGGAATTGTCAATAAACCGCTCTAACCACAAAGCACGACCTTTGTGTTTAATGGATTTGGCATTTCACTAATTTTAAGAATTCTTAATTGTGAGAAAATGTACAATATTGCTGGAAATATAAACTATTTGAAATCAAAGATTCCATCAAAAGTCAAGCTTGTTGCAGTTTCGAAAACAAAACCGGTCAGTGATATTATTGAAGCATACAATACAGGTCAAAGATGTTTCGGAGAAAACAAGGTTCAGGAACTCCTGAATAAAAAGGATCTTCTTCCAAAGGATATTGAGTGGCATCTGATAGGACATCTTCAAAGCAATAAGGTTAGATATATTGTATCATTTATCAGTATGATACAATCTGTCGACTCTTACAAATTATTGGATTCCATTAACTCGGAAGCGTTAAAAATTGGCAGGGTTATTGATTGCCTGTTGGAGATTCATATAGCAAAAGAGGAGACAAAATTCGGATTTTTTATGTCTGATTTACTTGAAAACCTAAAACCTGATAATATTTCAGGTTATAAAAACTTAAGGATCTGTGGTGTAATGGGGATGGCTACATTTACATCCGATTCAAATCAGGTTAAGAAGGAATTCGGGTATCTGAGAGATTGTTTTAATTTGCTTAAAAACAGCTGCTTCAGATCAAGCGCTTGCTTTAAGGAGATTTCCATGGGAATGTCGGGAGATTACAAACTTGCTCTTCAGGAAGGTAGTACCATAATCAGGATAGGCAGCCTTATTTTTGGTAAAAGAATGTAGAGATGTGCAACTTGAGCTCCTCTGCTTTGAACCCTTTGCAATATCATTTTAGCTTTTACCTTTCCAGAATTAAAATTAATTCCTGAGTCAGCGCTTTTTTTTCATTAATTTGGGAAAGAGTATTTTCCTCAAGCATTTTTATAATTTCGTCTTTTCTGACCTTGTTTAGTTCATCAACTGAATCTTCTATTACTGTAAGACATTCAACTGCAGTTATATAATCTCCTTTGATAAATACTTTAGCCAGATCGAGAGAATAATCCGAATAGTTGAGTCCCGACTGCCAGCATGATGATATCAGCATACTTATTGTATCTGATTTCCATTGTTTCCTGATTTCTTCAATAATCTCCTTGCAGGCACTCTGGTCCTTCAGATCATTCATAAAACCGGCAATGCTTTTTCTGATGGAAAAATCTTCGGTCTTATCATAAAAAGCTGTAAGTAAACCAATCGCACCTTCGAAAGGTTTTTCCTGACGAAGCAATTCTATTGCCTCAATTATAACAATATTATTATCTTTATTAAGTATTTCATCCAGTGCTTTAATCTTCTTACCTGATACTATCATATTTATTTTATTTGAAACAAAGTTAGAAATACCATCAATTAGTTAAAGCTGTTTTTGAAAAATAAAAATAATGTACTAATTTAGTCGTGAAATAGGTTTGACAATTAAATAATTATACCATGAATAAAAAATATGGGATTTGTTCAAAAATTCTGGTAATAGTTTTACTGTTTGGCAGTCTGCTTATCGGCTGTAAATCCGGAGGCACAAAGACACATAAAGAGGAAGTAACAGTAGGCATGCCAAAAAATAATACAACCGTTGTAGAGGATATTAAGCAGGCGGAAAAAATATTTCATGCACTTCCTTCACCTCTCGAATCAGCTATGCTTATAAAATCTGCCGATGCTCGGTTTGATGAGTCACTGCTAAATCCCATCGGCAATGTGAATAATTACGTAACAAATAAAAGCATGGCTCTTAATCTTGGAATTTATACCTGCGATTTAAGTTTTGCCAGCTTATATGAACAGACACAGTTAATTATCGATTATATGAATGCAGCCAAAAAGATGGCTGACGGTCTGGGTATCCTTAAGGCAATAGAACAATCACAGATTGATAAACTTGAGGAGAATATCAATAATAGTGAAGTTATTATGGAAATTGTTAGTGAAACATTCATGAACTCCAATTCATATCTATCAGATAACGGTCAACCTGCAATTGCAGCAATGGTACTTGTTGGGGGATGGTTCGAAGGTTTGTACATTTCTACTCAACTTGTTGATATGAAGGAGTTTAATGGTAATAAGCTTGTTGGCAGAATTATTGATCAGAAACTTTCTATTGATATACTTATCAATCTGCTCGAAAGTAGCAAGGGAAATCCGGCAGTTGATGATCTTATAACTCAGGTTCAAAAGCTCAAAGTCGTTTTTGATAAAATTACAATAACAACATCAAAAATAAGACCGGAGTTTGACAAGGTATCAAATACTACAGTTCTCAAATCAGAAATTAAAACTGATATGACACCACAAGTATTCAAAGAACTCTCCGCAACAGTTTCTGAGATTAGAAAGACATTCGTAAATAACTAACCCCATGAGAATACCTAAATTAATTCCGATACTGGCATTACTTATAGTTACAACTACTCTTAATGTTGATGCTCAGTGCAAAGCATTCGCTAAAAAAGTCTGCATTCCTGAATTGGGAACCTATACACATGATGGAAACTATCATGCTGCAATACTTGTTGAGGGAGAAGAAGCTGAACTGTATAAAACATTTTACTCCGATATGGAATACAGAGTCTCAATTTGTGGAGAAGATAAACTTCCGGGTGTGGAATTCAAGGTATTTGATGCTAATAAAAATGTGCTCTATTCGAATAAGGATGCAAACTATGCCAAAACATGGGATTTCAAACTGCAATCAAGCCAGCAGCTTAAAATTGTGGTTAAAGTTAACTCATTAAGTAAACCGGGTGATGCACCGGCAAGTGGTTGTGTTGCTATTATGTTCGGATTCAAAATAAAAAAATAAAATCGACCCTGATTGATGTATTTTGCAGAGACAGGTCTCAGACTTGTCTCTGCTTGTTTTTATAGATGGCCTAAATATATCTTATTGAAGTCTTAAACATGTTTTACCAGCTTTGGCGCAAGATATCTTCCTGTATACGATTTTTTACAATTTGCCATATCCTCAGGTTTGCCTTCAAAAACAACCCACCCGCCTTCTTCTCCGCCTTCAGGCCCGAGATCTATAACCCAATCGGAACTTTTTATTACTTCCTGATTGTGCTCAATCATAATCACAGAATGTCCATGATCGACTAAGGCATTTATTGATTTAAGAAGCTTGTTAATATCATGAAAATGCAAACCAGTTGTAGGTTCATCAAAAATGAACAGGATATGTCCGTTAGCTCGTTCCTGACTTAGAAAATAAGCAAGTTTTACCCTCTGACTCTCACCCCCCGACAAAGTACTCGACGACTGTCCCATCTTGATATAACCAAGGCCTACATCAGAAAGAGGTTTCAGTTTTTCAGTTATTCTCTTCTCATTTTTACCGGGGTGTGCATTGAAAAAGTCAATCGCTTCATCTATTGTCAACTCAAGCATATCATAAATGTTCTTTCCATGATACTTCACCTCGAGTACGTCTCTTTTAAACCTCATACCCTTGCAGCTCTCACATGTCAGTTCCACATCGGCCATAAACTGCATCTCAACCCTTATTATTCCTTCACCCTGGCACTCTTCACATCTTCCGCCTTCAATGTTAAATGAAAAATGCGATGCTTTATAGTTGTTCTGAACCGAGGCCTGGAGTTCAGAAAAGAGCTTACGGATCTCATCATAAGCTTTAAGGTAGGTAACCGGATTTGATCTGCTTGATCTCCCTATGGGATTCTGATCGATGAGCTCAATTCCCGTTAACCCTGAAGTGTCACCGGTTATATCTCCGTACTGGCCGGGTTTCAGATTAGTCCCGTTGATTCTGTCTGATAATACTTTAAATAAAATATCTGATACCAGGCTTGATTTCCCCGAACCGCTTACTCCTGTTACAGCAGTAATTATGTGCAGGGGGAACTTTACATCAATTCCTTTGAGATTATTCTCCCTTGCACCTTTTATTTCAATATAACTGTTCCATTTTCTTCGTGCTTTTGGAACCGGCACATTCAAACGGCCGCTGAGATAGCTGGCCGTTAGAGATTTATTGGCCGTTGTCAGATCGAGTCCTCCCTGGAATACTAATTCTCCGCCGAGTCTGCCTGCCTCCGGTCCCATATCAATTATTTCATCTGCAGCTCTTATAATTTCTTCTTCATGCTCCACTACCAGAACTGAGTTGCCCAGATCTCTCAGTTCCTGCAATACCTTGATAAGAAGGTTTGTGTCACGTGGATGAAGGCCTATACTCGGTTCATCCAGTATGTACATCGAACCTACCAGATTACTGCCTAATGATGTTGAAAGATTGATTCTCTGAGATTCCCCTCCTGAAAGAGACGAAGAGAGCCTGTTGAGTGTAAGGTATGGAAGACCTACATCGATCAGGAACTTAAGCCGGACAGTAATTTCTTTAATTAATCTTTCCGAGACTTTAATATCTGTTTCGCCTAACTCGATTTCTGAAAAGACACCGAATAACTTTCCGACTGGCACTGAAACCAGCTCCTGGATTGTTTTTCCTCCAACCCTTACATACCCGGCTTCTTTACGCAGTCTCGATCCCTTGCATTCCGGACATAATGTTTTTCCACGGTAACGACTCAGCAGTACTCTGTATTGAATTTTAAATTTTTTTTCCTCAAGATGTTGAAAGAACCTGTTGATCCCATAGAAATATTTATTTCCTTTCCATAGAAGTTCCTTTTGTTCTTCAGTAAGTTGATAATAAGGTTTATGTATCGGAAAACCGAATAATCCGGCATTGGTAACCAGCCTCTCTTTCCACTTTTTCATCGTTTCTCCTTTCCAGCATACTATTGCATCCTCATAGACGGAGAGATTCCGGTTAGGAATAACAAGATTTTCATCTATTCCGATAATCTTACCGTATCCCTCACAAGCCGGACAGGCACCTATCGGATTATTGAAACTGAACAAATATTCCGTCGGCTCTTCAAACAGAATACCATCTTCCTCAAATTTATTCGAGAAACTTTCCCTTGTTACTATTTTATCCCCTGGTATTACTACCTGACAATAACCTTTCCCTGTCTGGAATGCTGTTTGAGCAGAGTCGGCGGCCCGGCTGAAACTATCAGCAGTATGATTTATAACAAGGCGGTCAATTACTATATTTATCTTTTGTCCCGGTTTATATCCTTTTAAAGATCCTGTCTCATCAATTTTAATGAGTTCCCCTTCCGATTCAATCCGGTTAAATCCTTGTTTTTCAAGGAAAGAAAAATATTCCTTTATATTAATGTTTTCCGGTATCTCGGCAGCAGATGTAATAATTACTTTTGTTCCCTCTTCCAGAGATGAAAGGAAATCAACGATATCATCAACACTGTGTTTTTTAACTTCTCTGCCTGACACAGGTGAATAAGTCCTTCCTATCCTGGCAAAAAGCAATCTCAGATAATCATATATTTCAGTAGAGGTTCCAACTGTAGAACGCGGATTTCGCGAATTTACTTTTTGCTCAATTGCAATGGCAGGGGGGATGCCGCTAATGAAATCAACCTCAGGCTTATTCATACGGCCAAGGAACTGACGCGCATACGAAGAAAGACTTTCAACATATCTTCTCTGCCCTTCAGCATATATAGTGTCAAAAGCGAGGCTTGACTTTCCTGAACCGGATACTCCGGTTATCACAACAAGTTTATTTCGGGGAATCTTAAGAGAAATATTTTTCAGATTATGTACCCTTGCCCCCTTGATCTCAATACAACCCTCCATACCGGATCCATTAAAAATTATGTTAAATTTCTGTTAAAGCGCAAAAGTAATACTTTCAAATCAAAAAAATTGTTTTCTTTGTATTACCAATCGTTAATTACTAAAAACAGGCTGCCTATAGAAAATCTCTACTCTAGTTAATTAAAAGAGAGAGCTATGAACAATTTGATTTCCGATTATGAACTGATTCTGAGGTTTATAAAAGGTGAGCAGTCGTGTTTTGAAAAGCTAATACATAGGCATAAAAACAAGGTTTTCGCATATATAAGTCTTTATATACGCGATCAGGCTCTTGCCGAAGATATCTTTCAGGATACCTTTCTTAAAGTAATTCAATCTGTAAAGGCAGGAAAATATTCCGATAATGGAAAATTTATTTCATGGGTTATGCGAATTGCTCATAATCTGATTATTGACCATTTTCGCAGAATAAAGCAGATGAATACTATATCGAATGACAACTATGAATCGGACTTGTTTAATTCAAAATCTTTTGCTGAAGACAATGTGGAAGATGATATGATAAAACGACAGATTCAAAAAGATATCAGGAATATGATAAGTCATTTACCTGATGATCAGAGGGAAGTGGTAATCCTGAGACATTATGCCGGATTAAGCTTCAAGGAGATTGCTGACATAACCGATGTAAGCATAAATACAGCTCTTGGACGTATGCGATATGCTCTTATTAACATGAGAAGAATAATGGTTGAAAAAAATATCAGCCTGACATTAAACTGATCTGGAGATGCACAGGAATAAAAGAACCACCTGAGGCCCAACAGTAACCGTATAAAGAATATTCAATATTAAAATTGATTTTTAAACAAATAGAAATACAATAATATCTATATATAGGCCGTTTTCACATAAATTGAAAACATGAAGCCTATGGGACTAGTTTCTACACCTTTTATCACATTCCGGGATATCAAAGTTAAAGACATAGATCTTTTTGAAGATGCAATGGGTTTAAACAATGAATTTTGTGATGTGATTGCCCTTCTCCGGTACATAAAAGTTGTTCCGGAGAGAAGTTTGACAACAAACCTGATAAAAAAAATCAGGAAAATAGTTTAAAAATTCGCAAAGAACACAGGAATTTTTCCTGTGTTTTTTTTGTTTTTGTAAAATTAAAATAATATCTTTGTGATATTAATATAATATCATATTCTATGAAAAAAGAATTTATTGTTAAACCCGTCTCGGGTTATTTGGCCGTTATCATGGCTATTTTGTTCTTAGGTGGCGCTATTGCCGGATTTGCATACGAAATGATCTGGCCGGGCGTAATTCTCACATTGCTCTTAATCTTCACGGTTCTTGGATTCACGGTAGTTTATCCTAACGGATCGTGTGTCATGGTGCTTTTCGGTGCTTACAAAGGTACAATCAGAGAGAATGGATTTTTCTGGGTAAACCCTTTCTATATTAAAAGGAGAATCTCTCTAAGGGCACGGAATTTTAACAGTGAACCCATAAAGGTCAACGATAAGATTGGTAATCCAATTAAAATCGGACTGGTGCTTGTATGGAGAGTCGAGGAAACTTACAAAGCCGTCTTTGAAGTAGATGATTATCAGCACTTTGTATTGGTTCAAAGTGATGCAGCTCTTCGTAAACTTGCCGGATTATATCCTTATGATAATTTTGAAGACCACGAAGCAGTCATTGCTCTCAGAAGCGGAGGAGAAGAGGTCAATAATGAGCTTGAAAAAGAAATAAGAGAGCGGTTGCAGATTTGTGGCATTGAAGTCATTGAAGCCAGAATAAACTACATTGCCTATGCAGAAGAGATTGCAAATGCCATGCTTAGAAGACAACAGGCATCAGCTGTTGTTTCTGCACGGTTTAAAATTGTCGAAGGTGCCGTTTCTATGGTCGAGATGGCGCTGGAACAACTATCCATGAAGAAAATTGTTGATCTCGACGAAGAGAAGAAAGCTGCGATGGTAAGCAACCTTATGGTGGTTCTTTGCGGAGACAAGGATGCAACACCTATTGTAAATACCGGAACTTTGCATTCATAATATGAGTGATAAAAAACCATTTGTTCTCAGGATCGACCCGGAGAAACTGAAATCTCTGGAGAAATGGGCAGCTGATGAGTTCCGTAGCACTAATGGTCAGATTGAGTATGTACTAGATCAGGCTTTAAAGAAAGCAGGCAGATGGAAGATAAAGTCAGAAAACATAAAAAAAGATGAATTATGAAGCATAATTTTGAAAATGACCACAATCATATAGATAATAAAAATCAGGTATTAAAATATACCTGTCCAAAATGTGGGAATAAACAGTACGAAATTGGTGAGATGTGGGCTTTCGGCAGCTTTTGGACAAAGATTCTCCAGGTTCATACCAGAAGGTTTACTTTCATTTCTTGTCAGAATTGCAGGTACACTGAGTTTTACAAGGTTTCTAAAAAAGAGATAAGTGAGGTAATTAACTTTATTGCCAGATAATGTCTGTTTTACTGATTCATAAAGTAAATGGAATGGCAGACAGCAATGCCTGCCGTTTCTGTTCTCAGACGGCTTGTCCCAAGATGAACAGGTATGAACCCGCTGTCAACTGCAGAATCGACCTCTTCTCTGGTGAAATCACCTTCAGGTCCTATAAGAATAATGGCGTTCCGGCCTTTAGTATATACTTCCGATACTCTTCTTCTTATCAGGGAATTATCGCAGTGTGCTATAATACGGATTTCATTTGACTCCGTACTTATAAAATCTTTGAAATTGCACGTCTCGTTCAATATAGTTTTAGTTGCTTTGATTGACTGCTTCATAGCTGAGATAATAAGATTATTGATTCTGCCGGATTTTATTCCGGGCTTTTCAGTGTTTCGGCAAACCAGAGGAGTAATCTCATCTATACCAATCTCAACGCTCTTCTCTATAAACCATTCAAATCGTTCCGGATTCTTTAATGGAGAGATGGCAATATGAAGTCTGTAATTTCTTTTTTCGAAATCTCTTATTTTCCCTTTAATGTTAATCAGGCATCCCGATTGATCGGGATTACTGATAATTCCTTCGTAAAGGTTCCCTTTTCCGTCTATCAGCCTGATTTCTGCACCTTTTGTCATCCTTAATACCCTGATCAAATGCTTTGACTCTTTTTCGTCAAGCTTGTAGGTTTCTCCGTTTATATCAGGTGCATAAAATATCTGCATTTTTAACTTTTTGTACAAAAATAATTAAATTGATCTGACCTTAGTGCAACTTTGTGAATACCTTTGTGTTCCTTAGTGATTAATTTTTTTTACCACAAAGGACATAAAGTACAACACAAAGTATCAAAGTAATAAGAAAGTTTTGGACATGAAGATAGGTCTTCTTTCTGATACACATGGCTGGATCCATCCACGGCTATTTGATCATTTTGCAGAATGCGATGAAATCTGGCATGCAGGCGATATCGGTAATATTGAAACGGCTGATACCCTTACCTCCTTCAAGCCATTGAAGGCTGTTTATGGTAATGTGGATAACAGCCTCGTACGATCAGTTTATAAAGAGAATCTGATTTTTATGGCTGATGATATCAGGGTTTGGATCACCCATGATGGTGGAACCCCCGGTCATTATGACCGGAAAATTTTATCTGCTATAAGTCAAAATTCTCCTGATCTTTTCATTTGCGGACATTCTCATATAGCCAAAGTGATATATGATAAGAGAGCCGGTTTCTTATATATGAATCCTGGTGCAGCAGGTTATAATGGTTTTCATAAATATATGACAGCAATCAGGTTTCAGATAGATGGAAAAAACATTCATGATCTTGAACTGATTGAGCTTGGAGAAAGGGGTAAAATCATTTTATAAGGCCATTGAGGTCAACTGAATTATCATCGGTTTTATTTTCCGACATCCTCTGAAGAAATTTGCCGAGCCGGTCCTCAACCGCTATCATATAGGTATATGGTACTTTAATTGTTGATTCCGGATCTTTCCTTTCATTCAGTTTAGTTTTGGCAATAATAGTATTGTAATTATTGTTCCCGCTCTGGGTCATCATAACACCTTTGAAATAGGAGAAATAATACCATGTAGATGCATCTGCTTTGAGATAGATATCGAACATATCACCCGATCTTCTTCTTTGTATCTCTACATATCCGTCGACATAAACATTTATAGGTTGCTGTCCTACAAAACCGATGCCGATCTTACCAACTGACCGAAAAGATGATGTTGATTCATTCCAGAAAAGTTTTACATCGTTTAGAAGAAGTTTAAAGGTAAATTCCTTTGGGAGGTTTTTTGAGGTGCCGAACAGATCTATATCCTCCTTTAACTGCGATGCAACATTCAGTCCCAAAAGATCCTTCATACCCTTGTTGTTCAGATCTGTATTGAGATTAACAGGTTTAAGGGAAGGCATAACTCTGAATTCATCAGCCATAACCTTGAGCGCTTCATCAGAAAAATGAAAGTCCAGTGCAAGGATAGTATTAATATTAACTTTACCGGAATCAATACCATGGATCACTTTTCCTGCGCCGGTCAGTTTAACCAGGTCGAGTTTTGCACCGAAATTAATATTTCCTTCTCCCGACAGTACACAAAAGTTCTTGTCAAATGCAAGCATATTTCCCGGAAGAGTCTGATCTATCAGTTTTTCACGGGATGCGATTAAGTATCTTCCTTTTGATTTTTCATAATAGAGCCAACCATTTGAATTCACAAGAGCAACATCGGTCCATGATTTTTGTGCTGAAAGGAATGCCGGGTATATATGAATAGAATCGGTATTTATATACGAGCCTGAAAAGACTATATTATCATTTATGTCTCTTGGTTTATCACTTATAGGTATCATAACATTTTTTGGATCGATCGGCGATTTAAATTTAATAGAATAACTATCAAGAGTTCCGCAGTTATGTAAGATTCCGGCAGCTCCTGTGAACATAAGATTATCGACTTTGGCAGAGAGTGCGACATCTCCGGTAAAAGAGAATGCAGAGTTTAACAGGAATTTTTGAGATTCCGGAATATTGCCTCTTGCATAGGTAGTTGCCGTATCGACTTCCAACTCCGGAAAATTAATATGCTGGATCTCTTTATCTTCCCCTACATAATCATATATGGCACTTCCGGTATATTTTTTTGTTGATTCAATATCAATTTTTGCAGAATGCAATATATGTTTATGATTAAGAGCAATGATTGCGTTCTGCATCTGCTCTATTTTGGCTCTCCTGTTAATTATTATTTTCCCGTTTTCAGGTTGAATAAGAGCATCAGCGATATGAATGTAATTTATGTTTTCAGCTTCAATGTATTCCTGGTCAAGGTGATAGCTTCCTTTCCACGCTGAGAAAGCTATAGTGTCGGACATATTGTTAGTGGCAAAGAAAGTTGGTTTATCAAGTTTTTTGAAGTCAAGTTTAAGAAGATTGTCAGATGTTAAAAGCGGAGTGTTCGATTTTCCCTTTTGTTCCATACTGAGAATGCGGTTTTCCATATTATAGTTAAAATCAGTCATAGTACAGATATACTGAATCTCAGGAAATTTTACAACTGATGAATCGGTATTCAGTCTGAAGTGTGCCATTCTGGTATTAAAATTGATGTCGGCATTGGCATTTTCAGCTATGAATGAGTATCCATTTTTGGAAAGCGATTTCAGTACATAATCGGCTGTATCGGCTTTAATTGCATTAGATGTAAAGCTGAACAGATCTGAAGTGATCTTTGAATCGGTCAGATTAATTATTCCGGAACCATTAAGTTTTTCAGGTGAGAGACTTAAACTGCCATCGAGTGTTGTTCCGTTTCCAAACATATCAAATGTTTTACCGGTCGAGTTTGTAGCAAGCCATTTGTCTTTTTTGGTGAGCCACTTAATTTCCACATCCTGGCTTTTAAGAATTGGGAATAATCCGGATGGGTCTTTTTCAGTGTTGAAAGCAGAGGCGTGAGTGATCATTGAATCGGGGAAGAATTTGAATTCATCAGAGATTGTTGTTGAGGTCAAATGCTTCACAGACCCGCTTCCGGTAAGGCCCTTGTTACTCATACTCAGTGAATTGTACAACCTGGCCCTGGAATTATAGACTTCAATACCTTCAGGGGGGATGGTCATATTAAAGCCCAGTGAGTTATTTTCCTGTATAACAAGATATTGCTTCATCGGTTTGAGAATATTACCTCCTATAAATTCTCCCGAAAGTTTCATATCCTGATTTGTATAATGATTTATATTTTTATAGGTGAAGGGATCGACCTTAAAATAGAAATCCTTTTGTTTGTAAACTCCTTCAAGTCCGGGTATTTTATCAAAGAATATGTACGAGTACGTTGTTGCATTTATAATAGGATATTGTTTCAGGCTTTTTAATCCGGATTTGTTATCCGGATTATCTATATAAACTTGTGCAGTGCCAAGCTCTATAAGGTTATCAACATCCTGAACAATTGGATTACCCAGCTGATCTTTCTTATCGGTTTCCACTGATATTTTTATAGAATCGATTTTTTGAAGTCTGACCTTGAAAGTATCATAGCTGAAGGAAAATTTATGTCCGAATATTGTAAATAGCCCTGCTTCCAGGATACCGTCAAAATCAATATCTCTGTTTTTTCTGATTATCAGTTGCTTATTATAAGGATAAATAGCTACCTTCTGTGAATCGCTAAGCTGGAACCCGGTTACTCCATTTATGGTCAGTCCGTATTTTTTCATGTCAAGAATGGCATTATCTGTAGGAGCCTTTGTTTCACTTATAATATTAATTATATCGTAGTCCTTCCTTTTTGCATATGAATTGAGAAAGTCCTTGGTTTTTTTCTTAATGGTGATCTCGTTATTTGTACGATCATAGAAGATAAAACCCCTGGTAGCCAGGTCAATACATAAACCTGTGACTGCTTCAACAGGCTTATCAAGCCATTTGGCAAATTCCTCTACAGGAAAAGTTTCAGAATAAAACCATTCAGCAAATTTTGTCAGGCGGTTCAGAGGATGGTAATCATCGAGCCCCATAAGTTGCAAAAATGCGTCTGAATTGAAGAAGGATGTTGATTCAAATTGTGCCAGACCCATAGAAGCTCCTCTCGCATGTGAAAGAATAATTTTTGATTCATTCATATTCCACGACAAATATTCAAAATACATATCAAGGCTGTGATAGGAATCGAAATAGGGACTCCTCGAAACAGGATTACCTGTCCGGAAGAGATTTACCTGCCGTGTAGCAGTGAAATACGAAAACCCTAGGTTTGAATGGTAAATTGAGTCTTTATCAAGATAAAGCGACATAGCAGTTTCATGGCTGCTTACTCCGGCTTTAGAGAAGAGAAACTCTTTTGATCGTATTCTGAGATAAAGAGTATCATTTCTGAAAAGAGTGATTTTTGCAGTTGCTGTATTTTTACCCGTTCCTTTTACATTTGCTCCTTCAAATATGAGTCCACCTTCATAATTAACTCCTTTAAATATGTTCTTAATTTTAAATTCTTTTGCATAAGTCTCAAAACGAGGATAGTCAGCTTTATCCTTGTTGGAAAAGCTGATTGCCTGGTCAGCAAGTTGCCCTGATACAGGTTCTTTAAAGTATGTGCTATGCGTTAGCTTTGCTGAATCAACGACAAAACTGCTTTTTGCCATATTGATTGAAAAATCCCCGAGATCAGCAAAAACATCTTTGCGCGAATATCCGGCTTTTTCCCAGGTGACAGTACCTTTTGTACCTCTGAACTGCAGCAGTTCAGGGTAGTATTTCCCTGTAACATTGAACAGTTCAGTACTGTCTTTTTGCTTATAGCAAGTTAATGTAGCATCGGTGACAGGAACATAAATAGTAGTGTCGTAAAGAAATTTAAGAATATTATTTTTTACTTTCCATTTAATATTACCAGATTCAGACAACACGTGCTCTTTAACCATAAGGCTGCTATTCTTAAAATACTTGTCAATGTTGTCGTTAGTAAATATCTGATTTGAAGTGATTTCACTTAACCCTTTAAACCAATTTGTACAAAATTTGTTATCGCACTTAGACTCGATGAAATAATTCAGAGTAACAAGAAAATCATTGAAGTGCGGAACAGGTCTCATTTGCCTGGATGTGAACTGGTTCGAGATATTAATTATCCTATCCATTATTTCAGCGCTGAAAGCAACACTGTCCCATCTGGTAAAAAATGTATTAAGTATAGCAACCTGATCATTATTAAGATTTGGTCCCATAAAAGCCGTCATTTCCGATCTGAACTTTGAATGATCTCCTGAAAACACCGGTTTTGACTGGGGATACAGCATACCGGTATTTACAAACAGAAATAATTGAAACAGTATTACCAGCTTTTTTAACATAGATCTAATCTTCATGGTTTTTACCCAAAATTGTGGATTTAAAATAAATTACACTAGGTTTCTGAATTTAGTCCCCCTTTAGGGGGATGTCCCGCTTCAGCGGGACTGGGGGTTTTAGCCCCAAAACAGAATCCCTTTAGAGGACTGTCCCGCTTCGGCGGGAGGGGGAAATCCTAAATTGCCTCCACTATAGCCGTGAAATCCTCTTTCTTAAGAGAAGCTCCTCCTATCAAACCGCCATCTACGTCGGGTTTAGAAAAAATTTCAGCGGCATTTGATGGTTTGCAGCTGCCACCATACAATACAGGTAGTTTTCTGGCACAATCATTACCATATTTTTCTTTAACCAGATCACGGATATATTTATGCATCTCCTGCGCCTGATCGGGCGATGCAGTCAGTCCTGTACCTATAGCCCAGACTGGTTCATACGCTATCACAATCATATCCATCTGCTCCGCAGTAAGACTGAATAATCCTTCCTCCAATTGTCTTCTGACAATGAGAAAATGTTGTTCTGCTTCTCTTTCTTTTAATATTTCACCAATACAGAATATAACCTTCAATCCGCTGTTAATAGCGAGCAACGTTTTCTTATTCAGAAGCTTATCATCTTCGTGATAATATGTTCTCCTTTCAGAATGACCTATTATAACATATTGAGCGCCTGTACTTTTTATCATCCATGCCGAAACTTCACCGGTAAATGCCCCGGATGCTTCAGATGCACAGTTTTGTGCGCCAAGAGCCACTTTCCCATGTTTAAGAATTTCAGCCATGCCAGCCAGATGTATAAAAGGAGGGCATAAAATAACCTGGGCCTTTTCCAAAGGTGTCTCCTTAAAATACTTCTCTATTGACTGTGCGAACTTCAGGCCTTCTGCCAGATCCATATTCATTTTCCAGTTTCCGGCTACAATCTTTTTTCTCATAGAATTCAAAGTTTTAAATTGTAATAATTTTTAAATGTACAAAAGAACGAGTACTTAAAGTGATCTAAATTTTAAAGTGCCTAATGTTGTGTCTTAATTATTTATTTACGACAAATTGTTTCCCGAACCATTCCTCATTCGGCACATTTGCCCACGACCATTTTCCAAGAATTGTACCATTTTTAAGTAAAATGTATCCGGGATTAGAACGTATCATGGTTTTTAATGTTGTCTCATCAGCAGAACAGAATGTTAAACCATTCTCATAACTTTTTACCTCTTCTGTTCCTGAAGAGGTAAAAATATAAAAGTTTATGTTGTTAGTCCTGCAAAAACTGCCAAGTTTAAAACCCTCATAAATATGTTTCTTTCCGGCTTCTTCAATTTTTTTGGAGATCATTAAAACAGAATAACCCCGGTAAGTTAGTATTTGCTGAGTTATGTCCTCTCCATTCAGTGACGTAATAATGAAATCGTGTATCGGAGGTTTATATCCTTTTTTTACCAGTACAGATTTCTGATCAATAAACCTCCATGTTGAATCATTTGCCGGATAATTTGTAAGATCAAAATCCTTTCTGATTCCGTTCTTCTCATATACAAAAGTTGTACGGTATTCATCAACGGGAACTCCCTCGGGGACAACCATTTTATCTGCAATTTTTACACCTGTTTTATAAGGCAGAAAATCAATGATCGGGAGGTATCTGAGGTTAGCGAGAGAAAAAATAATAAAAAGAATTACAGCTATAAATATTACAATCCACTCAGTGGTATTGCGGAAGATTCTTAAAATTTGTTTTTTCCCTGTGTAAACGACTATCAATAAGGAAACTAATACTATATTCTTTCCGAAGGTCTGCCAGTTGGTCAGATGAATTGCATCGCCAAAACATCCGCAGTCTGATACCGGATTAGTAAGTGCAAGCAGGAATGTAAGAGGAGTAAAGATTGCCAGAAGGATCGCGACACCCAACATTCCGGTTTTCTGCTTTAATCCGGAAAGAACAGAGAAGCCTGAAATAAATTCAGCTGAACATATGAATATTGCAAGCACCAGACTAAAGGAGTTAAGGAATGTAAGATGAAATGCCTGAAGATAATCATGAAATTTATACGCAAAACCCAGAGGGTCAATAGCTTTTACCACCCCAGAGAATATAAATACGAGGCCGATAATTATTCTGCTTATAATCCTGACTATCTTCATTTCAGATAAGCTGTCGTTGGTTGAAAACTTTAATAATAAGGTCGAATATTTTTGAAGGAGACAACATCGCCCCGTCAGCGTCACTACAGTTGACAACTGCAAGGTCGTCGTCCGACCCGGAGACTCTAAGATAAATATCCCTCACTTTTTTCTGAAATATCATACTTTCTTCATGGATATCTCTGGTTCCGTTAAGATAATTCCTGTCTTTTCCTATCCTTGTTTTTGCTAAATTATTTTCTGTAAAAGCAGGTGGAACATTAAGGAAAATATTGAGATCGGGCTTTGGTATTGCAAAATGGTTAAACTCGAGAGACAATATCCAGCGCATCAGTTTATCCTGGTTTGAGATATCCTGCAATTTTGCACACTGATAAGCAATATTGGAGTAGGTGTATCTGTCGAGGAGAACTATCTTATTTTCTGATAACCAGTTGTTTATTAATACTGAAGCGTCTTTTCTGTCACCAGCATAAAGCATAGCTACAAGGTATGGATCAACGTCATTCAGAGAACCAAATTCTCCTCTTAAAAATCGTGCAATCAGTTCGCCGAAGTAAGGGGTTTCTGTCCGTGGAAAGTGAAGATATTCACAGTTATATCCTTTCTTTGATAAATAATCTCTTAACAATTTAATCTGTGTCGATTTCCCGGCTCCGTCAATCCCTTCGATAACAAAAAGCTTCATCTTTAAGTCAGTTTCATGAAGTACAAATGTAATAACCACGGGGCAAAGATGGAAATGAATGACGGGTTTAAATAATAATTTCACTAATTTCGTCTATTCTAAAAAACATGTTTCCGGAAAAACCACGGTATATTAACACTGGGGGAAAGTTGCTTGACCTTGAGACTCCTAAAGTGATGGGGATATTAAATATTACACCTGACTCTTTCTATAAAAAAAGCCGTTATATTACAGATAAGGAATTTCTGATTGCCGCAACTCAAATGTTGAAAGATGGGGCAGATATACTTGATATCGGTGGATATTCATCACGTCCCGGGGCAAAAGATATATCCCCGGAAGAAGAGGGAGACCGTGTTTTAAAGGCTGTGAAACTTATCAGCAAGGAACTTCCTGAAGCAATTATTTCAGTTGATACTTTCCGGTCGGTCATCGCCAGGGAGGCTGTTGTTGAATGCGGAGCTCATATGATAAATGATATTTCGGGAGGCGACGGCGACAGCAAAATGTTTTCAGTTGTCGGAGAACTGAAAGTGCCATATGTCATGATGCATATGAAAGGAGATCCGCGCACTATGCAGAATAAACCTGTTTATGAAGATATTGTGGCTGATATACTGAAATGGTTCGGCGAAAGGATATTCAAATTAAGATCTGCAGGAATGAAGGATATTGTTATTGATCCGGGTTTCGGATTTGGCAAAACTATTGATCATAATTTTGAATTGATCAGGAGATTGGGCGATTTTTCGATAACCGGTTTACCGCTTCTCGTTGGTATTTCACGAAAATCGATGATCTGGAAGACACTTGATATTTCTGCTGATGAGGCTCTTACCGGAACAACTGCACTAAATGCTATAGCGCTTTTTAATGGTGCCGATATTCTGCGTGTTCATGATGTTAGGGAAGCAGTTCAGACTGTACGGTTAATTGGTAAAATAAGATAAAAGATAAAAGGAAAAAGACAATAAGATTGCCACGCCCTCCTGCGTCGGGCTCGCAATGACCTTTCAAGATAGTAAGTTTGCAATGAAATCAGAAATCAGAAATCAGTAACTGACAATAAGTTTAAAAGTAAATAATAATTCAGATCTATGCCATTTCATATAACAATCCTTGATATAATTGATATAGTTCTGGTAGCAACAGTGCTATTCCAGTTATATCGGCTTATCAGAGGAACTGCTGCTTTGAGTATCTTCCTTGGAATATTTTTTATATATCTGTTCTGGCTTATTGTTAAGGCGCTGAATATGGAGCTTATAACTGCATTACTCGGGCAGGTAATCGGTGTCGGAGTTATAGCGCTTATTATTGTTTTTCAACAGGAGATAAGGAGGTTTTTACTTGTTATTGGAAACAAGTATATTACAAGAAGCAGGTTTTCATTCGGCAGATTATTTTCTCTGGTTACAAATGAGCCCGGAAGCCCCGGAGAGCCTGAGGAGATTGTCAAAGCATGTGAAAGGCTGGCCTCCGGGAAAACAGGAGCTCTGATTGTAATTGGCAGAAAAAGCAGTCTTGATCTGTTTTCTGAAGGAGGCGAAATACTTAAAGCTCAGATAAATGCAGAGTTGCTTGAAACGATATTTTTTAAAAATACTCCTTTACACGACGGGGCAGTATTAATTGAAGGTGGATTGATTCTTGCAGCCCGATGTCCATTACCAACCACTGATCAGGTCACATTACCTCCCCGGTACGGGATGCGTCACAGGGCAGCAATAGGTATGTCGGAACACTCGGATGCACTTATAGTAGTTATATCGGAAGAGTCAGGTTTTATTTCAGTTGTTGATACCGGGGAGATAAGGGAAAATATAACGCCAAACGAACTCAGGAACATCCTGCTTATGGAGAAAGTGTGGTAGCCAAGACAAAAGATAAAAGTAGAAAGACAAAAGTTAAGAGTAATTGAAGACTTTGAGGATTTCATTCAAAATTTAATCCCCATTGATTGAATTTATCATTTTAAGATGTAAATTTGATCTGACTTGATGTCTGTCTTAATGATTAAGCTATGAGATCTAAATTCCTGAGACTTAACATCCACGATTTTGTTAAAGGTTTGATTGTAGTTATATTCTGCACATTTATAACAGGGTTTTACCAGCTTATTGCAAACGGAGGAATTATTAACTGGGTCACAATTAAACCGGTTGTCATTGCTGCAATAGGATCGGGAGTATCATATCTTACCAAGAATCTGCTTACCAACTCGAAGGGGAAGTTTATGAGAAGAGAGGCATAATCGGACACGCCATGGCGTGTCCCTGCATTAACAAATAAGATCTTGCAGGGTCATGCCATGGCATGACCTTGCTGCTAATTTAATCCATACTTTATCAGCGTTTCCGCATCCTTGACGTATATGCTTTTACCGGATATTACCGGGTATGCATAGATTGGCGTGTCGGAAACTTTATATTTAACTACTTCCGAATATGCTTTTCCGTCGGGTTTAAGAACAATCAGGTTATCGGTGCTTGTCAGACCGATAATGACCGAGCCGCAATCCACTATTGTCGAAAAGTCACTGCTGACAGCATTATCGATCCAGCTTGTTTGTCCGGTGGCCGCATTAACGCAATAGATTCTTTTTTGATCGGTAAAGCCATAAAGGAATCCATCTTTTAAAATCGGTGTATTCCATTTTGCACCGACTTCAGAGTTGTTCCATAGCTCTTTTGTGACAAAATCATTACCCGACTTCTCCACCTTAATTGCTTTCAGTCCGGTACCCTGACCAGTCAGATATATTGTTTGTCCGTCAATATAAGGACTGACGCAATTATAATACCGCTGTTGAACAGGAGTAGAAATCTGCCAGAGTTGCTTACCGTCTGCCAAACCCAGCGCCATAATGTTTTTTTCTGTGATCACAATCAGAAGTTTCTTTCCTTCAACAGTCATAACCGATGGTGAAGAATAGGAAGGACCTTCACCCGACCATTTCCATTTTTCAGCGCCTGAACTGAGGTCCAGGGCAATCACCTGGCCATCATCCTTTTTACCAATATGCAAAATACACATCCCATCGGTGAGGAGCGGAGATGCACCGGTAAAGAAAGCCGGAAAGGCATTTGATGGATTATCTTTTCTCCAGATCAGTTTTCCGTTTGTCGCATCGAGGCATGAAAGTATACCTGCGGCTCCGAATGTCACTATCTTACCGTTTGAAACAGCCGGAGTACCTCTTGGTCCGGGATGTTGTGATGCCGATGGCCCGGTAACGGCCATGGAAGGATAAGCGTTTTTCCATAACTCTTTTCCTGTCGCAGCATCGAGACAAAGCACAACCTCCTGGTCTCCCTGCCTTGTATTCAGATAAATTTTATTTCCAACGATTACCGGTGTGGCATCACCAAACCCTACTGTAACTTTCCATTCCTGTTTAATATCTGCCGGCCATACGGCAGGTGCTTTGAATCCTGTTACCTTACTGTCACGGTTCATTCCGCGCCACTGGGGCCAGTCCTGTGAGAAGGAGCTAGATGAACTTAAAATTAACAGGGTAACTAATACACTGATTATCAGGTTAACTTTTTTCATGGTTTGATGTATTTAGTCATTTAAAATACTATTATGTAAAATTAATTTTAAATCAGATGAAATGCAAAAAAAGACTTAAATTGGTAGTAACATTCTTACTCTTAACTTTCCAATTAAATGTTAGACTTATAATTCAATGAGGACAGAATGAAAACTGCTATTAAAATGAAGAGTGGTGAAAAGAAAGAATCAGTAATCAGACTGCACAAGAAGTGTCCATCAGTGAATAAAAAAGATATCATAAATATACCTGAAATTAATAAAAGTTTTTTCGAAAATAGTCTGGATGCAATGATGATAGGGTCTCAGGATGGGCAGATCTATTCAGCTAATCCTGCCGCATGCAGAATGCTGGGATATAGTGAAAAAGAGATATGCAAGCTGGGAAGAAAAGGGATTGTTGACCAAACTCCTAAACTGGTAGAAGCCATAAAGAAACGTAAAGAATCTTATAATTTTTCTGGAGAACTGACACTTATCAAGAAAAATGGAATGTCTTTCCCCGTCGAATTATCTTCATCTGTTTTCTCAACTTCTGATGAAAGGGAATTCACAACACTGATTATAAGGGATATAACTGAACGTAAGAAAACTGAGCAGGCTCTGCTTGAATCAAAAACATTGATTAATTCAATCATAGACAGCACAACTGATCTAATTTGGTCAGTTGATCCTGACCAATTTAGATTATTGACATTTAACAAATCGCTTGATGAATTCTTCAAAAAGGAAGGTATTCAAATCAGGAAAGGCATGCTTTTAGAGGAAATACTTCCTACCCAGCTGGTTAAAAAACTATACAATCTGTATTCTCAAACATTGAACAAAGGTTCTTTGATTACGGAGTATCAAACTTCGATTGGAAACAGAACACTTTGGATTAATTTAAATTTACTTTCACGCGAAAGTAAACCATATGCAATATCTGTCTTTGCACAAGATATTACAGAAAGAAAAACCATTGAAGAAAGAATTAAAACTTCGGAAGCTGAATACCGCAGTCTTTTTGAAAATTCAATTATGGGAATTTCACAAACCCTGCCTGATGGCAAAATCATAAGAATAAATAAAGCTTATGCTGAAATGTATGGGTATCCCGATGCGTTCACAATGCTAAAGGAGAACTCTTCCGGTGTAAAAATGCTTTATTCCGATCCACAAGACAGGAAAAGAGTACTGAATATACTTGCTGAATCGGGTTTCATGCCACCGACAGAATTTGAACTGAATCGACGAAACGGCGAAAAATTCTGGGCTCTTGTCGGAGCAAAAGAGGTGAAGGATAATATGGGGAAATTGCTCTATATCCAGGCAGAACACATAGATATTTCAAGCCGGAAGAAACTGGAAAAAGAATTGTATTCTTCCTCACATTATGCACGAAGCCTTATAGAGGCAAGCCTCGATCCTCTTGTGACGATCAATATTGATGGTAAAATCACTGATGTGAATATTGCAACTGAACAAATAACCGGTATAAAACGCCGAAAGCTGATCGGAACTGATTTTGCCGATTATTTTGAGTATCCTGCCAAAGCCAGAACCGGATATAAAACTGTATTCTCAGAGGGAATGATTAAGGATTATCCCCTTACAATACTACATACAAGTGGCAGAAAAAAGAAAGTTTTATATAATGCCACAGTATTTAAAAATGAAAAAGGTGAAATTCAAGGGATACTCGCTGCTGCACGGGATATTACAGATCAAAAGAAAATGGAAGCGGAGCTCCGGGAGTCTCATGAATTGCTTGAAAAGCTTAATCAGTATCTGGTAAATGCAATAGAGGAAGAAAGGAATCAGATTGCTCTTAATCTTCATGATGACCTTGGTCAGAAACTCACTGCCATAAACCTCGATATTGCATGGCTGAAAAGCAGGATTGGCGTTCAGTCTAAGACTGTGCGCGAAAAATTTGGAGAAATAAGTAGTTTGATAAAAGAAACTATAGAAAGCACTAAAAAGACATCTGCTTTTCTCAGACCTGCAATGTTATTTGATCTGGGGTTGGTTCCGGCCATAGAATCACAGCTTGTCAATTTTGAAAAACAAACCGCAATTAAATGTAAATTTTATTACAGACCTGAAAAAATTATACTTGAAGACAGGATCTCTTTAATACTTTACCGGATATTTCAGGAGTCTATGACAAATATAGCCCGACATTCAGGAGCATCAACTGCAGATGTAAACCTGCATGTACATAAGAACAAGGTTGAACTGATTATAAATGATGATGGTACAGGAATTGAAAAGAACAAAGTTAATTCCTTGAAATCAATGGGATTAGAAGGCATCAAAGAGAGAGTTAAATCTGCCGATGGTAAAATATCTATCGTCGGTGTCCATGGGTCAGGAACAAAGATCACAGTTGAAATTCCATTTCTAAAAGTGAAAACCAATGATTAATGTTCTTATCATAGATGATCACCCGGTTGTCAGGCGGGGGATCCGGCAGATTCTTGAAGATGATGAAAGAATTGGCCTGGTACATGAAGCAGGTGACGGGAAGGAATTATTTGATAAGCTGAATAATCAGATTTACGATGTTATTCTGCTTGATATTTCTCTTCCGGGAAGAAGCGGACTAGATCTGATCGGGCAGATTAAAAAAGAGCAACCCTCTGCTGTAGTACTTATTCTAAGTATTCATTCTGAGGAAATGTATGCTATCAAAGCGTTAAAGGCAGGAGCTGCAGGTTATCTTACAAAAACCAGTGCTCCGGAGGAGCTGATTTCTGCAATCAATAAAGTTTCAAAGGGAGAAAGATATATCTCAGTATCACTGGCTGATAAGCTGGCTGAAAACTTGATATCAGAGATAGAGAAGCCTCTTCACGAGCTTCTTTCTCCAAGGGAAATAGAAGTTTTGCAGCTTCTTGCTGAAGGCAAGAAAGTTGTTCAGATATCTTTCGAGTTATCTTTGAGTCCGAAAACTATAAGCACATACCGTGAAAGACTCCTTGAAAAACTTAAACTTCACACAACTGCTGACCTGATAAGGTACGCTATAATGGAAGGAATTACCAGGCAGAGATAAAGCGGGTATTTTGATCACTTCGTTCCCTTAAAAAAGATACCATTGTACCCTCTTTGTAGTCCAAACACCTATATGAAAATCAGGTTTTCACCTATAACTATATACTCATTAAATAGTTAACTTACAAAAGTTGTGATTGACTGTAAAAAACTTGATATTTAATCTTAATCATATTTATTATACTACTTCTAATAAAATGTAAAACCAACATTTATTTAAGGTTAATGATGAAGATTTTTTAAAATAGTATACCCGGAATTTTAGATATGAACGATATCATTATTAAACCTGAACTTAAAAAAACCTTTTCATGGAAGATGGTTGTGATTTTCATTTTGTTCTCAGCCGCAATAATTCTGATGGGGACTTATTATTCAAATTCCCAAAGAAAGAGGATTTTCAAAGAGCAGGAAAACAACCTTTCTGCAATTGCATCGTTGAAGATAAGCCAGATTGAAAACTGGCATAAAGAAAGACTTGGAGATGCTACGGTTATTAGTCATGAAAAACCCATAATCATCAGTATTGAACATTTTTTCAGTGGTGAAGATATAGCGAAAAAGACAGAACTATACGATTGGATGAAGTCTGTCAGAAATGAATACGATTACAGCAATGTATTAATTGCTGATACTTCATTAAAGGTCAGATTATCAGTTAACCCTTCAGATTCTGTTTTTGGCAAGGCTATTAAAATGGAGATGAAATCAGCCATACAGGAACATAAGGTAACAATGACCGATCTTCACCGTTCGAAAGAGATCCCCTGGATTCATATCGACATACTGATCCCTCTTTATGATTCAGTTAAGAATAAACTGTTACCGGTAGGTATAGCTGTATTGCGCATAGACCCGGAGAAGGTTCTTTTTCCTTTGATCCAGTCGTGGCCCACTTCAAGTAAAAGTTCGGAGACGCTTCTTCTGCGCAAAGAAGGTGACAGTGTATTGTTTCTCAATGAACTTCGTCACAGGAAGAATACTGCATTAAATCTGAAGTTACCGTTAAATTCGAAGAGCCTGCTCGCATCAAAAGTCGTAAATGGTTTCAAGGGAGTAACAGAGGGAGTAGATTACCGAAATATACCTGTCATCGGCGCTTTAAACAAAATTCCAGATTTGCCATGGTATATGGTTGCAAAAACTGATAAAGATGAAATACTGGGACCCTTTAAAAGGTATTCAATTAATGCTGCTATAGTTATTGTTTTGCTGATTCTTATAAATGGATTTGTTTTTGGAATCTGGATATGGAACCAACAGGTAAGAATGTATCGTCTTCAGCTTAAAGATGAAATTGCTTTTCGTGAATCGAAAGAGAAGCTGTATGAAAGTGAAGAACTCTTCAGAAAGTTATTCGATAATATGCTAAACGGATTTGCTTACTGCAAAATGATTTCTGAGGATGGGCAGTCACCTGATTTTCTCTATATTAATGTTAATGAAGCTTTTACTAAGCTAACAGGATTAAAGGATGTAATAGGGAAAAAAGTGTCTGAAGCTGTACCAGGTATCCAGGAAGCTGATCCGGAACTGCTTGAAAGGTATAAGAGAGTGTCCTCAACCGGTATACCTGAAGTGTTTGAAACTTATGTAGAATCTCTTAAAATGTGGTTCGCTATTTCAGTTTACAGTCCTCAAAAAGGATATTTCGTTTCTGTTTTTGATGTAATTACTGCACGTAAATTTGCTGAAAATGCTTTACGTGAAAATGAAAAAAGATTACACGAGGCCCAGGAAATGGCACATCTGGGTTTCTGGCTCTGGGATATTAAAACCGGTGATGTTGAATGGTCTGAGGAGGTTTATAAGATATTCTGTCTTGACCCTGAAACATTCACTCCAAAAATAGATTCTATTCTCGAATTGTCTCCCTGGCCCAAGGATAATCAGCGCGACAAAGAATTGATTAAAAGGGCTATGGAAACTCATAACCCGGGTGATTACGAGCAAAAGTTTCTTCGTCCTGATAAGAGTATTGGTTATTATTACTCCACATTCAGAGGTAACTACGATGACAGTGGAGAACTGATCTCCATTGTAGGGACAGTTCTTGATATTACTGAACGGAAAAATGCGGAATTAGCATTGCTCGATAGTGAGGAACGATTCAGATCCCTTTATGAGAATGTTACAATCGGAATTTACAGAACAACTGCTGAAGGACAAATATTATTGGCCAATCCTGCTCTGGTAAGCATGCTGGGTTTCAATTCTTTTGAACAATTGGCAAACCGTAATCTGGAACATGAAGGTTATGAACCTGACTATCCCCGGTCAAAATTCCTTGAAAAAATCGAGAAAGAGGGTAAAATCATCGGACTTGAGTCTGCCTGGAACAAGAGGAGCGGAGACGTACTTTATGTGAGAGAAAGCGCTAAAGCAGTGAGGGATGCCAGAGGGAAAATGTTGTATTACGATGGAACTGTAGAGGATATAACTGATCGTAAAAAAGTTGAGGAAGCTTTGCGTGAAAGTGAGGACAAATTCAAATACGTTTTCGACCATTCTGTAGCTGGTAAGTCCATTACATTTCCTTCGGGCGAGATCCATGTAAACAAGGCTTTTTGCGATATGACCGGTTACTCATCTGAAGAATTAGGAAATACTAAATGGCAGGATATATCTTATCCCGAAGATATAAAGTTAACCGAGAATGAGTTACAATCCCTGATTTCAGACAAAAAAAAATCAACGCGTTTCATCAAGAGATATATTCACAAAAAAGGGGATATTGTATGGGCTGACGTTGGCACGGCTCTTCGCCGTGATGAAAATGGCAAACCTCTTTATTTCATGACGACTGCTATTGATATAACAGAGCGAAAACTGGCAGAGAAAGCGTTAAGTGAAAGTGAAGAACGATTCTCCAAGTCCTTCAGAACATCTCCTATTTCCTTTATGATAGCAAACATGGACGATGGCCGGATTATAGAGGTCAACGATGCATTCACGAATATTTCAGGATTCACACGTCAAGAAACTCTTAACAGTACAACACTCGATTTGAAGATATGGGTTCGCGAAGAGGACAGAAAGCATATGCTATCTTCTCTTCGTGACGGAAATCCCGTTCTCCACAAGGAGACATTATTACGCGGGAAAAACGGAAATATATCAACAGTATTACTTTCTGCCCAGGTGATTAAACTGGTCAATCGAAATTGCATCATATCCAGTATCGAAGACATTACCAAACGAAAGGAAGTTGAGGCTGAATTGCGAGTTCAGAGTGAGATTATGAGTCATATGGCTGAAGCTGTATATCTTGTGGGAATGGAAGATGGCATGATAGTCTTTACAAATTCACGTTTCGAAGAACTGTTCGGTTATGGTTCCGGTGAGATGATCGGTAAACCTGTTTCAATCGTAAATGCTCCGACAGAGAAAAGTCCCGAAACAACGGCAAAAGAAATTATGAATGTACTCGAGAAAGAGGGTCTTTGGACTGGGGAAGTGCTTAATATCAGAAAGGACGGAACAGTTTTTTGGAGCCATGCAAATGTTACCATTTTTGACCATTCAAAATTCGGGAAAGTGCTTGTGTCAGTACAGGAAGATATTACTGATCGCAAAAATGCAGAATTTCAGATAAAGAAGTTGAATGAAGAACTCGAGGGACGGGTAATTCAGAGAACCGAAATGCTTGAAGCTGCCAACAAAGAGCTTGAAGCGTTCAGCTATTCAGTCTCCCACGACCTCAGAGCTCCTTTACGTGCAGTGCACGGATATTCAAAAATACTTCTTGAAGATTATGAAGATAAGCTTGATGATGAAGGTAGAAGAGTTTGCAACATAATTTCATCGAGCGCCATGCAAATGGGAGGACTTATAGATGATCTGCTCAGCTTTTCAAGGATAGGAAGAAGCCACCTTAATCCCGGAGTGATAAATATGAAATCCCAGGCAGAATCATTATTTACCGAACTATCCAATGAAACAGAAAAGGCGAAGATCCATCTTGAAATCGGGAAACTTCATAAAGCGTACGGAGATCAGAGTCTGATCAAACATGTCTGGAATAATCTGATATCAAATGCATTAAAGTATACCTCAAAACAGCCAAATCCTGAAGTTACAATAGGATCAAAAAAAGAAGGAGAGATGGTTACATATTTTGTAAAGGATAATGGAGTTGGATTTGATATGCAGTATTCACATAAGTTATTTGGAGTATTTCAGCGGCTTCACAACGAAAGTGAATTTGAAGGAAACGGCGTTGGGCTGGCAATTGTTCAGAGAATTGTTCTGAGACATGGAGGTAAGGTATGGGCAGAAGGGGAAGTCGGAAAAGGAGCGACGTTTTATTTCAGCCTGCCGGCTGATGACAAAGGGCAAAAGACAAAGGTATAAGATGTTACTGGTTGCTGGTTTCTTGTTAGTCAACAAGCAACAAAGCAACAAGCAATAAGCAATAAGATTTAATGGTATTCACTTGATTAATAACGAAATATAATGGAAGATTTTAATGCAGTTGAAATTCTGATTGTAGAAGACAATCCTCGTGATGCTGAACTTACACTCCGGGCGCTGAAAAAAAACAACCTGGCAAATAACGTAATCGTAGCAAAGGACGGAGCTGAGGCTCTTGATTTCTTTTTCTGCAGGGGGAAGTATGAATCAAGAAGTTTTTCAAATCCTCCGAAGGTTGTACTTCTCGATCTTAAACTTCCAAAAGTCAGCGGGCTTGAGGTCCTTAAAATAGTCAAAGGAGACAAACGAACTGTTCATATACCGATAGTGGCGGTCACGTCCTCAAGGGAGGAACCTGATATGAAGGAGGCGTATGAACTGGGTGTGAACAGTTATGTTATAAAACCGGTTGACTTCGACCAGTTCCTTAGTTCCATGAGCAGTCTTGGATTATACTGGTTGCTGGTGAATGAACCATTGAAATAAATTGAAATATGTTGAAATAAGTGGTAACAATTTGTTAGTGAATCCTATTAATAATAAATAAACTAACCCTGTTATGGCTGCTAAGCTGAAGATATTATTTGTAGAAGATGTCCTCATCGACGCCGAACTGATCTGGCGGGAAATTGAAAAGAATAAAATATCTTTTTCGAAACTGCTTGTAGACAACAGGAAGGATTATCTGGAGTGCCTGAAAACTTACGAACCCGACCTGGTTATTTCCGATTATTCTCTTCCCAGCTTTGATGGAATGTCTGCTCTTCTGCTTCGTAACGAATATGCTCCATTTGTTGCTTTTATCCTGGTAACAGGGTCGGTAAATGAAGAGGTAGCTGTTGAATGCATGAAGGCAGGAGCTGATGATTATATTTTGAAAAATAATCTATCACGCTTCGTTCCAGCCATAATGAATTCAATTATAAAATCAAAGCTAGCTAAAGAGAAAAAAGCCGCTGAAGAGGAATTGCAAAAGAGTGAGATGATGCTTCAAAGAGCTCAGGCAATTGCCCACATTGGAAGCTGGGAACTTGATCTTTCCTTAAAAACAATGTGGGGTTCTGACGAAGCTTTGAGAATCTATGGTTTAGATCCGGGAAACAACGAAATTTCATACCAGACTGCAAAAAGAATTCCTCTTCCTGAATACCGCCCAATGCTGGATGAGGCTTTGGACCGTTTGTTAAAATATAATGAACCATATGACATAGAATTTAAAATTGAACGTGAAAATGACGGAGCCATAAGATCAGTTTATTCAAAAGCTGAACTGGCTATGGAAGCTGATGGCGAACAGGTAAAAGTTATTGGTGTAATTCAGGATATTACACTACGGAAAGAGATGGATGAAGCTTTGAGACAAAGCGAGTTGAGATTTAAGCAAATTTCTGAACACTCAGGTGAATGGATATGGGAAGTGGATAAAAATGGTTTATATACTTACGCAAGTCCTGTTGTAAAACATATGCTTGGGTATGAACCTTCGGAAATCGTTAATATAAAATATTTCTACGACTTCTTCCTCCCGGAAGAAAGGGAAGAACTAAAAAAGAGTGCATTAGACATTTTTGCCAGTCGAGATACTTTTGAAAACTTCACGAACAGCAATCTTCATAAAGATGGAAGACATGTAATATTGTCGACGAGTGGTATACCAATGGTAGACAATGATGGGAATCTAAACGGTTACCGGGGTGTTGACAAAGATATTACAGAGAGAAGAAAGGCAGAAGAAGCTATTGATCAGGAGCGAAGAATGCTACGAACTCTTATTGATAACCTGCCCGATCCGATCTATGTTCAGGATAAAGAATGCCGGAAAGTAATCGCTAATAAAGCAGATGTGGAAAATATTGGGTATGCTAATGAGGCTGAAGTTCTTGGCAAGACCGATATAGAATTATTTCCTGGGAAGATAGGAGAACGTGGTTATAGAGACGATATGAAAATTATCAGTTCAGGAAAACCCGTTTTTAATCTTGAAGAAGAATTTATTAATGCCAGTGGCGTAAGACGGTGGTTACTGACGACGAAAATCCCTTTGCTTGATAAAGATGGGAATATTACAGGTCTCGTTGGTATTGGTCATGATATCACCGAAAGGAAAAAGACTCTGGAAGAATTGATTAAAGCAAAAGATAAAGCTGAAGAAAGTGACAAACTAAAAACAGCCTTTCTTCATAATATCTCGCATGAAATCAGAACTCCTATGAATGCTATTGTGGGGTTTTCTGCTCTTCTGGGAGAACCCGAAATAGATGAAAAGGCTCGCAAATCATACATTGAAATAATTATGCAAAGCAGTGACCATCTGCTTTCGATCATTACCGATATTGTAGATATTTCAAATATCGAAGCCAACCTTATCAAAACTTATAAGAATAAAATAAGTGTTAATGCTACACTTAAATCATTATGTAATCAGTTCATGTCAAAAGCTTATGAAAAGAAAATAAATCTGGTCAGTCAGCCGGGGTTAAACGATTACGATGCCTTGATTATGACTGATAGTACAAAACTAAATCAGATACTGTCAAACCTGTTAAGCAATGCAATAAAGTTCACAGATAAAGGGCAGGTTAAGATCTTGTATGAGCTTAAAGATAATTTTCTGGAATTCAGCGTTTCGGACACGGGTATTGGAATTTCTCCGGAGCACCATAACAGAATCTTTGACCGGTTTTATCAGGTACAAAACGCAATGGAAAGACTTTATGAAGGAACAGGACTTGGGTTGGCCATTTCAAAAGCTTATGTGGAACATCTAGGTGGAAAGATGTGGCTTATATCAGAAATCGGCATAGGGACATCATTCTTCTTTACAATTCCATATGAAAAGCAAGTTTTAGCAATAACTCCGGTAAATGAGAAAAAAGTTCCGGAGAGTTTTGTGTTCCCCGTGAAAAAAGTAATTCTTGTTGCTGAAGATGTCGAGAGCAATTTTAAACTGATCAGATACTTTCTTACAGGTTCAAACGCTGAAGTTCTGCATGCCTTCAATGGAAAAGAAGCAGTTGAAAAGTGCCTTTCCACAGAAAAAATTGATCTGATTTTAATGGATATAAAAATGCCTGTAATGGATGGTTATACTGCAGTAAAGCTTATCAGGGAAAAAAACACTGTTGTTCCAATAATTGCCCAGACAGCTTACGCCGATGACAGGGAGAAAGCAATTGAATGCGGTTGCTCGGGTTTTATCTCAAAGCCTTTTGACAGAAAGAGTCTTTTTAAAGTTTTGAGCGAGTATATTTAGAAGCTGGTTGCTTATCCGGAGATTGCCTTCAGTCAGCTCGAAGGCATGAGTGCCCGGTTCCTTATGCCGCCAGGATGTGCGTAGTACCAAAATATTTGTAGATTAAAATCTTTTCGTAGTTGGTCCGGGTGTACAGCGCCGTAATATTTGTGAAAAATCTTAGCCATCTTTACCGTTAATTATTAAGAAGACCGGTATTAAAATATACAGTTTTTATGAAAAGCTTAATCGTTACAATTATGGTACTGATAAGTTTCTTTGGTTTAACCGGGAGCAAAACCGATTCTGATCCCGCAACATGGAGCAATAAAAAAATCGATATCTGGTTTGCAAAAAGAGAATGGTCAGTTGGATGGAGCATAACTCCCGATAATTCAATAAACAAAAGAGAGTTTGCAATTTTTTATTTTAAAAACAGGGAGAGATGGAAGAAAGCTTTTAACTTTCTTAAAAGCTCCGATCTGTCAAAACTTGAGCTGAAACGATATGATATTGATGGTGATAATCTTTTTGCTACCGTGAGTGAGTACATCACCAAAAATGAAGAGACCACGAACTTTGAGGCTCACCGGAAATACATTGATATTCAATATGTTATTAGCGGGAAAGAACTGATGAATATTGCCCCGCTGGCATCGGTCAAAGAAGTTATTACGCCTTATGATGCTGCAAAGGATATTGAATTTATGACTGTTGCCAGGATAGTAAATTATGAAGCAACACCCTCAAATTTCTTTATCTTCTTTCCCGATGATGCTCACCGCCCCGGATTGAAAAACGGTGTGAACTCCAGGGTGAAAAAAGTAGTTATAAAATTGAAGTCAGACTAGAAAATAATACTGGGTTTCAGATTCCGGGTCTCAGTCATTTAACCCAGTATCGGAAACCCAGTACATAATACCTTTGAAAATGGAGATTACCTCGAATTAAAGTATATGTTAATTGCGATATAATCTACAATATTTTCAGCAAAATACATATCATGAAGAGAAGTCACAAGCGTTTTTAGCTGTGTCAGTGCCGGACCGATCAGTGTACTCAGTTTAGTTGTTGTTCCATCATCGAAAGTAAGTAGGATATCCCTTTTATCACATATAGTTCCTGAGGAGTCCGCACTATCAGTAATCTTTGCACCGGCCGTCTTCTGAAGCACTCCATTCTGAAAAACCTGAATCGAATCTATTCCGAATCCTCTTTTAATTTCAACATTTCCTATTGCTAAATCGTATTGCTTTTCCCGTTTACGAAATCCTATTCCAGTAAAAAGAGTAGTCTCTTTCAAAAGCGGATTATTATTTTGAAGAAGTGCAAATGATAGTTTGGAAGTATCACCCGATTGCCATGCGGTAGATATAGCATACCCGTCAGTGAACGTATATTTAGAAGAATTTGACTGGTTATTAAATGAGCTGGAAGATTCTGAAATATCAAAACTTCCTAAATCCACAGAACTGAGTGTAAGATCGGCAGTGAGTTTGTAATCGAGACTATTCCAGGAATTATAATAAAGATGATAATCTGAAGCAGAGATTGTAAAGTCATTTTTCAGAACTGAATCTGACTTAGCAAAACTGTGAAGATATCTCGGACTGAAGATCAGTTTCTGAGGCAAATTGACTATCATCATATCACTCGTACCTGTCTTTTTAAATAATCTGAAAGGATAAGAGATGTTATGGTGCAGAAAAATTGTATCAGGTTGATAGTCATAAATTCCAGCGATAAGACCCAGTGTTATACTGTCTTTATAAGTAGTTGCAGGAGCTACATTTTTTGATGTAGGATTGGCATTTAGTGACAGAACCTGATAACCTTTAGTCTCTGAAATTTTACCTATCGCTGCATTAATGGCAGCAGTATTTTGCTCAATTGACTGTTTCAGTCCCTGTTGCAGTGTTTGTGTTTGATTATCAACCTTGGAGCAACTCCAGCCAAGCAGCCCAAGAACCATACCAATTACAAAAATGTTCCTTTTCATAACTTTAAGTATTAATTTAACTAATTCTGAATTTCTTAAAAACCTCAAAAAATTTACCAGACTTGCACAGATAACAGATGAAAAAATCACATGTTCAATCTGCTTTTGCAAACAACATTCTTTAATAAAACGAATATTTTTTAGATATGGTATGTGAATTCTTCTTAGATGTGACTTTTCTTAATGTAAAAAAGTCACATCACCTACTTTATTAAAGTAAGTACCGTCAGCATATCGTCCAATTGCTTTCCAGACATAAACACCCTGAAGAGCCAGATTTGCATTTCCAAAATATCCATCCCACCCTTTCTTGAGTTCGGAACTTTCATAAATTAGAACTCCCCATCGATTAAAAATTTGTAAATTATAGTCAATTACATTAGTGAAAAACGGTCTGAAAGTATTATCATCCAATTCATTTTCATTCCAGTATCCTCCGGTCGGTCCTGAACCATTCCACTTGAAAACATTCGGAAATCTTATTGTACCTGTTTGATAGTCCACCACTACCGGAGATTTGTAAGTTGCTGAATCTGTGCATCCGTCTTTTGAGGTTACAGTAAGCGTAATTTTAAATATTCCTTGAGTTTCATATTTATGCCAGGGACTTTCTTCAACTGAGGTGCTCCCGTCTCCAAAATTCCAAAGCCATGAAATTTCGTCGTACGAAAAATCTGTAAATACCACAACCTGTGAATTATTAATGACTTGAGTAGGATAAACACTGAAAATTGCGGTTGGTTTCTGGTATACTGTTATCAATCCACTTTTAGAAGTTTGTCCTGAAAAATTGGTAACAGTTAGTTCGACAATATAATTTCCCGGTATATTATAGGTATGAGATGGATTTTGTCCTGAGGAGAAAGTTTTGTCTCCAAAATCCCATAAGTAAGATTCCGCGTTTTCACTCTTGTTCCTGAATTGCACTTTAAGGGGAGTACATCCGACAGTATCGGGCTCAAAAATAGCAACTGGTCCGGGAGGCATGATAACCTTTATATGAATGGTATCTGTCCCTACACATCCGAATTTGTCCGGTAAAGTCAGATAAGTGATAACGTGCATTCCCAGCCCTGCGGAATCGGGAATGAATTTATTTTCAGTAACTCCATCACCCGTCCAACTTCCACCTGGCGGTGAAGCAGTTAGTTCAACCGGTGGCGCATTAATTTTAAGAGTTCCGACCGGGTTAATAGTAACGGTTGGTAAGGGCATTACAGTTATAGTAATTTTATCAGAATCGCTGCACCCGTTTGCATCAGTAATATTATAACTTATTATATGGTTACCGACTCCTGCGGACCCCGGGTCGAATTTATCATGTGATACCCCATCTCCTGACCATGTTCCTCCTGAATCGTGTGCTTTCAGAGTAACCGGATTACTATCCACACACAGTGTATCCACAGGATTTATCGTGGCATCGGGATACGGTACAATCAGTATTATCGCGGTGGTAACAACAGGGGGATGATCACCATTCACCGGATCAGCTGGCGGACCGGGGATATTCGGATCGTCATAAGGGTTACAATAATTCCAGTTTCGCAATGTCACTTGAAAATACTGACCAATCAGTTTATCATTGGCTACATTTATAATATCTGAATATACTCCTGACCCGGTGACTGGTCCGGGAAGAGTTATAATTGGTCCGGAAAACGGGAAAGTGCTCAGCGCCCCGTTAATTGTTACAGGGAGACCCGTCATGGTATTGTCAGTTCCATATATCCATTGTACCCATCGTGTATAAAGGTTGGGCACATCCTGTTCCTGAGGAGGCACACAATTAAACTGGGTCAGATCCTGAAACCTGACATTGGCACTGTTTCCAAAACAAACCGGGTAAACGGCGGGGCTGATATGCATATGACCTCCATTGTGATCGTCGTTGTCCCAGACAGTAACTATCTGCTCCTGAGTTGATGAGGAACAAAAAACTCCATTGACAACTAGCGTTGCTTTCGGTCTGTAATTGCATTTATTTCCGGTTGATACATAAGTATGATTGGCAATAGTCTGGAACACTCCGGCCCCCAGATTCACTGCATTTTCATTGTCTGTAGAACCATCGTCCCAGTCATAGCTGATCTGAACACTTGTGCCGGCATTATTGACTCCTGTATAACTTACTTTCCAGTTAACAGATAGGGGAGAACATAGTCTGTCAGGGACAATACTATTGGCCTTGGATAAAATATTACAATCCTGCCCTTGAAGACATAATGAGATTATTATAAGAAATTGTGAAATAAAGAAAATTCTCATTTTTATTCTTATCCGGATAAAATTGAATTTTATTCAACCCACTTGTCCATAGCTTTCGTAATATTATACGGTTATCTGCTATTTAATGTTGCATATTTATATAGATCTTCATGAAAACCAGGAGAAAAAATAGATAGATTTACAGGCAATATTTCAGAATGCACATTTAATAGTTATCTTTTAGATGAAAAAGTTTTTCTTTTCAGTCTTCCTGGTGGTGATTTCAGGAAGCATTCAAGCCAGTTCTACCGGAAACCTGATCATCTCTAAAAATCGAACTCTGCAAAAAGATTCAGTTATTTCACTGATCAATGTTAAAGAGAGTTATAAGCTTTCAGGCAGTAATCTGACTGCTCTTGCTGAGAAAATACTTTATAAGAAGACTCCGCAGGGAGATTTATACATGTACCTGCTTCGTCCGGATGGGAAGTTGAAGAAACCTGTACCTGCAATAGTGTATTTCACCGGAGGGGGCTGGGTAGGCGGAGATGTTGAAGGACAAATACCGAATGCTGCCTGGTTTCGCGATCAGGGCATAATAGGAATTGAAGCTGACTACCGTGTGAAATCCCGTCAGGGTACCAGCCCTATGGAATGTATTCAGGATGCAAAGTCAGCTATAAGGTATGTAAGATCACATGCCTTACAATTTGGGATCGATCCCGGTCGCATCATAGCAGCCGGAGGTTCAGCAGGAGGGCATCTTGCAGCCTGTACGGTTCTCGATGGCGGTGATGCTCCGGATGAAGACCTGAAAATCAGTTCAAAACCCGACGCACTGGTCCTTCATAATCCTGTTCTGGGTGAAGGTTTTGGCAGGGAGTTTTTTGAAATTCATCCTGAATTCTCACCAATTTTGCATGTGAAAAATGGTTGGCCTCCAACCATTTTGTCGAACGGAACCAAAGATAATACCACTCCGTTTGAAGTTGCCGAAAAATTCACACATCTGATGAAAGATGCTGGGAATGTCTGTGAGCTGATTCCAGTGAAGGATGCTGATCATTCATGTGACTGGCCCGTCAGCAATCCTAATTTTTTGCCCACACTTCAAAGAATGACTGATTTTCTGAGAGAACAAAAGATTATGAAATAAACCAGAGAATTTAAAAATCTTACTACCGTTATCCCCCGGTTTATTTTACATACCTGATCTTCATGTCATAATCCCACTTATCAAAATACAGGTTTCCTCCTTTCCATTCAACCTCGCCTCTCTGAAAATCATATGGTTCGCTTCTCAGATACTGTTTCTCAGGATGAAGGGGCCCGGCAACTCCGTCATTAATAATGAGCCTGTATGAATCTATTCCTGAAATAAAGAAGTTTTTAAGTACCGAATTTTCTGATTTCTGGAGATCGTATCTGACATCGACAGGTACCCAGCCGGGACCTTCATAATAAACCTCACACCAGTCGTGCAGGTTCTCGTTATCAGGCGGCATCATCCAGCCGCTCTGCCACCTGACAGGTATCCCTTTATATCTGAGCATCGACATGAATAAAAAAGTTTGCATGCCACAATCACCTCTTTTGTTTTGAATTACATATTCCGGTATATTTGGTATGATAGAATATTCAAGAGCGCCTGTCCAAAGTATATTTTCCTTAAACCAGAAATAAATCTTTCTGACAACTGAAGCAGGATCCTCATCATTACCGGTGATACTGTCGGCAATTTGTTTTACATAATCGGTAAAACAAATATGCGGAAGCTGCTCCGAAGTATTTTTCTGATAGTTATCCGAAACTTTGTCGTATGGAAGTATCTTTATTCGCGAAATATCAAAATACTGGCCTTCCGATACATAAGAATAAGAAATCTGAAAAATTGTCGGTACCCCCTTTTTTGAGAGTGCTTCCATATATATGGTACTGTGAATTGCAGTGTCAGGGGCAATTGAATATTCAGGATTAGAAGTACTTAAAAGTTTAACTTCTTTCTGACGCAGGTGACTCACTTTTGGCCAGGGTAACCAACACCTGATTTTTTCTCCTTCAGGCACAACATCGGGATGAACTGTAATTGTATAAGTTATTTCCATGTTAACGGGCACAGTAGGATTGCTTTTATCATCAGTAGATTTTACCACCTGTTCAGTATGTTTCAAACGGAACAATTCTGCCGGATTGTTACCGGTTTCCTTTTGATATTTATCTTTTTTCTCATAAAACTTTTTTATGAGCATAAGATTTGATGCAGCCCTCTTAAAATATTTTTTTTCACCGTCAATCATTCGCCATTCCAGCCAGCCATTCTTTTCCCATCCTGATTTTTGCTCAGAAGAAACCGGCCCGTTCAGATTTTCAATCTGCTTAATTACCTGATCTTCGGTAACAGAAAAGTCAATTTCGGTTCTTTCAGCAATCTGCTTCAGGGAATCGGCGATGTGAAGAATCTCTTTATTTTCACTACTGTATTTTTTTAAGGAGTCAGCAATCTGGATTATTGTACTCAGATTTCCAACATCAAGGTTTTCCTGCATATCTTCCAAAACCTGATTGAAATCAGAAGTAGTCGTGCAGCCAATTAATATAAACAGAAATACTGATAGGAGTATACTTATTCTCTTCATATACTGGAGTTTTTCATATAATCAAAGTTAATGAAACTTTGGTTCAGCCCCAAACCTCCCATTGGAAGGTTAATACTATCAGTTAATTTGAGGATAGTATATGAAGTTTGCTTCGCTGCGCTCGCAATGAAGCTGCAAATAAGGTAATTACGCGGTCATTGCGATCCCGCAAAGAGGGAGAAGGAATCTCATCTGCCATGTCTGTAAATAAAATCCAAATATAATGACACTGATAATGCACCTTTTTTTCTTAAGATATTTTTTTAATGTGATAATTCCCGGGTAATTCATAAATTTAACCTTCTTATTTTTCAAAATGATTTTATACTTCAAATATGAAAAAACAAAAAAGCTCCGTAGTACTCACCGCCCTGATCGTAGCTCTTGGCGGTTTCTTAATGGGATTTGACGCTTCCGTTATTTCCGGAGTAATTAAATTTATCGAACCAGAATTCAATTTGACTAAAATTGAGCTGGGATGGGCAGTTGCTTCTCTTTCTCTTGCAGCGACAGCAGGAATGATATTTGCCGGGCCATTAAGTGACAGGTTTGGCAGAACAATTGTTCTGAAGGCGTCTGCACTGCTTTATGCTTTCTCAGCTTTTCTTGCAGCATTTGCTCCTTCCTTCATTATTTTAGTATCTGCACGGATGCTTGCAGGTTTGGGCGTGGGCGCTTCTTTAATACTTGCTCCAATGTATATTGCAGAGATTTCTCCTTCTGATAGACGCGGTAAATTGGTGTCATTTAATCAGTTAAATATTGTTGTCGGTATTTCTGTTGCTTTTTTTACCAATTACCTTATCGTTCATCTTTCAAAATCAGATGCATCATGGGTTGAATCATTGAAACTAAAAGAATATATATGGAGATGGATGCTTGGAATTGAGTTTTTTCCTGCAACCATTTACTTTTTCCTGCTGCTTTTTATTCCCCAGAGTCCCAGATGGCTTGTAATGAAAGGTAGATATGATGAAGCTCTGAAGATTATGAGAAGGTTTGACGATGATGATAATGCAGAAAAGGTTATTAATGAAATAAAGTATAATGTTTTTAAAGAATCGACTCCTAAACAAAAGACTCCGGTTAAAGATCTTTTTCTCCCTGCAATGAAACTTGTTTTGACAATAGGTATTATCATAGCTGTTCTCCAGCAGATAACAGGGATCAATTCCGTTTTCTTTTATGCCCCGATGATCTTCGAACAATCAGGAATTGGCACCGATGCTGCTTTTATTCAGGCCATCCTGGTTGGGCTTACGAATGTTGTTTTCACTATCGTGGCTATGGTTCTGATTGATAAGCTTGGAAGAAAGCCACTTTTAATCATTGGTATCTCTTTTATTACTATAAGTATGTTTCTGCTGGCCTATGGTTTTAATTCTGCAAAATATGAACTGACAGATGCATCATCTTCAAAACTGCCTGTTGAAATTAACAAGGCACGGCTTGCCCCGATAATGAACAAAATTTATAAAAACGATACTGAGTTCAAAAATGTGGTTAAGAAAGTTATAGGCGAAGATGTTGAAAAAAAATATGAATCAGAATTTATCTCAGCTTCGATAAGTATGAATCCTACTCTGATACTAATCGGAATACTTGGATTTGTTGCTGCATTTGCCGTATCTCTAGGTCCTGTAATGTGGGTTTTATTTTCTGAGTTATTTCCAAATGCAATAAGAGGAACGGCAATCTCCTTCGTGGGATTTATCAATTCAGCCATAAGCTTCGTGGTTCAACTTGTTTTCCCATGGGAATTATCCACACTTGGGAGCAGCGGAACCTTTCTGCTTTATGGAATATTTGCTCTGATCGGTTTAGCTTTTATCTGGAAATTGTTACCTGAAACTAAAGGAAGATCTCTTGAAGAGCTGGAAGCAATCCTTGTAAAAAAGAAATAATAAAGAGACATACCAAAATTACACATTTAAGCGAAAAGAGAGAATTAGAATCCTATATTCGGAAGTATTAATTGAATGTATAATCCTTAAATCAATGATTATGATTTCACCTATCAGAATAAAAACTGTGACAGCTTTCACTATGATCTTAATATTAACTGTGAATTGTTCCTCCAATCAAAGCAATAAGAAAAATCAGGGTGCCGTAAGCAAGCCCTATTCCTGTTCCATTACCATTCCGGCACAGGATTATGTAAATTCAAAATCTAACGAGGCTGTGAAATTCAGCGAAAAGAGAATAGGTTATGTAAAAGTTAATGCAAAAGGATGGATGGAGTACAAAATACAGATTCCTGAAACCGGCCGGTACAAGATCCGTTTATCAGGCTCATCTCTGGACTCATCACAAGTTGCATGCTGGATTGAAGATAATGTTTATAATAAAGATGGAAGAACATACAATATTACAGGTAACATTATGCTCAGTAGAGCTTTTGCTGGTAAGTCCGATAATATGGTTGAAAAGGATGGAACTCCACTGGTTTCCGGTCCCCACATGATGCGTCTTCATTATGATACAGGTGCTGTTGTATTTGAAAAAATCTGCTTTGATTTGATAAGGAAGCACAAAAGCTCACCAGTAGTATTAACACAAAAAACCTCAGGGAAAGAGTGGAAACTGGTTTGGAGCGATGAATTTAACGGTACGGGTTTGCCCGATTCCACAAAATGGACCTTTGATATAGGAAACTGGGGCTGGGGAAATAACGAATTAGAATATTATACTTTAAACAGAATTGAAAATGCCAGAATGGAAGACGGCAACCTGATAATTGAGGCAAGAAAAGATGACGGAGTTTACCCATGGAGTTCTGCGCGTTTGACGACCCGCGGAAAAGAGAGCTTTTTATATGGCAAAATCGAGTTCAGGGCAAAAGTGCCTGCAGGAAGAGGAACCTGGTCTGCAGGCTGGCTTTTAGGTGATGAATATAAGGATGAATTTTCGTGGCCATATTGTGGAGAGATTGATGTTCTGGAAAATGTCGGCTATGAGATGGACCCAAAAACCGGGAACGGCAAAACACATGCATCAATACATTGCGGTGCATACTATTTTAAGCTTGGTAACCAACCAACTTCAATTGTTGATGTCAGTAATATGACTAATGAATACCATATATATTCTATAGAATGGCTTAGTGGAAGCATTTCTATTTTAATTGACGGGAAGAAATATTTTGACTATCATGATACATCAAATAATTTAACATGGCCTTTTAATAAACCTCAAAACCTGATTCTCAATCTGGCAATGGGCGGAGGTTGGGGAGGTGCAAGAGGAATGGACCCTGAAATGAAGTCGGCCAGGTTAATTATTGACTATGTGAGAGTCTATGAACTCAATTAAAAAGAGAAGTATTAAAATTATGTCGAAAAAATCAGAAAGGGAAATTCTTCTAGGCAAAAATATCCTCCATAATGAAAAGGGAGGTGTATCTGGCGGATTCGTTAAAATTGATGGGGAAACTTTTTACAAGATTGGCCGATACAACGAAATGGATCCGTTTTTTATTACTATAATCAGTAACTCTGACCACTGGATGTTTCTCTCAACCAACGGCGGTATCACAGCTGGCAGAAAAAATCCTGATATCGCTTTATTCCCATATTATACTGTTGATAAAATTCAGGATTCAGGAGAAATCACAGGAAGTAAATCAATTTTTCTTGTTACCAGGGGAAAAAATACCTATCTATGGGAACCATTTTCAGACAGATACTCAGGGATCTACAAAATTCAAAGGAATTTATATAAAAGTGTTTGGGGTAATAAAATCATCTTTGAGGAGATAAACCAGGAGTTAAATATTGCCTTCTCATATTGCTGGATGAACAGTGAAAGATTTGGAATTATAAGAAAGTCAGTATTAAATAACTCGGGGGAAACTGACTGTAATATTTCAATGCTTGACGGGATTCAGAATATTATGCCGGCCGGTCTTACCAGAACACTCCAGCTGTCAATGAGCAGTCTGGTCGATGCATATAAGAAAAATGAGTTGTTATTGAATACCAAAATTGCCCTCTTCATGCTGAGTTCAATCCTTGTTGACAGGGCTGAACCCAGCGAAGCGTTAACTGCAAACGTGGTATGGTCAGAAGGTATCCGGGATGCAAAAATACTTTTATCGGCACGCCATATTGATGATTTCAGAGAGGGGTGCCAGGTTAAACCCGACAGCGATGTAAGGGCAGAACGGGGAGCTTATTTAATTAATGCAGATATTAATCTGGAAGCCGGTACGGAGAAGACATGGTACATAATAGCCGATGTAAATAAAGATGCAGGAAAGATTGCCTCACTCAACCTTCTTTTAAAAACAAATAGGAATGTCGCCCGACTTATTGGAACGGATGTGAAAAAAGGGACCAGGGATCTGTTTAAAATAATTGCAGCTGCCGACGGTTTACAGCTTACAGAAGATAAACTGAGCATAAACAGGCACTTGTCAAATGTTTTCTTCAATGTTATGCGGGGCGGTATTTTTGATAATAATTATTGGATATCAAAAGATGACCTGATTGATTTTATTAAAGGAGCTAATTCAGGCGCTTATTTAAGAAGAAGGTCATTTCTTGAATCGATTGATGTACAAATTAGTTTGCAGTCTTTACTTGAAAAAGCTTCTTTAGAAAATGATTCACAGTTACTTAGACTTTGTTATGAATATTTGCCCCTTGCACTGAGCAGGAGACATGGAGACCCGTCACGTCCCTGGAACATATTCTCTATTGAATTAAAAAATGAAAATGGCTCAAAAAGCCTTAATTATCAGGGTAACTGGAGAGATATATTTCAGAACTGGGAGGCTCTTGCATTATCTTATCCATCCTATGTTGAGAGTATGATAAGCAAATTCTTAAACGCTTCAACAGCAGATGGATATAATCCCTATCGCATTACACGGGGCGGAATTGACTGGGAGTCACCTGACCCGCATGATCCATGGGCAAGTATAGGGTACTGGGGAGATCATCAGGTAATTTATTTGCTGAAGTTGCTTGAGATTTCGAAAAATTGGCATCCCGGCAGACTAAATAAAATGCTTTCAGAGAATATATTTGCCTATGCGGATGTACCATACCGGATTAAACCTTATGAAGAAATTGTTAAAAACCCGTCTGACACTATTGAATTTGATTATCAGTCTGATAAAGCCACACTTGCCAGGGTAGCTTCAATAGGAAGCGATGGGAGGCTCATAAAGGATGGTAATGATGATATTAAACTTGTCAACTTTACAGAAAAGATATTGGTGAACATTCTTACCAAACTTTCAAATTTTATTCCTGAGGCAGGAATTTGGATGAATACACAACGTCCTGAATGGAACGATGCAAATAATGCACTTGTTGGATTTGGTTCTTCGATTGTTACATTGTGTTATTTAAGAAGGCTCCAGTGTTTTTTAATGGAATTGTTCAGGGAAAACCCCGACAGCGAGTTCGAAGTTTCAGAGGAGGTTATAACATTTTTCAAATCAATAAATAATACTTTCATTCAGTATGAACCATTTTTAGCAAGTGAATTTTCTGATAAAGAACGGAAATCAGTTATTGACGCTCTTGGAACCGCTGGCAGCAACTACCGGGGAAAACTTTATAAAGATGGTTTCTCGGGAATCAAGAATCTACTGACAGCTAAAGAGCTGGTACAGTTTTTTAACTTAAGCTTGAAATTCATTGATAAATCGATCAGCAGAAATAAACGAAGTGATAATCTCTATCATTCTTATAACCTGATCTCATTTAAGGACGATGGTATTACAATTCGTCGTCTTTACGAAATGCTTGAAGGACAGGTAGCTGTATTGACTTCTGGTTTGTTGGATCCCGGCGAAGTTAATGAAGTACTCGATGCATTAAAAAAAAGCGCTATGTTTAGGAGAGATCAATACACCTATATGCTTTATCCTGACAGGCAGCTTCCCCGGTTTACTGAAAAGAATATCATTTCTTCCGAATCGGTAAACAAATCTAAACTACTTATGGAGTTGATCAGGAATGGAAATAATAAAATTCTCTACAAAGATATAGAAGGCCTTTATCACTTTAACAGCAACTTCAGGAATACATCATATCTGAAAAAATCTCTGGATCTCCTGGAACCTGAATACAAAATTTTGAAGGCCGAAAAAGAGTATATTATTGATTTATATGAAAAAGTATTTGATCACCAGTCATTTACAGGTCGATCAGGAACGTTCTATGGCTATGAAGGACTTGGTTGTATTTACTGGCATATGGTTTCCAAATTGATGCTGACAGTATATGAAAACTATTTAAAGGCTCTTAAATCTGAAGCAGGAGATGATCAATTGGGAAAGATTGTTCAGCATTACTATGATGTACGAGCCGGAATTGGGTTAAACAAAGAACCGGAAGTATACGGTGCATTTCCTACTGATGCCTATTCCCATACTCCGGGAAATGGTGGTGCAAAGCAGCCAGGAATGACAGGACAGGTAAAAGAAGATATCATTTCCAGATTTGGCGAACTTGGAGTAATTGTTGAATCAGGCAAGATTTCGTTTAATACAGGACTCCTGCGTCGTTCCGAATTCCTGCGATCTCCTGATAATTTTCATTACATATCCTCCGGAAATGAAGAAAAGATTATTCCTTTAGGAATTGACAGTCTTGCATTTACAATCTGTCAGGTACCGGTGATATACCATATCTCATCAAGGAATTTCATAAGAATCACTACTGAAGAGGGAATTTCTGAAATAGAAGGACTTACATTAAATGCCATGACCTGCACAGCGATTTTTGAGAGGAACGGATATATCAGCAAACTCGACGTCAACCTAAATCCTGCTCTGGATTGAAACGGTTGCAAAAATTCTTGATAATTAATATGTATTGACAGATCGTTAACCTTACTGACGAATTTCAATTAATTTTGAGCGATAAATCAGATTCACAAGTTTTCCTCACTGTAGGAAATAGTGGCGCGTCAAATAGGGAATTAAAAAAGGAAAAATCGAAAAAATATGAAAAGACTGGGATTTTTATTATTGCTTATGGGTTCGTTTCTTAAGATTCAGGGTCAGGATAGGAAAATGACCTTATTTATCGATGATCTGATGAATAAAATGACACTTGAAGAAAAAATAGGACAGCTGAATCTTAACAATTCAGGTGGATTTGTGACAGGAGCTTCTGTAAATGAACAAACGCCAAAGAAAATTCGGGAAGGGAAAATTGGAGCGATAATTAATGCACCCTCAATGGCAGCAATAAAAGCTGCAATGGATATAGCTGTTATGGAATCGCCACATCATATTCCTATCCTGTTTGGAATGGATGTAATTAACGGATTCCAGACAATTTTTCCTACTCCATTAGCAATGAGCTGTTCATGGGATATGGGCCTCATTGAAAAAAGTGCGAGGATCGCTGCTCAGGAAGCGACTGCAAATGGTATTGAATGGACATACTCGCCTATGGTCGATATTGCGCGTGATCCACGCTGGGGAAGAATTGCCGAAGGTGCAGGAGAGGATCCCTGGCTCGGTGCCCAGGTTGCCAAAACAATGGTAAAAGGATATCAGGGGAATGATCTTTCTCAAAATAATACTATGATTGCCTGTGTGAAACACTTTGCCTTATACGGTGCTGCAGAGGCAGGACGTGATTATAATACAGTGGATATGAGTAAAGTAACCATGTATAATGATTATCTTCCTCCCTATAAAGCTGCAGTTGATGCCGGGACAGGAAGTGTAATGACTTCATTCAATCTTGTTGACGGTATTCCATCATCGGGAAATCACTGGCTGCTTACAGAACTTTTGCGTACTCAGTGGGGCTTTAATGGATTTGTTGTGACAGATTATACTGCGATAAACGAAATGATAAATCATGGAATGGGCGATCTTCAGACAGTTTCAGCACTCGCTCTGAAAGCCGGAACAGATATGGATATGATTGGGGAGGGATTCCTCCACACTCTGAAAAAATCTCTCGACGAAGGGAAAATCACTATTAAAGACATAGATATTGCATGCAGACGCGTACTTGAGGCAAAATATAAACTCGGATTATTTGATGATCCTTACCGTTACCTGAATGAAGAAAGAGCCAAAACAGATGTGCTCACGCCCGAAAATCTGAAGACCGCACTGGAGATAGCTACAAGATCGATAGTTCTTCTTAAAAATGATAATCATATACTTCCGCTAAAAAAATCGGGAACTATAGCAGTAATAGGTCCACTGGGAGATAGCTGGAGAGATGTGAAAGGCTCATGGTCATTTGCAGGAGGTCAGGGTAAAGTATTCTCAGTTGTGGACGGCTTGAAAAATATCGGAGGAAAGTCTGTAAATGTACTATATGCAAAAGGTTCTGAATTGACTGATAATCCTTTTCTGCTCAGGAGCACCCTAAATCAGAAAAAATCATCTCAACCTGTTCAATCCCCGGAACAATTGCTGAAAGAAGCTTTACAAACAACTGATAAAGCAGATGTTATTGTAGCTGTTCTTGGTGAATCTTCCTCCTGGTCGGGGGAGGCATCAAGTATGAGCGATATTGGAATTCAAAGTTTACAACAGAATCTGTTAAAGGCACTTCTAGCTACCGGAAAACCTGTTGTTCTTGTCCTCATAAATGGTCGCCCGATGACTTTGCCATGGGAGAATGCTCACGTCAGTGCAATACTTGAAGCATGGAAAGGAGGAACAGAAGCAGGAGATGCTATTGCCAATGTTCTGTTCGGTGATTATAATCCTTCTGGTAAGCTAACTACAACATTTCCGGCGGCTATAGGACAGATACCTCTTTATTACAACCATAAGAATACCGGAAGACCCATGGATCCCAATAATAAATTCACTTCAAAATATCTTGATATTTCCAATGATCCTGTATATCCGTTTGGCTATGGATTAAGTTATACTACTTTCGAATACAGTGATATTAAATTAAGTAAGATGCAGCTAAAAGGAGATGAAACACTTACTGCTTCTGTTACCGTTACAAATACGGGTAAAATTTCAGGCGAAGAAGTGGTTCAATTATATATTCAGGACCCTGTGGCATCTATTTCCCGTCCGGTGAAGGAATTGAAAAACTTTAAAAAAGTGTTGATTCAGCCTGGAGAAAAAAAAGATATTAGTATTGAGATTACCACCAACGACCTGAAGTTTTATAACAGCGATCTGAAATATGATTGGGAACCGGGAGATTTTATTATATATATCGGCACCAATTCAAGAGACGTAAAATCAGGTAGGGTTAACTGGATTAAATGATAAGGATTGATTTTCTTCGTTTACCCCGACCCCATAGGTTGGCGGAGAGCGAAGAACCGACGATCCTGGGGAAATCGGGAGAGAAGGCCGGGTTGATGGTGCCAAAGCTGCACCCTTCTTTGGGATGGACTCTGAACTTTGCAAACCCGGGTGCATATATAACAATTGCGGGGTTATTTGCAATTATGATAATTTGTATTATACTTCAAATATAGAAGATCCTGATTTTGTAAAGTACTGAAAGTCACTTTATCTGTTTTGTCTTCATAAGTGATTTTTTCATTCTGTCATAATTTACTACTTTTGTAAGATCCTGTGAAAAAATCCCGGATAATTTTAGTTATGGTTATTGAACAACTGAAGTGAATCAGTCAACAGAATTTTTATGGATCTATTAGGCGAAATCAGAAGAAGAAGAACATTTGCAATTATCAGCCATCCTGATGCCGGGAAGACAACACTGACTGAAAAATTGCTTCTGTTCGGCGGGGCCATTCAAACTGCAGGGGCTGTCAGAAGCAATAAAATCAGGAAAACAACTACCTCTGATTTTATGGAGATTGAAAAACAAAGAGGGATATCTGTATCAACATCTGTAATGGCATTCGATTACAATAGTATCAGGGTTAATATATTAGATACTCCTGGGCATAAAGATTTTGCCGAAGATACCTATCGGACTCTTTCCGCTGTCGATAGTGTTATCCTGGTAGTTGACAGTGTAAAAGGAGTGGAAGAACAAACCCGTAAACTTATGGATGTATGCAGGATGCGACATACTCCTGTAATGATCTTTATTAACAAGATGGACAGAGAAGGCATATCTCCTTATGATTTGCTGGATGAACTGGAACAGGAGCTGAAAATTGCTGTATGCCCTTATACATGGCCAATCGGAAATGGCAAGCAATTTAAAGGTGTTTATAATCTGTATAAGAAAGAGATTCAGATCTTTGCTCCGGAAAAGACGATCATTTCGGAGAGTCTTATCAGCACTAAGGATATTAATGACCCGAAGTTGAGAGAATACGTTGGTATCGATGGTATAAACACGTTACTGGAAGAGGTAGAATTTGTAAATGATATCTTCGAATCCTTTAATATGTCGCTCTATAGTGAAGGATATTTAGCGCCATTGTTTTTTGGAAGTGCTCTGAATAATTTCGGTGTATTGGAGTTATTGGAAACATTTCTTGAAATCGCACCCTGCCCTGGGACAATTCAGGCATCAGAGCGTGCTGTGGAACCTGATGAAGAACAATTGACGGGATTTATATTTAAAATCCATGCAAACCTCGACCCTAAGCACCACGACAGAATAGCTTTCATGCGAATCAGCTCAGGGAGATTTGAAAGGAATAAGTTTTACTTTCACAC
>JBARBF010000126.1:0-22881 GCA_049792755.1 Bacteroidales bacterium | reverse complement strand
GCTGTATGGCTAAATGGGACCCAGATAGCCGATTCAACAGAAATGGCCGGTATGTTTGCGGAATACAGCCTTGATGTCAGCAAGCAAATAAAAGCGGGTTCTGAAAATGTGCTTGCTGTAAAAATTTATCCGCTGGATTATCCGGGTTTGCCGGCTACTGAGCAACTGAAAGCTCTCGGTGATTTCTTTGAAAATGGCGGTCCTACTGGTGATATAGGAAAAAATGTTACAATGCTCTGCTCAGTTGGATGGGACTGGATACCACCGGTAAGGGATCGTAATATGGGCATATGGCTGCCCGTTTATCTGAGAACTTCAGGAAGTGTTACTTTTGCGGATCCCAAGCTTGTCACGACCCTTCCTAATTTGCCTGATACAACTATCGCAAAGATATCTCTGAATCTCAGATTACAGAACCATAACAATATAAATGAAGAAGGGAGAATACGAATCACTATAGCTCCGGAAAATTTTAAAGGAAAGATTCTGCAATTCTCAAAAAAGGTTTCAATAACAAAAAATGTCCCGGTAATAATTGATCTGAATGGAGAGAATACTATTGAACTGAATATTAACAATCCCGTACTCTGGTGGCCAAATGGTTATGGAAAGCCAAATCTTTACAAAATAAGGCTTCAATATGAAAACAGTTCAGGCATTTCTGATGATACCTCATTTGTATTTGGTATCCGGACTGTAAGCTCGAAGACAATTAGTGTTAATGGGTCATATCGCCGCGATTTCTATGTAAACGAAAAAAGAGTTCATTTAACCGGGGGAGCCTGGGTTCCTGATATGATGCTTAATCGCGATTCTATCCGGTACGATTATGAGATGCATTTATGCAGGAACTCAAATATCAACCTTGTCAGGATATGGGGAGGAGGTGTAACCCCGTGTGATGAGTTTTTTGAAGCAGCAGACAGGTATGGATTATTGGTATGGTCAGATTTCTGGGTTACAGGTGATACCCACGGCGAATTTAAAGGATCTCCTGACTGGCCACTTGAAGCAGATGTTTTTATCAAAAATGTAAAAAGCACTATTCCAAGGATCCGGAATCACCCCAGCCTTCTGGTATGGACAGGTGGGAATGAAGGTCATACGAGGAAAGCTCTCTATGACGCTATGAGAGAAAGCATTATCACTCTTGATGGGACACGGCCCTATATTCCAAGTTCATCAGGATTTGCGAAACTGCCGACAGGATGGAACGGGGCATGGCCTGATAATCTGCCTTCCGGCGTTTACAGCGGTGGTCCTTATTCATGGCAGGATCCAAAGATATACTATTCAAAAGCCATTGCAGGAAGAGATTGGGTATTTAAAGATGAAACCGGAATACCATCTCAGCCTCCATACAATATTATGTCAAAAATAATTCCCGATCTGGTCTGGGACACTAAACTGCCTTTTCCACTTAATAATACCTGGGGTTATCATGATGCTGCCACCGGTAATGGCAGGTACGACCTTTATTATAAAGAAATGATTAAAAGATATGGCGACCCTGTTGATATGGAAGATTTCTGTAACAAGATGCAGCTGATGAATGCTATTGGATATCAGGGTATTTTTGAAGCGGCAGGACATAAACTGAACGACATAGGCGGTGTCTTGTTGTGGAAAATAAATTCGGCCTTTCCGAGTGTCATCTGGCAGGTATATGACTGGTTTCTAATGCCAAATGCCGGTTATTATTTTATGCAGAATGCACTTGAACCGGTACATATTCAATTGAATCCTGTCGATAAAAAAGTTATAGCTATAAACAGGACATATCATCCTTTTGCCGGATTAGTCGCTGAGACTGATCTTTTCGGACTCGATTCAAAATCATTATTTCATGAAGAGAAAAACATCAGCCTTTCTGAAACAGATGTAAAAGAAATAACCTCATTAGCATCAGTATTAGCAGGAACCAAGGGTGTGAATTTTGTGGTCCTGAATTTAAAAAGCGGAACCGGGAAAACAATCTCGCATAATGTTTACTGGCTCTCTGATGAGGGGGATTATAAATCTTTGGAGGGCATGCAAAAAACCAGTGTGGATGCTAAAGTTATTAACTCCGTAAAAGGCAAAAGCGAAAACAGCTGGACAATTCAGATTTCCAATACCTCAAATAAACTGGCCTTTTTCATTCGTCCGCAGTTAATGGCTGATGGAGAAGAGCTACTTCCAGGTTATTGGACAGCAAATTACTTCACACTTGCACCGTCTGAAACAACAACAATTATGGTAAGTTGTCCGAATTTAAAATTAAATGGTAAAAACCTGGTACTCAAAATTTCAGGCTGGAACGTATATGAACAGGATATAAAACTATAATAGTTCCAAATTAGTCAGAAACCTGTCCGGCACTAAAAGGCGCCTTACTTAACCTTGTTGTATAAGTATGTCCCCGTAGTTTCATTGCCAGACATCTTATTACTGAATACCAAAGTCAGAAGTTGCCCTTCATTATCCACCTTCCAGGTTTCTTTGGCTATCATGTCTTCCGGTCCGCTATTTCCACTAAATGTGGTTGTCGATGATATAATAAGGGATTTATCAGCATCAGAAATGGTTGCTGTCGATGTCCTGGGCATATCAAAAATAACGATCTTACAATCTTTCCCATCCAAAGATAGATTTTCATTAAAAGGATACTCTTCTCCGTTCACGTTTTCGTAAACTCGTTTTGTGAGCAGGCTATCGGATCTTTGTTGAATTGTTACTGAAGAAAGAAATAACTGGTTATCAGCAAGAACAGTCTTTTCTTTGTTTAATTTCCATTCTCCCGAAAAATCTGTTTTCTGAGCATATATTGTTAAAGAAGAAAGAAAGAACAGCATGGACAGGCTCATGAGAATTGTTTTCGTTTTCATAATTATGCATTTAAGTTTAGAAAGAAATATTATTTGCAAAACTATAAAAAACCTGTCAATATTGAATCATCAAAAATACTTTCTGAATTTATCACCTATTTTAAAGTAGGTGTATCTGCCTGCATCTTCACCGGTAACATGCACAGAATCACCATCTGTCTCGAAAGTGCTGTGCTCCCCTACTATCTGGGAAAAATATACGTCATGGCTTTCTCCTTTCTCGTCCAGCATTATAACATGTGCAAGATTTTTATGAATATCTGAAATAAGTGATGTACTGCACAGCGGACAGTAAAACTCAAGAGACTCCCCTGTCTGAATTTCAAAAGTCCGGTGTTTATGACTGGCATAATTACCTATCTGTGGATTTAATAAAAGAAGGGCAGACTGCTTCCTGCTGTTTTTTACTTTAAAGATTATATTATCACTTACCCTAAGATATTCCCTGCATTCCGGACATATAAAATCATGCATTTTAACCTCCTGTTTTCTTGATCTTACAGATAAAACAAAAAAGATGCAGGTTTTGTTGACTTTTCGTATAAAACTCAAATTTATGGCCGGCATGCAATGTCTTCAAAATGAAAATCTGTTATTAACTAATTGGTTGGGACATAATCAATTTGGAAAAGCTCAACATGTATATGAAAGACCCAGGGAAAAGAAAGTAGTCTGGATTTATAGTGATTCTTCCATTCTGAAAACAATGTTAAGTATTCGGTTACCGGATTTAAATTGTGGCTGAACCAGAAATTATTTAAGTTGGCGGATGAAGACGTTTATGAAACCAGGTACGCACCGAGCGCATCGTTTCAAGCTGTTTTGCAGGGGAGTGACGACGGCACGTGGATCGTTCGGCGCTGTTTTCAGGCGCCCCCCAGCGGATTTCAATTCCATCATTCGGATTATATGCCATCTCAAATATATCCCTTCTTTTGAGTATTTCCCCGATTGTAAGCTTCTGTATTGAACCATCTGTACGGGTATAACTGATCGAAAGTTCGGAAACTTTTTTATCCAGTATCGATTGTAGCTTTTTCTTTTCCTGATCGGGAGAGACAAGTCTTGAAATATTGTAATCCTCCGGTGAACGGGCTATAAGGTCGGGAAAATCGAGCACTGCATCCATTGCGATGAGAAGCCTTAAATCACGGTTAGGAGTCGAAAAGTCTTCCCATTGACCACCCGCCTGAAAAATTCCGGCAGCACCGGAAGGCATAGGTATGACAGTACCCGGATGTGATTTAAGATAAGACTCACCATTAGTTACAGATGTCACTCGTACCAGCAGCTGTTCCTGAAGTGCCTGGATCAGATCGAGCAATGCAGTTTCAGGATCAAGTGGTTCGGGGTTGATTAATCGCTCCATGGTATGATAGAAAACATCAGTATTCATTTTTCTCTGCTGAAGTGAATACGGGACAAATCCCGACGAAGCGGCAAGTGCTTTGTTTTTGATCGGATATAGCTCTCCTTCACGAACAGAAATAGGACGAAAAGCCTTAAATCCGGGTTCCCCGACAACGCCGTTTGTGTTAAACAGAAAATTCCCTTTCCAAAACCGTTTTATTCCTACGGTTCCATCAGGCTGAGCATCTACTGAAAGCAATAATCCCGTATGATCTTTGGTTTGCGGCACCCAACTTACAAGAATCAGAGTATGTCCGTATGGATCTGCATAAACAATACCAGGATGCAAGTCTCCACGGTCGAGCGATATGGGATAATAATCGGAATTCTCATCATCCAACGCTGTTCGTGCAGTGCCTGAATGGACACCATCCATTACCCTTCTGAGAAAGTCATTAAATGCCAGTACATTATTGGTTTTCTGGCAGGGTGTTTCATTGGTGATCCACTGGCCGGCTTTGGGATTATGTCCCAGGTAGCCCCGGTCACACAAATGGTACCCAAACGGCAGGCCCAGTTTCCATGCGAAATATGCCCTCAGGCAAAACGGATTATCGGCACAGTCAGGCTGCATGATCAATCTGTTTTTTCCTTTCGGGTCATCTTCACCCAGGGAAAGATAGTTATAAAGAAAATTCTGATTTTGATTTTGGGTCACTTCATGGAGTGCTGACCAGGAAGAATTCTCATTACAGCCATGAAACAAAGCGTTTATCCAGGCAGAATACATAGCTTCCATCGCGCTGTCCCACCCTTTGATGCTCTTCCAGATCATTCCGCTCGGGGTGGTTACGACTTTTGAAGAAATAATAAATTCCAGAGAACTAATCACTTTTTTATCTGCAACCAAAGTAACTTCATATTTACCAGCAGCAATTCCTGTAAAATTATCAATCCGCCAGTATGGCAATTCATCGCCGATCTTGCTTTTAACAGACTCAGCACTTCCTGAAGGGCCGATAATGTTAATCTTCGCCTTCAGGATTTTCCCCCCACCGACAGCCAGAATACGGAATTCTTCTCCGGGAACAGGGTTTTTGGGTAGAACCAACAGTGTGTAAACCGATTGATACTCATCAGTAATCCTGCTCTCCTTGTTTGAATCTGACAATTCAGAATTAACCGGGCTTCTCTTCCGCGACGGACGATCACACGAAGATGTAGTGAAATTGAACATTAAAGGGATTATTAGGCACAGGATAAGTGAAGGCATATTGATTCCGGATATGGTTTTAATGACCGACATTTTTGATTTAAAGATAACCGAAATCCCATGATGGTAAAGTATTTGTTCCCGAAAGGAGCTGGAATATGTTAATAATATAGGTGTTAAACTGTTTAGTGTCATTATTGTTCAAAATCCTCTGTTGATGTTGAAGTCAATAAATAATTAATACCTGTTAATGAAAATCTGTCTGTTTGACAAACTATTGAATCCCTGCCAGTGCATTCTCCTTTGCTTGCTGCGGAGTCAGCGAGCAATAAGAAATTACCTTATGGGATCGAAGATTCTTTGTAGCTTGCTTCGAAGAGCTTCAATAAATTATTACATTGTGATCGTCACTATTGTAAACACTTCACTATGGCTAATCAACGAAATCTGGTCAGGACTTTGGGTATAGGGTATGTAGTTATTTTTGTAGTTGCAAATATCATCGGATCAGGAGTATATAAAAAAATCGCTCCGATGGCAGCGGAACTTCACTCTTCGGTGTGGATACTCCTGGCATGGATTGTCGGTGGAATCATAACTCTATTTGGCGCATTGAGCAATGCTGAAGTTGCCGGATTACTGGCCGATACAGGTGGTGAATTTATTTATTTGAAAAAAATTTACAACCGTTTTTTTGCGTTTATGTATGGATGGTCCCTTTTTACTGTTATTCAGACAGCTACAATATCTTCCCTTGCCTATGTGTTTGCACAATCCCTGAACAGTTTAATAACAATCCCTGCGATTTTCAGTTCCATGCAGCATTTTACGATAGGAGGAGTTTTCTACCCTTTTCAGGATTTTGGTATTAAGCTGGTTGCAATTCTGTTGATTTTAATTTTAACAGGACTCAACATCTCCGGGCTAAAAAGCGGAGCAGGTGTGAGCAGAGCCATCATGTTGCTGGTATTCACGGGTCTCCTTACTATTGTCATATTTGGTTTGGGCCGCACTACAACCGATCCAAAAAATTTCATGGATTTTAAAGATCTTACAAGCGGAACCGTAACAATTTCTGCTTTTTATACAGCTATGCTGGCTGCCTTCTGGGCTTACCAGGGGTGGGTTTCTGTCGGATTTATTGGAGGAGAGGTTAAGGACCCTACCAGAAACATTCCTAAAGGAATTGTAAGTGGTGTTTTTATCGTGATATTTATTTATCTTCTTGTCAATTTTACGTACCTGAGGCTATTGTCTATTCCACAACTTGTTCAGATTTATGAAACAGGAAATCAGATTGCAGCAGTGGAAGCCGTAAGGACATTCTGGGGCACCGGAGGGGTAATATTTATTTCGTTACTTATACTTGTAACTACTCTGGGATGCACGAATGCAAGTATACTTACGGGAGCACGTCCCTATTATGCTATGGCTCGCGAAAAACTTTTCTTTCCGTCTATCGCTAAGATTAACAAAGCTAATGTTCCATCCAATTCGTTACTATGGCAGGGAATATGGGCATCTGTACTGGTACTGTCAGGAACCTTCGATCAACTGACAGATATGATTATTTTTGCAGTTTTCATCTTTTATGGAGCCACTACACTTGGAGTATTTATTTTACGACAGAGGATGCCGGAGGAGTACAGACCTTATAGAGTATGGGGATATCCTTTGGTACCTGCAATATTTATACTGTTTTGTATCGGTCTGTTTTTCAATACCATTCTTACAAGGCCACGTGAAGCTGCAATAGGATTGATCCTTATTTTTACAGGTATCCCGGTTTATTTTTTCCTGAAAAGAAAATATTCTAAGAACGATAGCTATTAAGAATAAACCAGTTAGAAATGATTTAGAATCCCCGCGAGCACATTGGCTTCACCAAGGTCTCCCGCTAAGGCGGGATCGGTTCTAAGTTGCTTGCTGCGGAGAGCTTCAATCAGGCTTCAAAATGAGGAAGATATTTCTTCAAGTCGTACGCAATGCATAAGCCCCGAAACTCTTCCAGGAGTTCATTATTAAAAGGTACGCCTGAATCTTTTCTTTCCAGCCAGGTATCATATTCTTTTTCGCCTGCGGTATAAATACGGGTCTGACCGGGCATTTTTTTTGAAGCCCTGAGCTCACGCAGAATATTACCGGTGGTTTTCTTAAAATCATCAGGATCGGTAAAAGCACTGATATCTATGACAATAAAGAAGTGCCCTACTGAATACGGAACTTTCTTTCCATCTTTGATACCATTAAGCATCTTCATGAACGAACCTTGCTGCAGTGCGGCTGAGAGAATCTCCACTACGGTGGCATATCCATAACCCTTATATCCGCCGGTTTCTTCACCCACTCCGCCGAGCGGAGTCAGAGCTGCATTACCTGAAATAAGATCTTTAAGCACCTCGGCTGAATTGGTCTTGCTTTCGCCATTTTTATCAATTACCCATCCTTTGGGCAAATTCTTTCCCTCGCGGGCATAAAGCTCAACTTTCCCTCTTTGAGTAATTGAAGTCGCACAGTCAAGCAAAAACGGAAAGGAATCATCACTTGGGATACCGAAAGTCATAGGATTGGTTCCCAGCATGTTTTCCACACCAAAAGTAGGTGCAATTGACGGACGGGCGTTGGTGCCAGTAATGCCAATCATGTTCTCGCGGACAGCCATCAACGGATAGTACCCGGCAAAACCGAAGTGACTTGAATTACGTACCGTTACCATACCTATACCATATTTTTTAGCTTTTACAATGGCTATATTCATGGCATGGTATGATATAACATGGCCCATTCCGTTTTGCCCGTCAATTACTGCTGTTGTGGGACCTTCTCTGACTATTTTGTAATTGGTAACAGGATTTAATATACCTTCCTTAATCCGGTCGAGATATATAGTCTTGAATCGATTTACTCCATGAGAGTCAAATCCAAGCTTGTCTGCCTGAAGCAATACATCACCAACTATTTTTGCATCTTCCTCAGGAATACCTGCTTTTACCATAACATTTACCATGAATTTTTCCAGGATTATGAACGGAATGAACTTTTTCCCCATTGGGTTTCAGATTTTGTTTATTAATAGGTAGATCTCTAAAAAATTCTATGATGTAAAATTAAAAATTATATCTGATTTTAATTGCTGTCAATCCATTCACTTTATAAGTAAAAGTTATCTTAAATGCCATTGAGGTTCAAAGAAGTTTAAAAAAGAAAGAGGTCGGGAATGACCTCTTTTCTCATGATACATTTCTGATATAGGATCTTATTTTTTCTGTTCCTTCAAAAAGGACTGATACCACAGATAGCTCTGTTTTGGATACCGTTCCTGTGTTTTAAAATCTACGTATGTTATACCAAATCGTCTGGAAAATCCCATTTCCCATTCCAGATTATCAAACATGCTCCAGACATAATACCCTTTGATTTTTACACCTTTCTGAATTGCTTCATGAACGGCATTTATATGTTTTTGAATATAGGCGGTGCGTAAAGTATCATTTACTTTCCCATTTTCCAGCTTCTCATCTGTTTCCCCATAGCCGGCCCCATTCTCGGTAATAATTATCTCAGGATTATTGTACTGTTCTTTTAAACTTACCAGTCCATCTACAAATGCAGCAGGATTTATGAACCCATTGTACATTTCGGGTTTATCAGGGTTTTTACCATTTATCAGACCAAAGAAACCCGCTCCAGACTTTTCGTGATACATGTTTACACCATAATAATTGATCCCAAGAAAATCGGTTTTAGCCGATTTTATGATTTCCATATCACCTTTCTGGATATCTCCATATTGTGAAGCCTTTAAACGGTCAAAAAGTTCCCTGGGATAGGAACCTTTGAAAACAGGATCCATAAACAGGTTATTCCAGGCCTTTCTGACAAGGTTCAACGAAGTTTTTCCTGTTTCAGAGGCAGTGGTATCAAGATCGCAGAGCATGAAATTGTAAGTAATTCCGATCTTCCCACCTAATTTTTTCCTGTGGTACAAATTCACGGTTTGGGCTTGAGCCAGCATTAAATGATGTATGTGAGCAAAATGTTCGGAAATGTATTTTTCAGAAGCAGGAACTACCGGCATCTGGTGATTGTCAATCGCATCAAAAACCGATTGCAGAAAAAACATTTCAATTGATGGTTCATTAAAAGTCAGAAAGATCTTTACGCGGTCTCCGAATCTGTCAAAGCAGATATTCGCATAATCGGTAAACCATTTCACAGATTCTCTGTTCATCCAGCCTCCTTTGTTTGCAAGGGCCAAAGGCATGTCAAAATGATAGAGTGTAACAAGCGGCTTGATACCATTTTTTAACAAAGAATTGATAACAAAATTATAATAATCAATACCTGCTTCATTTACTTTTCCGGTTCCTTCGGGCAAAATTCGCGACCATGATATGGACAATCGGTAGCTATTGATCCCCAGGTCTTTCATTATTTTCACATCTTTTGTAAACTGAGATCTGTCGTATTCGTTAATGGCAACATCTCCGTTCACATCATGACCGGTAGCCATTTTGGCAAGACTGTAAGGAGGATTCAGATATTTGTCCCAGGTATTTGGACCTCTTCCGTCGGCTTTCGTACCACCTTCAACCTGATAGGCTGCTGATGCTGCACCCCAGAGGAAACCTTTAGGGAAATGTAGTTTTTCATTGTCTTTAAACTGAGCGTTAGATGTCAGTATTAAACAAACACAAAGCACAAAAGTAATAAGTATTGATTTCATAGTTATGTTATTTATAATCTGATTAATAAAAATATTTCTATTGGGGTTCTTTAATAAATCATCTTTATTTTTTCGACACCCCCTGAAGAACTAATTGGTTAATTTGCTTTTGTTCCTTTGATATCAAACATATTCATCATACTTCCGGTAATGCTTGTATCGTTTTTTATCTTTAGCATAATTGTTATATCCATTCCCTGGGCACTGAATATAGCTTTAAATGTGCTATCAGCTACTTCAATATTTTCCAGTTCTATGGGAGGATCTGACTTGGCAGGATCTGCCATGTTCCCGGTCAATTTATCATCTTTCTTGTCAATATTGATAACCATCTTCGTATCACCATCAGGTACTCCATATAACATCGCATTCCATTTACCTATAAAAAAATTTTCTCCGGTATTTTTAGGCTGAGCATTTATTGAACCGGCGTTAAATATAAAGGCAAGAATAATCGTCGAAAGGATAAATAATGTTTTTCTCATAATTGTAAAGATTAAGTTTTTGGGTTAAATTTTTAAAGTACTAATGAATCATCTTTTCAGATTCCGGATATAAATTTATTCATGTAAAATTAATGTTTTCTTTTATATTCCGTAAAAAATACGTAATATTAAGTTTTTATTTTTTTCATGATGGATATAGAAACTATTTATGATGAAATTTTGAACGGGCATATTCATTATCTGAGGAATGTATCTATTGATAATGTAATTTTTGGTTATCACAAAAAGGAATTAAAGGTCTTGTTGCAACGTCCTCAGGGATTTACTAAATGGACTGTAAGCGGTGGTTATATAAAAAGGACAGAAACCATTGAAGAAGCTGCCTCACGTATTGCCAAGGAAAGAACGGGGCTGAAAGATTTATATCTTAAGCAGTTTAAAGCATTCGGGAACCCGGATCGGACCAATGACGCTTCAATTCCGGTAAAACTGACAGGTGAGCTTGGCAATGTTAAAATTGATAAAGGAAACTGGATGCTTGATTATTTTGTGACAATTGGATTTTATACTCTTACTGAATTTGATCTTGTCAGGCCGTGCGGTGAATTCTATACTGAGGAATGTCAGTGGTGGAATATTCATAATCTCCCTTCTTTGATGTTTGATCATCAGCTTATTATTGAAGAGGCATTGAAAGCTTTGCGACTTCATATTTATCATTACCCCATTGGATACGAGCTGCTTCCTTCAAAATTTACACTTCCTGAAATAACATCGTTGTACGAAACTATCTTAGGGAAGAAACTGGATGACAGGAATTTCTCAAAAAAACTGGCGGCTACCGGGATAATTATAAAATTAAATGAAAGAAGAAATATTGGCCCGCACCGTTCTCCATTTCTTTATGTATTTAACAGAATAAAGTACGAAGAAGCTTTGAAGAATGGAATGGTACTGGCTATCTGAAAGGATGAATATTATTGCAAATCACATAATTGAACAGGTTCAAGTGACATTGATACATTTCAGAATGGCCATACAATATGACCGTAAAAAATTAATAAACTTTTCTTAAACTGTCTAATAAATTTTAATGCATTATGAAAAAAATTCTATGTTTTTGCGTTGTAGCAATTATGGCGCTTTTCTTTACATCTTCGGTACTGTCAGGGGTAACTGTTCCAAAGAAGCGCATGGGGATACAGGTTTATTCCGTCAAAGGCTTTGAATCCGATGTGACCGGATCACTTAAAGCTCTTGCTGATGATGGTTATACCGAGTTGGAAATTGCCAATTACAATGATGCCACCGGCCTGGTCGCTGGTTACAAACCTGCCGAGTTTGCTGCTCTGGTCAAGAAATATGGCATGGAGGTTCTATCGAGTCATGCACGTACTAAATTTGATGTAAAAGATGTGGCAGGAACTCTTGCAGCCTGGGGGAAGTTATTTGATGACCATATAATTTTGGGTTGCAAATTTGTCGTTTTACCGATGAATCTATGGTCAGGTAATATCGAAGGTCTTAAAGCAGAGTGTGATCTGATGAACAAGATAGGTGATGAGGCTAACAAAAGGGGAATCAAATTCGGTTATCATAACCACAATATTGAGTTCGCTACAATGGCCGGCACCGACCAGAGATATGAGGACTTGCTTATAGCAAATACTGATCCTGACAAGGTATTCTTTGAAATGGATGTATATTGGATAACTATAGGTGGTCAGGATCCTGTTGCTTATCTGAAAAAATATCCAACCCGTTATAAAGCCCTTCATATTAAAGACGAGTATGTGATTGGCGCTACCGGGAAAATTGATTTTAAGGTCATTTTCAATCAGTTCTATAAGAATGGTTACAACGATTGGTTTGTTGAGTTGGAGGATAAAATGACACCAGAGCAAAGAGAACAATCAATGAAAATGATGGAAGCCATGAAAAACATACAGGCAAAGGGCGGAAGCATGAACGATGTTATGGCCGAGATGTCAAAAAATAAGCCTGCAACAGCTAAAGGTGATCCTCAACCGGCATCTGGCGTTCCACAGGATCCAAAAGCAGTTGCTGAAAAACTTAAAACATCACTTGAGGGAATCAAAGAAAGCGCAGACTATCTCCTGAAGTCAGATTTTGTGAAATAAGAAAGTGCAGGATAAACAATGAAGGAGGACATAAATAGCCTCCTTTTTAATTTCGTACATAGACCGTTCAGAAACATTCCATCGTCATTTTCAGAATCAGATTACTAAATTAGCCAGACCAATCAGGTGAGTGATTTTGTGCCTTTATGAATGATGAGAGTCAGTCCTAATCTTCGGCAAAGAGGCACTTCGGTATTTTTATAAGGAAGGAGATCCTCAGATTGTATGAAATGCTATTTTTACACTACTTTTTTATTCAGGTCCGGCTCAGTGATATATTGATATAAACATGAGGAAATTAAAATGAGAATAAATAATTTATATGAAACTAAAACGATTTTCAATGATTAAAAGAATTATCATTTTACTCATCCTGATTACATTACTGAATTTCTCCTTAGTAACGGTTAAAGAGAAAACATTCTGTAATCCGATGAATCTTAATTATCGGTTCCAGACCTCCAGTCGACTTTCTTACAGGGAAGCGGCAGATCCGACGATTACAATCTATAAGGGAAGATATTTCCTCTATGCTTCTCATAGCGGGGGTTATTGGTACTCTGATGACATGCTGGATTGGAAATTTATACCGATAAAGAGTCTTCCCATTGAGGATTATGCCCCGGATGTAATTACTATTAACGATACTACCTATTACCTGGGTTCATCAATGCTTAAAAAGAATATCTATTACACTACCAATCCGTTTGAGGACGACTGGAAACCAATGGAAAAGACTTTGCCATTCCCGGTTTGGGATCCGCATTTTTTTCTGGATGACAATGGGAAAGTATATCTGTATTGGGGATGTTCTGATCAGGAATCCCAGCCTATCAGGGTGGTTCAGCTCGATTCAAAGATGCAGCCTGTAACCGAACCGAGGATCCTTATCACTCACAATCCGAAATTATACGGATGGGAAAATCCCGGGGAATTAAATGAGAAAGAAAAAAACGGGTACAACGAAGGTTCATGGATGAACAAATATAATGGCAAATATTACTTACAATATGCCTCCCCGGGCACTGAATTTAAAACTTATGCCGACGGAGTCTATAAATCAGACTCGCCAACAGGTCCTTTTAAATATGAAACCTACAGTCCCTTTTCTTATAAACCCGGAGGCTTCATAGCCGGTGCAGGTCATAGTTCAACTTTCCAGGATAAATATGGAAATTTCTGGCACGTTTCCAGCATGAGTATCAGTATGCGTCATATATTTGAACGGCGCCTCGGACTGTTTCCTGCAAGTTTTGACAAAGATGGTGTTTTGCGGACCTTTACCGCTTTTGGCGATTACCCGACTATTATGCCTGACCATAAAATCGATTTCGAAAAAGAAACCCTTTTCAAAGGCTGGATGTTGTTATCTTATAAAAAGAAAGCCACTGCATCTTCATCTATGGAGAGCTTTCCTGTTAAAAACGCATTCGATGAAAATATAAGAACATGGTGGTCAGCAAATACCGGCAATGCCGGGGAATGGCTATGTGTGGAATTAGATGATAAAGTTGAAGTAAATGCAGTTCAGGTCAATTTTGCAGATAATGATTCAAAGCTTAAGCCCGATAGCAAAAACCTGCAATATTGCTATCGGATTTTAGCTTCAAGTGATCAGAAGTCATGGAAGGTTGTAGTTGATAGAAGCAATAACACTATGGATGCCTGTCACGATTACATTGAATTAGACAAACCTTTAAAAACAAAATATATTAAAATTGAGAATGTCAGAGTGCCAGACGGAAAATTTTCAGTTTATGATTTCAGAATTTTTGGGAAGAAGGAAGGCAACTTTCCCGGTGAGGTCTCAGGATTTACTGTCGAGCGTGATGCCTTTGATAGCCGTAGAGCACTTGTAAAATGGACACATAATAAGTTGGCAACAGGTCACATTGTAAACTATGGAACTAATATTAACAAATTGTACACTTCATATATGGTTTATGATTGTGATTCAGTTAAACTTACCGGTCTGAACAAAGACATAACTTATTATTTTAGCATTGATGCTTTTAATGAATCAGGTGTCAGCAATGGGACAAAGAAATTACAGCAATAACCAGGGCTTTTAAGCTGACCTTTTCCGGCAACTGTTAAATTGCAGCATTGGGCATAACAAATCTAAAGGATCTGTCAGGAATAAACCGACCGGAAATAATAATATGCAAAGGCAAGGCCTGGCAATTATTTGTCTTTCTGGCGATGGAAATTTACGACTTAAATCTGAGTCATAAGATTTAAAAGCTTAGGAACTGATAATTCAGACTACTCGGTGACATTTTAATCTTCAGTATTAATCTGAATTTAGTTACTTTTATTAAAACATATTTAATTCATGAAGTAATTTTCATGGTAACAACTCATCGGTGCTATTCAAACTGGTACTTATGAACCAGTTTACAAAATCACAGGAATGGAGATAGCGAGCTGTCAGCTTCTCTTAGACTTTGTGAGATTATTTATTTGCAGTAATCTCAGCAAAAGCCTCCTTTAACCCTTCAGCCCTGGCAGTAAGGATAATTTTACCGGCTTCTCCTTTTGGTCTGACAATGGCGAGACACCGGCCCTGCCAGCTCTTTTTGTAAGGTTTTTGAAAACTCGACATATCTATAGGACTTCCACTGCCTACTCCGGCTATTTCACCCTTACCGCTAATTTCAAAATTCACCAGGATATTATCAGCATAAGGTACCACATTGCCTTCTTCATCAATTATTTCTGCCATCACATACGACAGATCATTCCTGTCGGCCCTGATCGTTGACCGGTCGGCATTAAGTCTTATCGCTACCGGTTTACCAACTGTTTTGATTGTTTCTGAGGCAGTTTCAATTCCGTTGTCAAATGAACGGGCTGTTAAAGTTCCCGGCTCATAGGGTATTTCAAAAGTAGCTGTAATAGATTTGCTGTCATCAACAGCCTGTTCCCCGAGCTGCTTGCCATTCAGTTCAATCTTCACAAGCTTGCTTCGAGTATAGACATGTACCTTCATATTTTCCCCTTTGTGACCTTCCCAACTCCAGCTTTTTAGTTCATCGGGGAAGCCCCAGGGGCTCGTGATCTCATTTTTACCTGCTGGAATGGGCTTGTGTACGAACATTGCTATCTTATGCTCCCGCCATACTACATGCTGATAATAATAAGGGACTTTAGGATTGCCTGTAATATCCAGATCACCCTGGAAATTTATGAACATGGGCCAGGAATCTAAATTGAAAAACTGCATCATCTGGGCCATCTGATTGGAGCCGGCTCCTGCAGGCGAGATATCAATAAGACGAGGTACCCCTGTCCCTGCCTCACCCAGGTAATCCATGGCAGTCCAGCTGAAATTGCCTATTACATAAGGAAGTGTTTCAACAGCCTGCCAGTTCTCGAGTGATTTTGGAGGCATAAACTCTGAAGCAAATATGATCCTTTCAGGATGTTTTTTGTGATCTTCCTGGTATATTGCATAGGCGTAATTATAGCCGACCACATCAAGCAACGCAATATGAGGCGCCCTGTCTTCCCAAGTGCTTTTGCCTCCGAAGGAAGCACCCATATCCACATGTGCTTCCGTCACTGCCCGGGTAGTATCATTTTTTCTGACCTCTTTCGACAGATTTATTGCTATTCTCAGACCGGAAGTATCTGCTGCTTCCATAATCTCATTACCGATGCTCCACATAATAATAGAGGGATGATTACGATCGCGGAGCACCATGGATTGGATATCTTTTTGCCACCATTCTTTAAAAAACTTGGAATAATCATCCACAGATACACTTTTACTTCCTTTCGGGGCGAACATCATTGTCATCATTGCCAGCTTGGATTTTTCCCAGTTATCGAACGCCTCATCGATTACCAGCATGCCGAGACGGTCGCAGGCATCAAGCAGGAATGGTGATTGAGGATTATGGCTGCACCGGATCGCGTTAAATCCTGCTTTTCTGAGAAGCTCAATCTTCCGTTCCTCAGCCCTGTCGATTGCTGCTGACCCGAGCGGACCATTGTCGTGATGAAAACATCCTCCCTTGAGTTTGACAGTTTGTCCGTTTAGTGTAAAGCCTTTCTGCGTATCAAAATGAATTGTCCGGATGCCAAAAGATGTAACGAAATTGTCTTCCATCTTATTATTGACAAGCACTTCCACCCGGGCACTGTAAAGATTGGGTTTTTCCAGGGACCATAGTGCAGGATTATCAACGGTAACACTCTGCTTAAGTTCTAACGATTTTCCTGCTGGTACCAGTGATTCCATACTTGAGGTTCCTGCTTGCGATCCTGAAGAATCAGTAATTTTTACCCTGAGTGTGACATGCGAATCCTGTTTATCGAAATTTGAAACATTTGTCACAATATCAACTCTGGCATTTTTTTCAGAAACTGCGGGCGTGGTTATAAAGACTCCCCATGGAGCTATATGTACAGGATTCACAAGTGTAAGCCATGTGTGCCTGTATATGCCTGACCCGGAGTACCAGCGGGCATTAAATCCTTCATTTTTAACCTGAACCGCTATAGCATTTGGTTGTCCCACCGGATTAAGGAATGGAGTGATATTGTACCAGAATGAAGTATAGCCATAAGGGTGGTTCCCCACATATCTGCCATTTATCCAAATATCAGAATTCATATAAACTCCATCGAATTGAATATAGGCTGTTTTATCCTTGTCTGCCCTGTCGATTGTAAAGCTCTTCCTGTACCATGCAGTACCTCCAACAGTATTACCAGTACCCATTTTACAGATTGACTTTTTCGAAAAGGGACCTACAACTGAATCCTTCTTTTGATCAGGGAGGTCTTCAATACTCCAATCATGTGGAAGATCAATGGTTCTCCATTTGGAATCATCAAAAACAGGGTTTTCGGCACCCGATGGATTGGCTTTAAGGAACCGCCATCCCATGTCAAAAGATATAGTCCTGGGTTTTTCAGATCCATCAGATCTTTTACATCCGGGGGTAACGGTTAAAATCATTGAAAGCGTCAGGATAATTCCCTGTAAGTTTAGCATCTTCATATTTTAGCCAGTTTTTGGTATTATTTTATTTCCGACCACAAGAATACACGAATTAAAAGACTTATTTTCCTCGGTTTACCATTCTGGTTTTATATCTGAACGGATACCGTCGTCTCGTGTAGCCTGCACAAGCGATCTCTCATCCACCTGAATGCAGAAGTATGACAATGATACATTATCATCAGCTTTAAGGCACCGTATTGTGGCAGGAGAAACCCTGACTGCACTTCCCTCTTTGACATGAACGATTTCTCCGTCGAGCCAGAATAAGCCTTTCCCAGCTGTAAACAGGTATATTTCCTCATTCCTTTTGTGTGCATGGGCAAAGGGGCTGGATTTTCCGGCTGGCATATGATTGGCTGAGATTTCAGCACCAGTGAGTGACAGAGTGTCTTTAAGCATCACTCTGCCAGTGCTTTCTCCCTGGCCAAGTTCAGTTACACTATATTTCTTTTGTAGTTCCATTTTGCATGGTTATTTAGTTAATTCAAAATCACTTAGCAACTTTAACACACATTAACCTGCTTTGATCCCTGATCAAAAGCTTTCCGCCTGCAAGTGCCAAAGGTGCCCAATTTTGATTCTGAGCTTTTTTATCGCCTGGTTCGGGTTTGAGTAAATCTGATGTTGCAATCGGCTTAAAGACTGAAGGATCGGGTTCAATCAGATATAACTTACTGTTACCATCTGTGCTGAGCAGCAACCCATCGGCGAGAATAATGCCACCCTTATCAAATAATGGAGACCTTCCCGTTTTCCATCTTATCTTGCCGTCCATGCTCATACAGACCAGACCATCTTTTCTTTCGTTTGTTGTATATTGAGCATAAAAATAACCGTTAACCAGAACAGGCGGTTGCGTATGTGCACCAAAATCTGGATTTTTATAAAGTTCTTTTACGCCATAGCTGCCATCGGCTTTCCTTTCAATTTTTATCATTGCGGCACCAGCCTGGTATCCACCTGTAATCAGCACTCTGCCTTCACCTGCATCAACTGCTCCGGGGACCGGAATTCCACATTGCCAGTTTGTATATTCCCAAAGTATTTTCCCGGTAAGCGGATCAATTCCAACGACTTTGCCACCACTGGCTTCTGCTCCACGACCCGCTGAAGCGGTTATCATAACAATGTGGCTGGCTCCGCCAATTTTTACTATTGCCGGACTGACATATCCGACTTCACCAAGAGACGGTGTCGTCCATTTAACCTTACCAGTAAGCTTTTCATAAGCCACAACCCCTGCTTTAGGTGCCTGCGAAGCCAAAATAAGCAAATCACCATAAACCATGGGACATTGAGTAATTGCCCATCGTGGTATTTCACCACCGCCGAAATCTTTCCAAATATTTTTATTCCAGACAGGCTTGTGTGTGTTTATGTCTAAGCAATAAAGATTACCGTAAGGACCGCACGAAAAAATCAGATTTCCATCTATGACAGGCACGCTACGTGAACCTGGAAACATGACAGAACCTGGTGCATCATAACCAAAATTCCAGAGTTCTTTTCCACTTGAAAGATCAAAACACCTCAATTTATCGCCAACCTTATCATCTCTATCCAGTAAATAGACCTTACCGTCTTTGACAACAGGTCCGCCATAACCTATGCCCACATTGACAGTCCATAAAACTTCCGGTCCCTGCTGAGGCCAGGCTCGTAAAATATTTTTCTGCGATGACGAACTATTTCCGCTGGGTCCAAGATACTGGGGCCAGTCCTGAGCATATATGGGATTAATTGCCACAAAGCAAAAAAGAAAGAAAATGCTTCTTCGAATTTTTTTTGTTATCATATTATTGCCGTTTTAAGTTTTAACTTTCAAGTTCTAATATAGAAATTATTATTGAATAGGTTGACTGATCTGAGACATACCATGCACAATTTTATAATTTTTTAACAAATTTATTTTCACATGTAGTGTGACGTGATTTATGTAATAATTTCTTCTATCAATAACTCAGTTATTACCTAATCGAAAGCAAAATTATCAAACAATTCGATCAGTTCCGGGTCGGTTTGCTTGGCCCGGGATTTGTACTCCGGCCAGAGTTCTTCGTGGTTTTTAATAGCAGTTTCAGTTATATTCATTGGTCAACCCTCCTTATTTGTCTTTGATAATTAACGGTTAATCAATTTTGCACTGCCTCCCGAATATCTGTCACCCTGAACCTTGATTTTTGAAGAAGCTGTGTTTATTTCCTGAAGTTCGCCAGAAGTGAGCTCTATATTTGTGGCTCCAAGATTCTCTATTAAACGATGCATTTTAGTAGTGCCCGGAATCGGAACTATCCATGGCTTTTGGGCAAGTAACCATGCGAGTGCAATTTGAGCTGGTGTGGCATGTTTACGTTGCGCAACCTGTACAAGCAAATCTACAAATGCCTGGTTTGCTTTGAGATTCTCAGGTGATAATCGTGGAACTGTGCTGCGGAAGTCTTTACTGTCAAAAGTGGTGTTCTGGTCCATTTTCCCTGTAAGGAAACCTTTGCCAAGCGGACTAAATGGTACAAACCCTATTCCGAGTTCTTCGAGGGTCGGGATTATTTCTGCCTCCGGTTCCCGCCACCACAATGAGTATTCGCTCTGCAAAGCAGTAACCGGTTGCTCTGCATGAGCACGGCGTATTATCTTCACACCTGCTTCGGAAAGACCAAAGTGTTTAACTTTTCCTTCATTAATAAGGTCTTTGACTGCACCGGCAACATCTTCAATTGGAACATTGGGGTCGACACGGTGCTGGTAGAACAAATCAATAACTTCTACCCTGAGCCGTTTTAGCGAAGCCTCGGCAACTTGTTTGATATGCTCCGGACGACTGTCAAGAGCGGAAGCTCCGGTTGTATCGAAGCCAAATTTTGTGGCTATCACCACTTTACCGCGAAAAGGAGCCAGAGCTTCTCCTACAAGTTCTTCATTAATGAATGGTCCATAAACTTCAGCAGTATCAAAAAATGTTACTCCGCTTTCTACTGCTTTATGAATAAGTGCGATCATCTCCTTCTTATCAGCAATGGTTCCGTAGCCAAAGCTCATTCCCATACAACCAAGCCCCAGGGAGGAAACTTCAAGGTTGCTTTTTCCTAATTTGCGTGTTGGAATTTTAGTATTCATAATTATACGTTTTTGATTATAGTACAAAAATATGCACGAATAATGCAATAATATAACTAAAACGACATAAGAACTTACGAAAATCAAACATTTCTGAATTTCAAAGGACTTAATTGAATGTGTTTTTTAAAGAAGTTATTGAAATGGGTAGCTTCAGTGAAGCCCAGTGCATATGCAATTTCAGACACACTCCAGGTACTATGCTTTAACAGGATTTTTGATTCCTGCAAAATGCGTTCTGCAATCACCTGAGATGTGGTTTTTTGTGTTGTCTCCTTTATGGCTCTGTTAAGATGGTTTACATGAATGTTTAACTGGTTTGCAAAATCAGAGGCTGACCGGAGGCTGAATCTCTGATGGAGGTCATCAATCGGGAATTGACGCTCCAGAAGTTCTAAAAACATAACAGAAATTCTTTTCGAAGCATTTATTTGTTGCTTGTCAAAATTTGTTACTGGCTGAAGTTTCATTGCAAAATGCAGCAGCTCAAAAACAAGATTCCGCAATACATCATATTTATGTTGATAATCAGAATTGATTTCTTCAAACATCCGTTCGTAAATAGCTGCTGATTTTTCTACCTGTTCATCAGACAATTCAAATATATGTGTACCGGCTGGCTGGAAAACTGAATATTGATTCAGGTCACCGTATTGATGAAAAAAATGTTGATTGAAAATGCAAAAAGCACCACTCCGTATGCTATCAAGATGTTCCCACTTATATGGGATCTGCGGATTGGAAAAGGAGAGTGCCTGTTTTTTAACTTCAACGACCTTATCGGCATAATGCACCTGGCTGTTACCCTTCACAAGCATGATTTTATAAAAATCACGCCTTTTGTATGGTACAGGCTGAGCCTTATCTCCGACAAATGGCTCTAACCTGAAGACATTGAAATGGCCGATCTCATTTTTTAAATTATCAGGCATCCAGTCGAATTTCCTCTTGTAAAATTCTTCTATTGTTTCAATTTTTTCCATACCTGCAAAATTACAAAATTCAAATAAATATCAGAAGGCACAGGTCATGCCATGGCATGACCCTATGCAATAACATTATGCAGCCTGTTGGGCCACGCCATGGCGTGGCCAAAATACATATTTCATTTTTTGATATATTGATTATTGAAAGAATAGATCAAACTTGCATTCCAGACAAAGTCTTTATGCCCGGGAACGTCCGATTTAATTGTTTTGTTACCGAATATGGAAAATAAAACCGGGAAGTTTTTTCTCGCCAGCGTCAATGTCGAGGTTACATTGTATCCGTCATTCCTGTTTATTCTTAGATAGTAAATCTGTGGCATGAAACTCAGAAAGAACTTATCTGATAATTTGATATTTGAAAAATTCATATTTAACATACCAAAGTGGGTATTTCTTACATTCTCATTATCAAAACCATATGAATAGAGGTAATACAAACCAATACTGATGTTTTTTGTCAGAAAATAATTGGGAGTAAATTCTCCTGCAAGGTACCGCTGAGTAACAATGTTATCTTTGGATTCTCCGTTTGTTACAACGGACAAGGTTGAATATGATAGTGATTCATGTACCCCAACCCTGACGAAGAACTTCGAGGTATTTACTAATTTATATCTCCACCAGAAAAAGAATGTCCAGGGCTTCCCGTCAAGCGAAAACCGGAATTGCGGCTCAAAGCTGATTTTTCCTCTTCCCGCTGTCAGATCAAACAAAACGGCAGGTTTGTCAATTGAAAAAGTAGGGATCAGTGAAATCCCGTTGTTGGTAACTGTTATAGCACCACCAAAATAGTTGTCAATCTTTGTACTGTCACTCTTTTGAGAAAAAGCTAAAAGAGAAAGACTAAAAAGAACATATAAAAGGAATGCATTTTTGCAAAGATTTTTTTTCATCAGCTTGTTTACTAATTATTTCAAGCTGCAAAAGAATCTGATTTATATCCCTTTTAATAACACATTTCAAAGCATTAATTACGATTTTCAAACAATCTGTAATTTTTATGCATTATGTAAATGTGTAT
>JBARBF010000125.1:0-3045 GCA_049792755.1 Bacteroidales bacterium | reverse complement strand
TTAATTGGCTACGCCGAGCTCGGATCGAATGTGGATTTCATGTTGCTTCGCAAAGTGGAATTGTGATCGATCCTCGGTTGCCTTTTGCAACCCGGACTACTTCTCGATCAGCCCCTAAAGTCTACGTAAGCAAATTCATTTCAACTTATCAGATTTTGTTGCACCCGGACCGATCCTGCTGCCGAGACAAAGTCAATAGGGTTGCAAGCCGACGCGCGAGTTGTCATGGTTTTTGCACGCCACATTGACAATTTTATCGTGACATGACAAATCCTGCCAGCTTATCGGGACCACGCCGTCTTGACAGTTCCATCGTGACACCAAATGCTCGTCCACTTATCGGGACTTTGCAAAAACACATGCCAACCCTGACACAGACGACAACTCAATTAAACCGCCGGGCCGTTAGGCGTCATAGTTCTGAAGACCCGACAGGCTCTCACTTAGAGAATTTACCATGACAATTAAATTTTGTACGTTCTAAGTATCCTGATTCACTATTTATCAGATTTCATCTCGCAATGATAAATCTCAGCCAGTTAGACGGGACTCAGCCATCTGGATAACTTCATCCTAACGTGGCAACTTCTGTCCATCTACCAGGACTTAGAAACTGTAACAGCTACCGTATTAAGGAAGCTTGTCGGCTGATCACAAAAAAAATATATAATCCCCTGTGACTTTTTCACAATTTATTCGACTAATACTTCAGATTTAAAGATATCAGAATGGATATTCAAAAATTGCAGACTGATTTTATCGAACTTATAGAGAACAATAAAAAAATGATTTACAAAGTCAGCCATATGTATTGCGATAGTACAATCGATAAAAAGGATTTGTTCCAGGATATAATTTCTAATCTTTGGATTTCTTATCCCACTTTCCAGAACAAATCAAAAATCAGTACATGGATTTACAAAGTTTCATTGAATACAGCAATAACCTGGTTCAGAGATTATACCAAACAATCTAGAAGCATAGAATATACAAACTTGATTCCTAATTTGGAAGACGAAGCAGATAATACAACTCACGAATTGTATGACCAATTATATAGTGCAATCAATTCCCTTGGGAAAATAGACAGAGCAGTAATTCTTTTGCTTCTTGACGAGTATTCGTATGAAGAAATTGCAGAGATTATAGGCATCTCTAGGACTAATGTAGCTACAAAAATTAGTAGGATTAAGTTAAGACTAAGAGATTATTTGTCCATTAATAAAAATTAAATATTATGGATTTAGAAGAATTGAAATCACTGTGGCAACAATATGATCATAAATTAAATAGTCTTGAAAAGTTAAATAAAAAACTAGTTATGGAAACTCTATCAAGAAAACCTCAGAGTAAATTAGACTGGATGAGAAATAAGACGTTACTTGGTGTAATTCTGACACCAATTTTATTAATCGTTGTCTTTTACCCATACTTGAAAATTGAAAATATTGATTGGAAATTCATTCTTGGCTGGATACTTACTTTAACTACAGTTATTTATGTAGCCTATAATAGTTTTAAAAGCTTCATGATATTGAAGGAAATAAATGTGGGGGGAGATCCTATAATTGAATCGGTAAAAAAAGTAAATGATTATAAGGCTATTATCATTAATCGGCAAAAATTTGTTTGGATTACTTATCCTGCACTCTTTGCTGGAGTGTTATTAATTGCATGGCGAGGCTTTCGCTTTGATCCGAAAACAATATTTTTTATGGTAGGTCTTTTTGTTATGGTTCTAGCTTTAGCGATCAAACAGTTATGGATTCACCGTAGGAAGATTGAAGATTTAGAGAAAGAGATAAAGGATCTAAAAGATTATACAGATTAAATATAATCAAATCCTTAAATGATATTATTATGGAACACTATATCTCGGTATGGAAGGCTAATTTAACCAATGGTTTAATTCTGGGTTTAATAGCGATTGCATATACACTGATAATATATTTTCTAAATCTAATATTTAATGAATACCAGGGATATATCTTCTATGTAATTCAGATTTTGGTTCTCTTTACCCTAATTAGGTCTTATCGTGAGAATTGTAAACACGGGTTCATAACTTATGGTCAGGCTGTTGCCTCAGGCGTTGTAATCTCTTTTTATTCAGCAGTTATTTACGCAATCTTAATCTATATTCTTTATGCTTTTATAGACACAGATCTGGTTAATAAACAGCTTGCTTTTATTGAAGAAAGCTTAATAAAACGAGGTCTACCTAAGTCAATCATTGACTCAGGTCTTGAGATTCAAAAGAAATTTTTGCAACCCAGCATATATGCCTTAACAAGACTATTTAGTAACTTTTTCGGGGGGACAATCATAACACTTATAATTGCAATATTTATTAAAAAGGAAAACAATCCACTTGCAGAGAGATTGGAAATTAATTTATAATTTTTCATATTAATAAATCAATAAACTAAATTGATGGACAATAGAATACTTGAGCTAAAATGCAATAATTGCATCAAGCTAGATCAATACCAATTCATTGTGAGTTTTAACTCTATCGACAACGAAAAGTATTCAATGACGTTTCCTGAAGAGGTTTCCATTGGTATAAAAATAAGAATGAATAGCTTTTATCATACATTTCAAAAGCTTGATGACACTTTTAGGATTTCAATAAAGCAGGCTTATTTAACTAAAGAGATGCCAACAGTTTTGGATTTGTTCTTATCAGATAAATACGATACAAAGAATAAGGAACAGGTAACTGTTTATAAGGACTCAAACACTCTAGAGATCTATAAGATGATTGAAAGCGGAGATAATCATAAATTGAATTCAAGTATATTATTAAACTTAAAAAATGAGAATCTTGTAATTATAAGGAAGCCACATGTATTTAATGGTAATTACATAATTGAAAATTGGATTCAACCTTTCCCCCATAAATAAAAATACTTGTGCTAACTCGGACGGTTTAATTAATTGGCTACGCCGAGCTCGGATCGAATGTGGATTTCATGTTGCTTCGCAAAGTGGAATTGTGATCGATCCTCGGTTGCCTTTTGCAACCCGGACTACTTCTCGATC
>JBARBF010000124.1:0-6169 GCA_049792755.1 Bacteroidales bacterium | reverse complement strand
AAAATACTGCAGCAATATCTATCAATAGAACGAACCACCTGGGTAAAGAGTAATCTCTAAATATTTTTATTGTTCTTATCTTAAATCGATTGATCATTCCAAAGAAGATATTTTATGCTAAATTAGTTAAAATTAGCTTATAATTAGAACCCGACTTATTATATAATGGTTGCATTCAGGCTTTCGTAAATTGCATTTGTTTTGGCATTTAATAATGCTTTCGCAACGTCAGTCACATTACTTATGATTGTATATGTCTGACTATCTGTTTTTTCAGATAATATTTGTAACATATGTTACAAATTCTTCCAATACCAGTTGACTGCCTCTTTAAGGCCATCTTCAACATTTAATATTGGTGAATAGTACAAAAGTTTTTTAGCCTTTTCAATTGATGCCAGTGAATGCTGAATATCACCTGCCCTTGCAGGTCCATATATTGGTTCAATTGTTAAAATATCAGTGTCGAAATCGGCTGCCAGCTTGCGAATAATAAAGAATAACTTTTTCAGCGATGTCCTTTCGCCACAGGCAACATTATAAACCTGGTTTAATGCTTCTTTATTATTAACAACAGATGCAAGGTGGTTAGCCTGCACCACGTTATCAATATAGGTGAAATCGCGGGAAACAGATCCATCGCCATTAATGACAGGCACTTCATGCTTCATCAGCATCTTCATGAATTTTGGAATTACTGCTGCATAAGCTCCATCAGGATCCTGACGACGGCCAAAAACATTGAAATATCGTAATCCAATCACGTCAATTCCATAAGACTTAGCAAAATTGTCAGCAAACAGTTCATCAACATATTTCGTAATGGCATAAGGGGATAAAGGAGAACCTATCGTGTGTTCAACTTTCGGCAAATCAGTGTGATCGCCATAAGTGGAAGAACTTGCTGCATAAATAAATCTTTTAACTCCCGATTTTACTGAAGCAAAGAGAATTTTAACAAAACCACCAATATTCACATCGGTAGATGTTATTGGATCAATTATAGATCGTGGCACTGATCCTAATGCTGCCTGATGAAAAACAATATCTATGTTTTCGACCGCTTTTAAACAATCGTTATAATTACGAATATCACCCTCGATAAGTCTAAATTTTGAATTCCTGATGAATGCGTTTAGATTTTCTCTTTTCCCGGTGGAAAAATTATCTAAACAAACAACTGAATTTCCTGAAAGTAAAAAAGATTCTACAAGATTTGAGCCGATAAAACCTGCTCCGCCAGTAACCAACACTCTGCTATCCTTCAAGATTCGTTCCATCAGCAATTGAAAAAACAATATTACAAATTTTAGCAGAATTTAATATTATAAATTCTACTCTTTTTCAAACATTAAAAGCACTTCCTTCAAAATGAACTCGGCTGTCTTTCCATCGCCGTAAAAACCAGGATACAGAAGATCTGAAGATTCTTCCACAAAACGCAGGAATTCGCATCTGATCTGATCCGGATCAGCATCCACAAGCTTTGCTGTACCATTATTCACAAGTTCAATCCACTCAGTTTCCTTACGGAGTACAATACAAGGTTTTTTAAAGAAATGCGATTCTTTCTGAACACCTCCGGAATCAGTTACAATCATTCTGCAATTCTTCTCCAGAAGAATCATTTCAAGGTATGAAACAGGTGGCATTATCTTTATATTCCTGCAGTGATTAAGTTCATCAAATAGATTCTCAAGCCTGTTTCGAAGTGTAATGACAGTCCTGGGGTGTAATGGCATCACAAGAACGGTATTCTTTTCTTCAGCCAGCAACTTAAGTGTAATGAGAATTTCTTTAAGCCTCTCTATGTCATCGGTATTGCTATCCCTGTGAATAGTAACGAGAATAAAGTTATTTCTTGTAAGCAACAGTTTTTCAAGAAAATGTGCTTTCTTTTTTTCCGCGAGTCCCGCAAAAAAAAGTGTATTATCATACATTATATCGCCTGTCAGATAGATTTTGGGATTATCAATTGTATAAGGAGGACTATTCTCAGGTTTGAATCCTTCAGACATAAGGTTTTTAAAAGCGGCATTGGTAGGTGCAAAGAGCAGGGTAGAAGCATGGTCGCTCATTATCCTGTTTAATTCCTCAGGCATAGCTTTGTTGAACGACCTCAGTCCAGCTTCAATATGAATTACCGGAAAATGTAACTTTGAAGCGGCTATAGCTCCGGCAAGTGTGGAGTTAGTATCACCGTAAAGTATTACGCAATCAGGTTTTTCCTTTATAAGTACCTCTTCGATACCTGTAATCATGAGAGAAGTTTGGCGGCCATGGCCTGCCGAACCGACTCCGAGATTATAATGGGGTTTATGAATTTCAAGCTCATCGAAGAAGACCTCAGACATTTCTTTATCATAATGCTGTCCGGTATGAACAATAATTTCAGTAATATCGCTGGAATGATGATTACGAATTACTCTGCTTATTGCTGAAGCTTTTATGATTTGAGGTCTGGCTCCGACAATATTAATGAGTTTTATATGCGGCATTGAATAGTGAAATTTTATCAGGCACCAAAGATAAACAAAGAATCGCTTAAACAAAGCATTAAATAACAGGAAGGGCATCAAATTATCTAAATGCCCTTTCTACAATATGAAATTAAATATAATTTTATTTAGCGTAATTTACCGCTCGTGTTTCGCGAATCACCGTAATTTTTATTTGTCCGGGGTAGGTCATTTCATTTTGGATTTTGCGTGCAATTTCGAATGAGAGTCCTTCCGCTTCTTTATCAGTTACTTTTTCGGCTCCGACTATAACTCTGAGTTCTCTGCCTGCCTGAATAGCATAAGTTTTCATAACACCGGGGTATTGTAAAGCAAGGGATTCAAGTTCCTTTAGCCTCTTAATATAGGATTCAACAACCTCACGTCGTGCGCCAGGACGTGCACCGGAAATAGCATCGCAAACCTGAACAATTGGGGCAATTAATGTAGTCATTTCTGTTTCATCATGATGAGAACCAATGGCATTACATATTTCAGGTTTCTCTTTATATTTTTCTGCCATTTTCATCCCTAAAATTGCATGTGGCAACTCCGGTTCATCATCAGGAACTTTGCCAATATCATGAAGGAGTCCAGCTCTTTTTGCCAGTTTTGAATTCAGTCCGAGTTCAGCTGCCATAATCGAGCATAGATTAGCCACTTCACGAGAGTGCATAAGAAGGTTTTGACCATATGATGACCTGTATTTCATTTTTCCAATCAATCTTATAAGTTCCGGGTGTAATCCGTGTATACCTAAGTCGATAGTGGTTCTTTTTCCAACTTCAAGTATTTCTTCTTCTACTTGTTTCCTGGTCTTTTCAACCATCTCTTCAATTCTGGCCGGATGTATTCTGCCATCAGTGACCAGCTGATGAAGAGCAAGTCTTGCAACTTCCCTTCTGATCGGGTCAAAAGCAGAAAGGACAATTGCTTCAGGGGTATCGTCTACAATAATTTCAACTCCGGTTGCTGCTTCAAGTGCTCGGATATTTCTGCCTTCACGTCCTATGATCCGGCCTTTCATCTCGTCCGACTCAATGTGAAATACTGTTACAGCATTCTCAATAGCATTCTCGGCTGCAACCCTCTGAATTGTTTGAACCACAATCCTTTTAGCTTCTTTGTTTGCAGTCATTTTTGCTTCATCAAGTATTTCGTTTACGTACGACATTGCTCCTGTTTTTGCTTCCTCCTTAAGGGATTCTATAAGATGGTTTTTTGCCTCTTCCGCGGAGAAACCTGAAATTGCCTCAAGCTGTTCAACCTGTTGTTTGTGAAGGCGTGCTAACTCTTCTGATTTTTTTTCCAGGAGCTCAAGCTGAGATGTGAGATTTCCACGTATTGCATCAGCCTCATTCTTTTTCCTCTGAGCTTCTTCAATTTTCTGCGACAAAGACTGTTCTTTCTGAGCTATCCTGTTTTCCGCCTGTCCGATCCTGCTGTTCTTTTCGTTGATTACTTTTTCGTGTTCTGTTTTGAGCTGAAGAAATCTTTCTTTAGCCTGAAGGATTTTTTCTTTTCGTATTACTTCAGCTTCAGCCTCTGCTTCACTGACAATTTTACGGCTTTTGTTCCTTAATGCCAGTTGCCAGACGAAAAAAGAAGCGCCAAAACCCAGTACAAGGGCGGATATGCACAGGACAACCAATAGTCCGTTACTTAAAGATCCTATTATTAATGTCATCATCAATTGTTTTAGTTAAATATATTGTAAATAAAAAACCCGCAAAGTTCCTCCAGATTTTATAAAACCCCATGTCTGAATGGCTGGAGCTACTAATCCAGTTCGAACGTCCACTGTTCCGCCAGCCGGCGGAAACCCGACGAATCGGGATGAGGCCTGTTCTATCTGAACTAAGAGTTGCTCCAAAGTTTTAACTGTTGAGTTTCAAAAATGAATGAAGAAACAATGCGGGCAATTAAGTTTTCTATGTAAAAGAACGCTGTTACTCTTTTTTATCAAGAACTGAATCAATTTTTTGTATCAGTTCTTTTAAGGCATCGGGAAGATAATCTTTTTCAAGTTTTTCTTCTTCTTCGGTAAGCCTGATCACATACTGCAGGGAAGCCATAGCCAAAAAATCCTGTACATCTTTATCAGTGTACCTTTGCTTGTATTGAAGCACCTTTTCATTTATCATCCTGGCTGCTTTCCTGATCTTCTCTTCGTTTTCCCGTTCTACCTTCAATGGATAATATCTGTCCGCCACATTGACCCTTATTGAAAGCTTATCATCCATTGTTATATCTTATCTGTTTAAAAGAGCAACACATCTGTCAATTTCCCGCATCAGTTCGGTAATTTTTTTCTTCGCTTCAAAAGCGTTTTCACCTTCACCCAACAATGCTCCTGATAATTTAATCCGTTCGTATTTAATTTCTAATTCCTTTAATTTTTCTTCCCGCTCCTGAAGCAGACTTATTAACTCTTCATTCCTGCCTTTAAGATCCTCCACTTCATGCTTCAGATTATTATGCCGATCCAATAATTCATCCAGTTTTCTGTTTAAAATTATTAATTCTTCATAACCCTGACCGGACATAATTAAATCTTTAGTACAAAATTAACATTGTTAATGATATTTTCAAAAATTTGACTGAAATAGTTTGCCTTAATAAACCATAAGTATAGCTTTGCCGCTACGTATTTTATTAAATTGAAGATGATGTTCCTGGTCAGATTTTTTATTTTTAGTACATTGTTCTACAGTGCCTTAAATGATATTCCGGCAGATAGATCAATATTTATTTCCCCGCTGAAAATACCTCAGTTATTATCGGCAAATTTCGGTGAACTGAGGATTGACCATTTTCATTCCGGCTTAGATATTAAAACACAGGGTGTTACGGGAAAAGAGGTTGTTGCTGCTGCAGACGGGTATATCTATAGAATAAGTGTTTCTTCGACTGGATTTGGAAACGCATTGTACATAAGACATCCTTCAGGTTATTCAACGGTTTACGGTCATCTTGAAAGGTTTTCTCCTAATATTGAAGAATACGTCAAAAATCAACAATATGCCAAAAAAAGTTTCCAGATAACATTGTTTCCTGAAAAAGAAGAATTTCCTGTTACTCAAGGCGAAATTATAGCATATTCAGGAAATTCTGGCAGTTCCGGGGGCCCTCATCTGCACTTTGAAGTAAGAAAATCAAACAGTGAAAAGCCTATAAATCCACTGCTATTTGAATTTGGAATGGCTGACAATATTGCACCGGTTATTGAAAAACTTGTAATATACCCTATTAATAGTCATACCCTTATCAATAACCAGAATTCTATTAAAAGAATTAATGTCACAGGAAGCCATGGTGTATATTCTTTATCTCAAGGAAATGATATATCAATAAGCGGGCTTGCCGGATTTGGGATAAAAACCTACGACATGCTGAACGGCAGCCCGAATAAAGTTGCTGTATATTCAATTGAATTGTCAATTGACAGCACAATAATTTTTAAATATATAATGGACGGTTTCTCTTTTGACGAATCGAGATATGTCAACAGTCATATTGATTATGAGACCTATATGAAGGATAACATCTATTTTGAAAGGGCTTTTGTACTGCCTGATGATAAACTGAGTGCCTATAAAAATGTTATAAATCGGGGTATATTCAACTTCAATGATGATAAATCGCATTATGCAAAAATTATTGTTACTGAT
>JBARBF010000123.1:0-27420 GCA_049792755.1 Bacteroidales bacterium | reverse complement strand
GCGTTGAGGTATGAATAAAAAGCGTGAGACATTAGGTGTGAGATATGGATAGTCTACGCATAATTGGACATGGGAGTTGAGATTGCTTTGTCTCCCGATTTCATCGGGATCCTCGCAATGACAGTGGAATTACCTTGATTGCGCGTCATTGCGAACATAGCACAGCAATCTTAAAATCCCATCTCGAATTAAATTGATAATTAAATTTGATATATATGTTCTGGTATTATTTAAAAATAGCTCTACGAAACATACGTACCAATAAAAAGTTCTCAATCATAAATATTGCCGGATTTGCATTTGCTATCTCAATTAGTCTGGCTATCACCCTGTTTCTGATTAAAGAGCATTCCTACGACAGATATCACAAGAATGCTGATCAGATAGTCAGAGTGATTGATATAAAGGATAATTCAAGCCTTATTGACTACCGTGTGAAAGATATCCTGCTGAAAAATTATTCTGAGATAGAAAATGCCTGTTTGATTATACGCTCCAACTATCCTGTCGAAATTAAAAGCGGGGATAAAGGTTATTACCTTGATGATATTATGTCGGTCGATAACCACTTTTTTGAGATTTTCTCTGTTCCATTTGTGGCAGGCCGGTCATCTTCTCCATTCACTAATATTAATTCAGCCATAATTACGGAAAAAACAGCAAAAATTATTTTTGGAACCGAATCCCCTTTGGGAAAAGATTTAACTGTCTGGGGAATGTTGCCAGTCACAATAACAGGAATAATAAAGGATTTCCCCGATAACTCAAGCATTACTGCAGGAATACTGGTGAATGCTGAAAACGAGAAATTCAAATTCAACCAGTGGATAGGTGACTCAAGGGATTTGAGTACATACCGCTGGCCATTCCAGATCTATCTTAAGCTGAATAAGAATATCAATCCTGATCAGTTTGCCGCTAAAATTAACAGTCATATTGACATATTAAAACCTTATGATAAATACTATGAACGTATCGGATTATTAAAATTAAAAGATATTTATCTCCACGATCCGACAACAGGAAGCGATACCAAACAAGGAAATGCAAACCTTTTAAAATTACTCGGCGGAATAGCTCTGATAATATTAATACTGGCTGTGATAAACTATGTAAATCTGACTGTTGCACAACAGCACAAGAGAAATAAAGACACAGGACTTAAAAAAACTATCGGGGCTGACCGAAAAACCATTCTTCTTCAGTATTTATCTGAATCTGTCATTGTAATCTTCATGGCTTTCATTTCAGGAATACTGCTGGTTTGGTTACTAATGCCTTTCTATCAGACGGTCTTTAACACGACTACGGATATAAGAATATTATTCCGGTTCCCTTATCTATTAATTTTACCTGTTATAATTTTACTAGTTGGAGTGCTCAGCGGATGCGGGCCGGCAATTGTTCTGTCAGGGATAAGCCCGGTAAAAATACTGACCGGGTACACTGTAATTAAAGGTGAGAAAAACTATTTACGCAATTCTCTTACAATTTTCCAATTCACGATTTCTATCATTCTAATTTTTTGTGTCCTGATTGTCCAGAGGCAAATCAGGTATGTGAAGCATAAAAATGCAGGATTTGACAAGGAGCTTTTGCTCCGTCTTGATCTCCCGAATATCCCTGAAAACGATGTCCAAAAAACAAAAGTTCTCCTGGAAGAATTCGGAAAGTCACCCTATATTAAAAACATGACAGTTACATGCGGTGTCCCGGGACAGATACCCATGAGTATGGGATCAAACATGGAAAATACCAAAAAGAATATGAGTGTCCCTTGCTTACTGGTCGACACTGCATTTCTTGAGACATTCGGTCTGAAAGTCATAAAGGGAAGAAATCTTGAGCCCGGAGATATCGATAAAGTCTGCATGATTAATGAAGCTGCTTACAAATATTTTGATTTTGAGAATCTTGAACATAAACGATTCAACAATTTTGGAGGATTCGATATTATTGGCGTGGTTAATGACTTTCATTACGTTTCACTTCACAAGGCTATAGGACCAGTATGCATTATGTTCACCTCCAAAAGCAGACCTACGACTATCAGCATCAGGTTTGTTGCAAACGGTGTTGGAAAAGGTATGACCTTTATAAATGAAGAATGGCAAAAAATATTGGCGGGATATCCCCTTAAATATCAGTTTTATGATGAATGGTTTGATTCAATGTACAGGTCGGAGGAATATTTTGCCAGAACAATAAGTCTTTTTGCCATACTGGCTGTGATAATCTCCTGCATAGGTATTCTTGGTCTTGCAATCTTCTCTTCAGAGAGACGAACCAAGGAAATTGGTATCAGGAAAATAAACGGGGCAAGAATATCGGAAATACTTCTTATGCTAAACAGGGAGTTTATTATCCTTGTCACTATTGCATATTTAATTGCCATTCCAATTGCATGGTATTCTATGCATAAGTGGCTGGAAAACTTCGCTTACAGAACTGAATTGAGCTGGTGGATATTTGGCTTATCAGGATTAATAGCGTTTATAATCGCATTATTGACTGTTAGCTGGCAGAGTTTGAGTGCAGCAACTAGGAACCCTGTCGAAGCTTTGAGGTATGAGTGACCCCCTCTGCTTCGTAAGCTCGGCTTCTCCCCCCAGGAGGGGAGACAAAAGGGGTACCATTAGATTATGATTTTTAGCAATTTTAATTATTTCAAACGATGTTTAAAAATTATCTGAGAACAGCATTAAGTAATCTGGTGAGAAACAAATTCTTTTCATCAGTTAATATACTGGGTCTGGTTTTGGGAATTACAGCCAGCCTGTTGATAATGATGTATATTGTTAATGAACTGAGTTATGAAAGCTTTCAAAAAAACAGAAAAAATATCTACAGAATAGCTGTCGAATGGGGCAATGAAGGAAGCAAAATGAAGTTCGCGGGATGCATGCCTGCATTGGCGCCTGCAATAATTTCACAGATACCTGAAGTGGTATCCAGCGTTCGCATCGAAAAAGATTATGATGTCGTAATCAAAAACAGGAATAATCAGGAAATCAAAGAGGAGAATTTTTTCTTTTCCGATCCCGGGGTGTTTGAAATTTTTTCGTTTAATATGATAGAAGGAGATCCGGGCAATGCACTTAAAGATCCATATTCCATGGTAATTTCCAAAGAGATATCAGTAAAATATTTCGGCGCTGCCGATCCTCTCGGACAGTCGCTGACTTACCACGATACTCCGTTAAAGATTACAGGAATTATGGAGGATGTACCTGAAAACACACATTTCAAATGCGATTTCCTGGTCTCCTACTCAACCCTGAAGGCAATGGGAAACTATCCTGAAAAACCATGGAATTCATGGGGTAATGATCTTACATATATCTTATTGAAAAATAAAGTGCCGGTAAACTTCATAATTCCAAAGCTCGATCAGCTTCTTTCAAAAAATGCCGGAGAATGGCTGGCATCAAGGATGAAATTTGAGGTTCAACCATTGGACAATATCCATTGGGATACAGACAGCCGGGGCGATATTGGGCCAAAAGGAAACAAGACTTACATTTATATATTTTTGTCAGCTGCAATTTTTGTCCTGATAATAGCCTGTTTCAACTTCCTCAATCTTTCAATATCGCAATACATGGGAAGGATGAAGGAGGTGGGAGTGCGCAAAACAGCAGGGGCAGGAAAAGGACAGGTTATTATTCAGTTCATAACCGAATCGATGGTACTCATTGTGCTCTCAACTTTGATTGCCGTTTTTCTTTTTGATGGCTTGTATCTGAAGCTGTACTCCTACCTGGGGACCACATTTGTCCTGGCTAAAAGTTATTTTATTGTACTGTCTCTGCTTGTGGTTTTAATAATAATAATTGTTGGAGCTTTAGCCGGAGGATATCCTGCATTTTATATTTCAAAGTTTAATCCCATTGACGTTCTAAGGAAGGATACAACCGGTATCAAAGGTAAGCTGACATTACGCAAAGTTTTGATAATGTTCCAGTTTTCAATATCTATAATTCTGCTTGTTGGAACAATAATGATATTCCGTCAGCTGGATTATATGAAAAATTCACAACTGGGATTTCATAAGGAAAATGTGGCGCTCATCAGCTTTCCCGGGTCATTGCAGCAGGCGAATGACAAGTATGAAGTGCTTAAGGAGGAACTTCTGAAAAACTCAAATATTCCCTATGTTTCAGGTGCATATACGCTTCCCGGAATTAACAGTCAGATGAATATTGGTGTAAGACCGGATGGATCAGCTACTGATGTTTCCATCAATATACAGGCATTACCTTCTGATTTTGGATTTGTAAAATCAATGGGGCTGGAAATTATTGAAGGCAGGGATCTCTCAAAGGAATTTTCAACGGACCGTTATGAAAGTGTGCTTCTTAACCAGACTGCAGTTTCGGTACTTGGCCTGAAAAACCCTATAGGAACCAAATTAATAATACCGGGTGATGAGTTTAAGAATGGAGTCATGGTAGTAGGCATCGTCAGGGATTTTCATCTGCAATCGTTTCATAACAAAATAAATCCGATGCTGATTTATATAAATCCCAAAATGTACATTTATATAGCGCTTAAGATCAATCCTCAGAACACAGATGAGACAATTAAATACATAAAAACTATCTGGAATGCTATTATGCCCGGGACAAACCTGAACTACAAATTTCTGGAAGATGCTTATAATAACTTATATAGTCCGGAAGAAAAAACCGGACAGTTATTATCTGTATTCACTATAATGGCATTGTTTATCTCATGTCTGGGATTGTTTGGATTTGCTTCATTCATAGTCAGAAAACGCGTAAAAGAAGTTGGGATCAGAAAAGTTATGGGAGCAAAGATCTCGGATATTTCATCCCTTTTATCTAAGCAGTTTATAATATCGATAGCAGCATCGAGTTTGATTGCCTGTCCGGTTGCATACTTACTGGTGAATAAATGGTTACAGAACTTCGCCTTCAGGATAAAAATTGATTGGTGGGTCTTTCTGGTAGCTATCTGTTTAGAACTTTTAATTGCTTTGTCAATAGTAGGCTGGTTAAGCTGGCGGGCCGCAACAAGGAACCCGGTGGAAGCACTGAGGTATGAGTAGTTAGGTGTGAGGTATGTAGGGAAGACTAAGAGACTTAGGGACTTAGAAACTTAGAGACAAGAATAATCGATTAACGATAAAACTATAAACTCTTAGACTATGTTTTGGTATAACATTAAAACAGCGATCAGAAATTTCAACAGTCAGAGGAAAATTTCTTTGCTTAATCTATTGGGACTATCAATTGGAATGACAGTTGCCATTCTTATCTTCTACTTTGTCTGGTTTGAAAGAAGTTACGATAATTTCCACAAGGATAGTAATCTGATTTACAGAATAATCTCAGTTGATAAGGGAACCGGCGGAACAGATTACTTTGCTTCTACTCCCCTTCCGTTACCTGACGTAGTCAGAACGGATATCAAAGATGTCGTTATGTCCACAAGTCTGTCAGGTTTTTTAAGAGAGGATGAATCAGTAATGGTTGACAACCAGGCTTATTACAATCTGACAGGATATACTACTGACTCCTGTTTTCTGAAAATGTTCAATTTTCCGCTGCTGACCGGAGATCCAAAAACTGTCTTTAACAACCCGGGGTTGGTCGTCATTACCCAGGGCACAGCAAAAAAATTATTCGGGAACCAAAACCCTATGGGGAAAGAAGTGACAATTGATAAATTCACTTTTGCAGTAGCAGGTATTATGAAAGATTTGCCGGAGAATTCTATTTTTAAATTCGACCTTTTAGTTTCACACCTCATATTGAATAAGATGCATCCCGACCTTGATCGGTTATGGTACTGGGGAGGTCCGATGATTTTTATAAAGATTCATCCCAGTCAGAATATCGCATCAATAAAAACAAATCTATCATTGATTCCTGATAAATATTTTCCTGATTATCTTAAAGGCAGAGAATCTTATGATATTCAACCTCTTAAAACCTGTCATCTTGACAATCGCATTTTTCGTGATATCAAATCTACAGTCTCATCAAAATATCTTAATATATTATTGCTAATTGCAACAGCTGTTTTATTTATTGCATGTGCTAATTTTGTCAATCTTTCTACCAGCCAATCGGAAAAAAGAGCCAGAGAAACAGCAATACGAAAAATTTCTGGTGGCGGAAGGTTTCAGATAACTTGTTTATTTATAGGTGAAGCTGTTACACTCTCATTAATTGCTCTGATTGTTGCGATTTATCTGTCAACATTGTTTTTGCCATGGTTCAATATTTTAGCACAACGCAATTTACATATTAATTTTTCGAATCCCGGGATAGTTTTGTGTATCCTGCTTTTCGGAGTTCTTACCGGAATTCTCTCTGGTCTTTATCCTGCACTTTTTTTCTCAAAATATCGACCTATTGAGATGTTGCAGTCACGAATTACAAGTATCCGGAACAAAAGTGGATTAAGGAAAGGATTCATCATAATCCAGTTTCTGATAACCATTATACTTATTTCTTGCCAGCTGTTTATTGTCAAACAAGTATCATTTATGAAGAATCACGATTTGGGGTTCAATGTAGAAAATCTTCTCTCGATTCCGCTTTATAATAATGAGGAAAACAAACGTTTGGCATTTGCCAGATTGCTGTCTGCGAGCATTGAAAATGAGGCAACTACTTACAGCATTACAGGGATCACATTGTCTGAGAATGTTCCGGGGCAATTCTTTCCGAACAAGTTTGCGACAATTCCGGAAGGAGCATCTAAGGATGATTCGAAAGAAATGGTTGTAACATCGCTTGATGAACAATTTGTCAGAGTATTTGATATTCCGGTCGTCATAGGCAGAACCCTTTCTGATACAATATTATCAGACAGGTCCGCACATGTTCTGATAAATGAAATGGCAGCCTTGAAATTTGGTTGGGACAATCCTATCGGTAAACAACTGCGGTTTAAGCATGAAAAGGAATCGATAACTGTCGTTGGTATGTTAAAGGATTATAATTTCAAATCGCTACAAAGCCCGATAGAACCGGTGGTTTATCGATATGCAGGCGAAAACTGGCTTGCAGGATATCTGACATTTCGGGTTGATCATAACAAATATATGCAGACTATTAAGTTCTTAAAGACAACCTGGGAAAAATTAGCTCCGGGTGTGCCATTTCAGTACTTTTTTGTCAAAGACAAGTATCTTGAAAAATACATGGGAGAAGAGCGGCTGGCAAAAATTGTTGGAACTTTTGCCATGATAGCTGTTTTTCTTTCCTGTCTGGGTTTATTTGCCATGATTGCTTATTTATCAGTCCGGCGTACCAAAGAGATTGGCATCCGTAAAATTAACGGGGCAAAAGTAATCCAGGTAATTTTCATGCTTGGTCTCGATTTTTTGAAATGGGTAACTATTGCTTTTGTTATAGCCTGCCCCGTTGTCTGGTTGATCATGAACAGATGGCTCGAAGATTTTGCTTATAAAACTAAATTAAGCTGGTGGGTTTTTGGCCTGGCAGGGTTAATTGCTTTGGGAATAGCATTGTTTACAGTAAGCCTTCAAAGCTGGCGGGCAGCAACAAGGAACCCGGTGGAGGCACTGAGATATGATTGAATTATCCTCATGATCACCGGTTTTTTACCCCCCATCCCCCCCAAGGGGGGGCTAAAAAACTGGAGGATTTTAAAGCCCCACTTGGGGGGTTTGGGGGTGAGAAATAAGTGGAAGAAAGAAGAAAAAAGAATTGAATCATAATTTATTATATAATATCGTGTACATGAGAATTATCACAAAGTTAAAACAGAATTGGCAATGGTTTTTGATTAATGCTGTTGGACTTAGTACTGCATTTTCCTGCGTGCTGATCATTTTTATATACACCAGTCAACAATTAAGTTACGATAAATTTCACTTAAAAGCTGACCGGATTTATCGTATGACAATGGATACAAATCGCGGTGCTGTTTCTATACACCCGGCAAGGATATACGGAGATACTCAAAAAATGTTATCCAAATATCCGGCAATTGAAAACATGGTTCGAATTGTTCCTTTTAGAAATGCAATTGTTAAAATTGGGGAACAAAAGTTTTATTCGAGAAACGCTTACTCAACTGATAGCTCATTTTTTAAAGTTTTTGATTTTAAAATATTGTCAGGGAATCCTGAAAAAGCCTTTTCGCAACCAGGAAGAGCATTTATCTGTCGCAGTCTGGCTTTGACATATTTTGGAAGTATCGATATTGCAGGCAGGCAGATAACCATCCTGCATCAGCAAGACCCTAATCCAAAAGCTTATACTATCGATGGTGTAATGGAAGATTTCCCGGTAAATTCGCACTTCCATGCCGAATTATTAACTTCTTTTAACAGTGTTGATGACCGTACAACATGGGCATATACATACTTATTGATGAAGAAAGGTGTAAACGTTGATGCCCTAAGAAGTACAATCCAGCATAATTGGGAAACTGAAAATAAAATAAATGATTCTGTACCAATATTATATCTGCAAAAGCTTACTTACATTCATCTGTTTAGCCAGAAAACACGCGAAATGGAGAAGAACGGAGATATCCGTTCAATAATCCTTCTTGTGAGTTGTACGGTACTAGTTCTATTCGTTGCCCTTATTAATTACCTTAATCTGAGCCGAGTACAATTAATATCCAGAATAAAATCAGTAAAAATAAAACTAATAAACGGAGCATCGAAATGGACAGTGGGACGCGAGATTGTTTACGAATCATTATTCCTTTCTGTTTTTTCAATTTTATCAGGATTGTTTATTGCTGACTGGCTGGGAGAATCCCTGAAGATATCTGTCTTGCATTCCGGCAGAATTTTTGGAATTGCCATAATTTGTACAGGTTTTATTGTTTTCATTGCTCTCCTGGCTGTATTCCCACTTTACTCTTCAAAAATCGTATCTGACATTAAAATGACAAGTAGACAAGAGAGTCTGTATTCTTTCCCACTTGTGGTGCAATTTACACTGGCTATTGTAGCAATCGCATGTACACTGGTACTAAACCGGCAAATTGAATTTATAAATAGCAAGCATCCGGCTTCGCAAAATGCAAACATGGTAATAATTGCAGACAATCCATGGCAATCGGTGCAACGGTATGAACTGTTTAAAACTGAATTGCTTAAGAATACTTCAATAACCAACGTAACGGCGGCAATGGAAGAACCTGGTGGTGATATTATAGACGCCGTATCTTTCGAAATGGAGGGTATCGAGAAAAAAGAAGGACAATCAATAAATATCTTCACGACCGATTCCAATTTTTTTAGTTCAATGGGAATTCATCCACTTGCCGGAACTACTGATTTGGGATATACTCCGTCGCAACAGTGGGAAGATGATGCGGTCAATTTAAGCAATCTACGGCAAAGCCAAAATGCTGACAAACAAAAGTTGGCAGAATTGGAACAGAAAGTAGGAAATTACCGAGAAAAATATATTCTTAATCAAAGTGCGCTCAGACTACTTGGAATAAATAAACCGGATGATGCTATAGGAAAGCGTTTCAGACTTAATTTCTTTTTGCCGGACCTTTTCCCTGAAGGTGAAATTGTAGGGGTGGTCCCTGATTTCCATTATACTGACCTTCATAGTCCGGAAAAACCTCTGGCTATTGCTCCCCGAAAGTTGTTTAACTATTGCTTCATAATAAGCATTAATCCTGTTCAGAGAGGAGAAGCCATAAAGACTCTTGCTTCAACATGGCAAAAAATAAATCCTGAATTTCCGTTTCAATACGAATACATAACTGACAGTTATCGAAAAGTATATGCAGGAGAGTATGCACAAACCAAAGCACTATCACTATTCGCACTCATCTCTATAATTCTCTCTTCGCTCGGGATCTTTGCGATGGCGGCTTTTAGTATGCAGCTTCGTGTGAAGGAAATTGGTATCCGGAAAATTAATGGCGCCAGGATACCTGAAATATTAACAATGCTGAATAAAAGCTTTGTCAGTTGGATTGTTATTGCATTTATTATTGCAACTCCCATTTCCTGGTTTACCATGCATAAATGGCTTGAAAACTTTGCATACAAGACTGAACTTAGCTGGTGGATATTTGTTCTGGCCGGACTAATGGCATTAGGTATAGCATTATTAACAGTGAGTTGGATAAGCTGGAGAGCCGCGACAAAGAATCCGGTTGAGGTACTGAGATATGAATAATTTATCCATAATCGGACTTGGGTTGTGAGATTGCTTCTTCTCACGATTTCATCGTGAGACGAAGCAATGACCCTGAAATTAACTTACTTACAGTGTCATTGCGAGCGTAGCGAAGCAATCTTAAAATCCCATCCAGAACTAAACTGAAAATTCTAAGTTCCCCTTTATGGGGTAACAAATAGGAGATTTAGTGGACATTCATGCAGCAAAAGATCAATATAACCGTCTTTTATTTTATATGATATAAACCGAACTTTTTTTAATCAATCCCTTACAGATATAATTATACTTTAAATCTTCGTATCAGAATTATGAAAACCAAAATCGTTCTCTTAACCCTGCTTTTCTGTATTACTCTAAAAGTTTCATCACAGGATGGATATATGATAAAAAAGGACTCCATTCAATCAGATATTTTGAAACAAAACCGTAAGATCAGCATCTTCTTACCTGAAGGGTATGAAGCAAAGGATGCAAAATTCCCCGTCCTTTATGTTCTTGATGCCGACGGACGTGATCAACATATTGTTCCAACGGCAAGATTCCTGTTTGTAAATAACAAAATGCCCAAAGCCATTGTGGTTGGAGTGTTTAATATAGACAGGAATCATGATTTTCTGCCAGATTCAAGCCAGGCTGCCACTACTGGAGGTGGTGCCGATAATTTTGTTCAATTCTTTAAAAAAGAACTTATCCCTTATATTAATAAAAACTTCAAGGCTGAACCGTTTAATGTGTTGATAGGTCATTCATACGGTGGAGTATTTGTCATGCATGCACTCCTGAATGATCCCGATCTTTTTGATGCCTATATAGCAATAGATCCAAGTTTCTGGTATAAGAATGAGATGCAGGTGAAAAGTGCACAGGTTGAATTTCAGAAAAATAAAAACTGGAATAAGCCAATTTTCATATCAGGACGTGATGGAGGGGGAATGAAAGGTATGGGTATCACATCGATGGAAAAACTCCTCAAAAGCGCTGCACCCAAAGACCTGAAATGGAAAGTAGTTGCCTATTCAAATGAAGATCATGGTTCCGTACCGTTTAAAAGTGTGTATGATGGCTTACGATATATATTCGATAGCGGTGGTAATTTCACTGTATTTCCGATGGCAGGAGTTTTACCTAAAGGGACTTCCACATTCGCACTCATTCAGAATATTAATCCGAACCTCTATTATACCACTGATGGAACTGAGCCAACAATTAATTCCCCAAAATGTAAGGAAAAGATTGAAATAACTAAACCCTGTACATTGAAGGTGAAGAGCGTTGTGTCAAATTATAAAAATATTCCGACTGTTACCCGGGTGTTCGCTTCCGGTGAATATATGAACGGTCAGGAATCTGTTGAAAACCTTAAGCCAGGACTTAAATATTCTTACTATGAAGGTGTTTGGGATTCAGTCCCGGATTTTTCAAAACTTACTCCAAACAAGACTGGCACAACGGAGAATCTCGATTTAAACTTTGCCATGAAAAAGGATAGTTTTGGTGTGCAATTTGAAGGATATCTGCATATTACAAAAAAGGGAATATTCGATGTATGGGTCACATCAGATGATGGATCCAGAGTATATCTTAATAATGAATTATTGTTGGATAATGACGGTTTACATTCTGCAGACAGCCCTGTTGTTAAGGCTGTTCCACTTAATCCGGGATATTATCTTTTACGAATTGACTATTTTGAAAGAACCGGAGGTGAATCTATTACTTTGGGATACGCAACAATCAGAAAAAAAGTTCAAATGTTTCCATTTACGAAAGAGATGCTGTTTTATAAAGAATAGCTTTAAAGATACATTTAACCGTAAAGTGCACAAAGAAGGCGCAAAGAACGCAAAGTTTAATCCATATTTTATAGTACTTTGTGACCTTTTCGAAAACTGAGTTCTCAGGATTCCGACCTTTGCAGTTATTGGATTTTGAAAAGATGAACAATTTCTCGTCCAGATTAAAGAATGAAATCCTTAAAGGCCTGCCAGGTACCGACATTCAATGGCAGATGGCTTCTTCGGATCGTTTTGTAAAAAACTTCCCAAGGGTTCCGGGAAAAGATGCAAGGATTGCAGCTATTCTGATATTGTTTTATCCTGATAAAGGATCAATTTACACGGTTTTTATACAACGCCCTGAATATGATGGTGTTCATGGTGGACAGATAAGTTTCCCCGGGGGAAAAAAAGAGCCAGAAGATACAGATGTTATTCAGACAGCTTTGCGTGAAGCACATGAAGAAACAGGTATTGACCCAACAAAAATAAAAATCGTCGGAACATTAACTCCCTTATTTATTCCCGTGAGTAATATGATAGTTACTCCGGTTGCAGGCTGCATGGACGAAAGACCTGTTTTTAATTATCAGCAGGACGAGGTAAAATATTTAATAGAAGCTGATCTCAAATACCTTCTTGATCCATCAATTGTCAAATCAAAACCTTTTGAGATACAAGGTGAAATGATCCGGATCAGGTATTTTGATTATTACGGTAACACAGTATGGGGTGCGACAGCAATGATTCTCAACGAATTACTGATTATAATCAGAAGGGGTGGGATTTATCTTCCTGAATGATATTCTTGTAAAGCTCAAACCTGTCAAGTACCTGACTTACGAAATGCACTGACTCAGTTCCCCTGAAATATCCGTTTCTTACTACAGCATCATTATAGTATTGACGCTGAGATTTTTTCAGAAGCCATATAGCCACACTTCCGTCCCATACATGAGGATTCATACCGTTTTTTTCCGCTAGTTTCATCGCATCAATTACGTGACCAGGTCCGGCATTATATGCGGCAAGTATGAAATTAACTCTTTCTTTTGCATCGGGTATCATCTGATCAAATATTGAATGAAGCCAGGTTATATAATGAATACCTGCTTTTAAATTGTTCTCAGGTGAAGATGTAATATCAATACCGAAGTTTCTTCCTGTTACAGGCATAATCTGCATCAGACCATATGCGCCCGCTCCCGAAGTCACTTTAGGATCGAATCCCGACTCCTGATATATCAGTGAGGCAAGTAACCTCCAGTCCCAGTTAATAATGGCGCTGAACTGCCTGATCAGATTATCGTATCGGGATATTTTTTGCCAATTTCCGAAAGTATGATCCTGGTTCATCTTATCCGGAAACGATTTAAGAAGTTCAAAATTAAAACCCATCGGTTCGCCTTTATAAATGAAATAGTCCGATGAATTAAAATTAGTCAGTTTAGCTGCCTTTTCTTCCTTTCGGTTTGATTCATGATCGCGTAAATTTTTATTTGGATTTTCAGTAGAATGGCGATCCGAGCATGAGGCAAAAACTGTTACAAAAAATGCCAACAGAAATAGCGATTTATTTATCAAAGATATTAATTTAGTTAAACATTGACTTTTAAAAACGGTTGCAAAGATACAACAATTCTTTTAATCATAAAATGTCCACGACAGACCATATCGTAACATCCTGGTATTCATAGGATATAATGGAACCATATCGTAGTTATTTCCATGCAGGCCAGCATTAATATGATCAAACATAACAAAGACTCGTGTCCTTTTAATTTTAAAATTTAAAAAGAGATTGATAAATGGATAGTCTCCTGTGGTCACTTTTTCCTGACGATAAAACCTCCCGGTAGCAGGCATATAGTTGTAGGCTTCATAAAGAGTATTATAGTTTACATCGACACCAAGCTGCGTATTAAGCTTTCCTCCTGTACTTTTAAACCTGAAGAGATGTTCGAAATAGGCAGCTGAACGAAAAGCGACAAGAGGGAGGTCAAGTATATTGGAATTGGTGCTTTTCTGAATTATTACATCTGATGCAAGATGAAATTTCCAGACCCTGATTTCTTTACTTACTGTAATAGCAGCTACCGAGAGTCCTCCGGAATACTGTGAGGGGAATGCACTTGTGTCAAAATCAGTATAATTTTTGATAATGGCATAGTTGAATTTAAACTCAAATTTTCTCGCCGGATATGAGAAAACCGTTCCAAGATCGACTCTGAACTCCTTTTTAAAATTCTTATCCCATTCAAAATTGTTACTGCCCCAATGATCGTACCAGATTGAAGGTTGTGTGTTTTTTATGCTGCCGGTTATTAGCCAGGAGGCTCTTCCCTTTTTAAAGTCGAAAGATTTTGAAATCTCTCCGTTCAGCTTGAAATCACCGGCTCTGTAACCCGTTGAATACAATTCTCCGGTTGCTATCCATCGAAATTTATCTCCAATATTGTTATACAGTCTCCCTATCAAAACATTACTATTTTCATTTAATGCTTTTGAATGGTTAGGAAAAGTGTAATAAGTGGGAATAATATAGTAGTATCTGGAAATTTCATTACGTATCCCAACGCCCCCTCCGAGAGTGAATTTTCTTGTTTCATCAGTTGAAAAATCAAATCTCAGGGTATTTTTTATACTTCTCGAATAGATGGAATCAGAAGTAAGAATCGGAGATACAAATATATTATCATAAAATCCTGAGGTCGGATACGAGTCATGGTATTTTCGTACGTTACTTTCAATAATAAAAATATGTGAAAAAGTACCGCTCAATCCGAAAAATCCTGAACGTTTATGTGAGGTGCTATCTGTTTTTGACTTTGGAGCGCTTTCAAAAATGTAACGCTGTACCAGCAGAAGGTTACGGTTTTTCACCATGCTGCTTGCTATATCAAGGTTTCCCAAAGCTACGGGAATCTGGAGATTTGTTAAATGGTTAAGCTGTGTTCTATCAGTTATCCCGCCGTTTTCATACGATAAAAGGTTGTTTATATTGGCAGAGAAGTAAAGTTTATATTTTTCTCCAGTGTAAGAGGTATAAAAAGTAAATGTTTTATCCTGTGACCTCTGATAATTATATTGTCCCAGACTATATATTATATCGTAAATAAGTCCGAAATTGATAAATCTGTTTATGTTCTGTGAATGTCTTACTCTGAAAGTCTGTTCCGAAGTTTCAGTCGGGCCAGCAAATGACCAGTCGAGTTCGGTATAAGGTACCTGCGTATTCATGAAAAGTGCATTGGAAGGCAGATGCATAAAAGGGTAGTAATAGGCATAAAGGAATTTATCAGGATCAGTTATCCTGTCAAAAAAATCGACCTGGTAAAAAGGAAGGCCATAATTGCCAAGTGTTGCATTTATAGGCGAGTATTTGTCAGCTAATTTAAACCGGTTGGATAATGAAAAGACTGTATCAATAGGGATATTCACTTCTTCAGAGTAATCTGCTGAAAGAGTCCATTCCTTTAAAGTTCTTGGCTTTTTTACTGTATCTGTTTTATGCGTGATTAAATATCTTGATTTAATTATAGAATCCTGTTTCTGGGTATCAGACCTGGATGGAATGGTATTTTGTTTCTGGGCATATAATCCTGAAGAAATGGAGAGAAGCAATATTATAAAAACGTGTCTGATCATCAGGTGCAAATATAGAAAATATGAAAGGCCCTGCCAAATTGAGAGTTTGATTTTCAATTAACGGAGAGTAACACGTAATATTGAGTAAGCCAGGGAATCTCAATCTTTACTTGTCAGACACAATAAAACAAACCTTTTTGCGCTGACTTCTAATCTACATTATCATTCAGGTAAGCATTGTTATCCCTTAAGACAGGTTCGTCATTATCATCTGATGTGAGGGTAAATTTTGATAATTTACTTTCAGCTCCACTGTCAGGCGTTCCCAGAGATAAGTTTCTTCTGACATATGCAGGTACATCTTCAAAGGTATCAATATTCTCTTTCATCGTCTTATTTGAAAGACCTTCTCTTTTAAGGATGTTTTGCATATGCTTCACTTTTCTTAACGTAGCTTCGGGTTTTTCAATGTTTTCTTCATTCTCCTTTTTTCGCCTGCTTCTTATCTCCTCCATCTCATGACTATGTTCAAGACTGAAATCAATCACTCCCTGGGTTTCTTCTTCAAAATCGGTAATGATTGACTTTTTGCCCTTTTCATGTACAGAAAAAACATCAGCACCAGTTTCAGGTATTATCCTGGATGGGGGAATTGTGGTTTTATTTGTCATTAATTCAACTTTACTGGGTTTTTTAGGTTTATAAGGCTGGAAAATGCTGTTCGATTCAAATCCCGTAGCAATAACTGTAACACTAATTTCCTCATTAAGATTTTCATCTTTAGATAATCCCCTTATGATCAGTGCATCATCTGATGCCGCATCATACATGAAATCGGTTATTTCACCAAGCTCATCCATTGTGATCTCATGTTCTCCACTACCCGAAGAAATGTTAATAAGTATGCTCTTAGCCCCGGTGATATCATTTGAATTCAATAATGGCGAGGCAAGGGCGTTTTCAATAGCTTTTATTGCCCGGTTTTCACCGGCAGCCTTCCCCATGCCCATAATAGATACTCCCGAGTTTTTCATTACAGTTTCGACATCTGCAAAATCAACATTAATGTAGCCTGTAACAGTAATGATCTCAGCAATTCCTTTTACAGCTGTAGTCAGAATATCATCAGCCTTTGCAAATGCCGTAGATACTGGTTGATTACCGTATATCTCCCTTAGTTTTTCATTATTAATAACCAGTAGTGAATCGACATAATCTTTAAGTTCCGTTACACCATCAATAGCATGCCTTATTCTTACCTTACCCTCAGATTTAAAAGGTATTGTAACAACAGCAATCGTGAGTAATCCGGCTTCTTTGCAGGCTTTTGCAATTACCGGCGTGGCACCAGTACCTGTACCTCCTCCCATTCCTGTAGTTATAAAAACCATTTTCGTGTTTCCCGATAATGCATCCATCACATCGTCAATATTCTCAATAGCTGCCTGTCTGCCAATTTCAGGCTTGCTCCCGGCTCCCCTGCCTTCGGTGAGTGATTCTCCGATCTGGACTTTTATAGGTACCTGGCTTTTCAAGAGAGCCTGATGGTCGGTATTACAAATTATAAAATTCACATCCCTTATGCCCTTTTCAAACATATGATTGACAGCATTGTTGCCTCCGCCGCCTATTCCGAGCACTTTTATAATAGATGACCTTTCAACAGGCAGATCAAAGTTCATTATATCGTCTGTCATAGTATAGTTATTTAATTTATTATGAACTGCTTATATCTATAAATTAATTTATTTATTTGTTATAGGCTGATCTTCAACTTCAAACATTCTTGAAAGCATGATTTTAATTTTCTCCGTAAGCGATATTTTTTCCTCTTCCTGAACAGGGGATACAAAGGTCTCTTCCTCTTCCTCTTCTTCAGCATGCTTTTCCACAACCACTGCTTTGGGTTTGACAAATTCTTCCGAATTGCCGGCATTGAATGATTTTTTATAGGTTTCCAGATATTCAAAGCCTCGCATTATCAAACCAACGCTTGTGGCATACATCGGCTGATTAATCTCATTTTTAGCAGATCCGGCAAGATGTTCATTTGGCAGACCAATTCTTACATCCATTGCTGTTTTGAACTTCATCAGCTGAGGCAGGTGTTTCAGCATTGCGCCACCACCTGTTATCACGACACCGGCTGCCAGCTTATCTGCAAAACCCGAATTTTGTATTTCAAAATTTACAGCATCTATAATCTCTTCCATCCTTGACTGGATTATATATGCCAGACTTTTGAAAGATATTTCTTTAGGTTCGCGTCCGCTTATACCGGGAATGGAAACAACCTTATCTTCCGGCGCAATATCCCCAAGAGCTGAACCGTACTGAATTTTAAGCTGTTCAGCATGTCTCTGAAGTATTGCGCAACCCTCCTTGATATCCTTTGTTACAACATTTCCGCCAAAAGGTATTACTGCCGTATGTCGAATTATGTTATCATAATAAACTGCCACATCTGTTGTGCCTCCGCCAATATCAACCAGAACGACCCCGGCTTCTTTCTCATCATCGGTAAGTACAGCATCTGAAGAAGCCAGTGGCTCGAGGATCATATCTTTCACTGTCAGATTTGCTTTCCTGATGCATTTTTCTATGTTTTTTGCTGCCGCAACCTGCCCGATCACAATATGAAAATTAGCTTCCAGCCGCCTTCCGCACATACCGATAGGACTCTTTACCCCAGTCTCATTGTCGACAATGAAGTTCTGAGGGATTACATGAATTATCTCCTCTCCTATGTCGATATGTATCTTATGCATATCTTCAATCAGTTTAAAAACCTCTTCTTTCTTGATTTCATCATCGTATGCTTCACGCATTATATAGCCTCGGTTTTTCATACTTTTTATATGTTGACCGGCTATACCGACAAAGACTTCAGAGAACAGGATTCCTGATCTTTTCTGTACATCCTCCACGGTAGTCTGAATAGCGTTTACAGTTTCCTCAATGTTAAGGACAACGCCTCTCTTAACGCCCTTTGAAAGAGCTTTACTAAGTCCGAGAATCTCAATTTTTCCATTCTCGTTTTTCTTACCGACAATTGCCACAATTTTTGTGGTTCCTATGTCGATTGCTGCTACATACTGTTCCTTTTTGTTCATAGCTTAATTATAGTTATTTCTGATTATCTCTTCTTTTACAAACTATCTGATCTTTAAATTCAAGGTTTATTAATGAATATTTATTCCATCCTACTTCAGGCAATACTTTATCATAGAAAGCTTCAAGATTCCTGAGTTTCCCTTCGTAGTTTTCAGCAGTTCCAAGGTGTATCTGCTGGTTCCCGGCACGCGGAATAAGGTCAATTTCATCGTTTGCATCCACATATAACTGATCGATCTGAGCCGACCAGAATTTGTCATCATTTATATAATTCACCAGGTAATAAATATCCTTAAGAATTGATTTTTTTATACTGGTATCAAGAACACTTACTCCGTTAAGCATAGATGCACTTATATTGACATTGCCTTCGACAATATGAAGTCGAGGATTATAAAGGTTTCTTCTTCTCATTACAATTCCGTCTTCATCGACAAAATAATCTCCACCGTTATCGGGCATCACCCTCATAACCGGATTTCGCTGTTCCACATAAATATGTACGATACCATCAATTGTCATATACGCTTCGGCTTTCTTCAGCTCCCTCAATACATTAATCCTGTTTTCAATAGCAGAAACAGATACTTCCTTTACCGGTATTCCTGCAATTCTGTCTGAGCTCCCATATGCCAGATTTAACAGTTGTCTTTTTGTAACAAAATGATAATCAGACGAGTCACTTATATCTATAACTATTCCTCCGCATGGCCTTGAATTTGTTGAACTGGCCAAATAAACTGGTATTATTATAAGGTATAATACAGGGATGATCAGCAATATTTTCAGGATTTTCTTCATTCAATTCTCCCTCTAAGCTTTTCTTCGATTGGTCCTACCAGTGTATCAATATCACCGGCTCCGATTGTTAAAAGAACATCAAGCCCGGTTATGTCCAGTTTTCCCGGGATATCCTCTTTTGCCAGCAAACTCTTTTTACCGGATTTCATTTTATTGAATATCAATTCAGATGTTACTCCTTCAACAGGCTTTTCACGGGCGGGATAAATTGGCAATAGAATTACTTCATCCAGTTTATCGAGTATTAAGGCAAAACCGTCAGCGTGGTCGCGTGTACGTGAAAAAAGGTGTGGTTGAAAGATCCCCGTAATCTTTCGTCCTGTGAAAAATTCCTTAACACATGTTATGCATGCCCTGATCTCCTCAGGGTGATGTGCATAATCATCAATATATGCAAGACCCGGGGAGTTTATCCTTATATCAAACCTGCGCCTTACACCCTGAAAGAGCAGAACCGCTTTCCTGATTTCCTGTTCTGTGACACCGCACATTAAAGCGACGGCAATAGCGGCAGTGAAATTTTCGATATTAATGATACCGGGAAACGCAAAGTGCAGATCCTCAAGTGTTGTAGAAGGTGTTTTAATATTGAAACTATAATAGTCTTTATAGCGTTTGATACCGGTTGCAAGAAAATCTGCATTATTATCAAGTCCGTAGGTATAGAAGGACACTCCTTCCGGAACAACAATTTTCTGACGAATTCTGCTGTTCACAATAAGGTTGCCTCCCTGTCTGATTTTTCCACAAAACTCATTATAAGCAATTATCATCGTATTCTGGTCCCCGTAAATGTCCAGGTGATCGGCGTCAAGAGATGTAACAACAGCCATTAGCGGGTTGAGCCGGTGAAATGAACGGTCAAATTCATCAGCTTCCATTACTGTATATCTGCTGTCGCCCAGAATAAGATTTGAATCATAATTCTTTGATATACCGCCAAGAAATGCTGAACAATCAATATGTGACTGCTTAAGTAAATGTGCAATCATTGTCGATATAGTCGTCTTGCCATGAGTACCCGCAACGGCAAGAGTATCAGTGTGTGACGATAATTCGCCAAGAATCTCGGACCGCTTATAAATCCGATATTCATTATTCCTGAAAAATGAAAGTATTTTGTTTTCAGCGGGTATAGCAGGAGTATATACTATTATTACCCGGTCTTTTTCTGAAATCTTTCTGAAAAGATCAGGTATTCCGGTTAGATCGTCTATATATGTAATTTCACAACCATTCACAGATAATGAGCGGGTAATTCCGCTTTCTGATCTGTCGAATCCAGCAACTGTGTAACCGCCTTTTGTAAAATACAGAGCAAGAGCACTCATGCCGATGCCACCTATGCCGACAAAATAAATTCCTTCTATATTTTTGAACTTTATCATTTCCCGGTTAGTTTAAGTATTTCTTCAGCAATCCTTACATCAGCGTCCCTGTCGGCCATTTTCAGTATGTTCTCAGAAAGCATTTTTCTCTTTGCTTTATCTGAAATCAGTTTGATTGCCTCATCAATAATAGTATTACAAGCTTGATTATCTGTTATTAGCACAGCTGCGTTTTTGGTTGACAAAGCTTCAGCATTCCTGGTCTGGTGATCTTCCGCAACATTCGGAGAAGGAATCAGGATAACAGGTTTTCCAACCAGACATAACTCTGAGATAGTCCCTGCTCCTGCTCTCGAAACAATTACATCAGCCACTGCATAAGCATAATCCATCCGGTTAATAAACCCATGAACTGAAATATTTCCGTTAAATGAAAGGGAAACCAGGGCTTTTACGTTTTCATAATAAAATTTCCCTGTCTGCCACAGCCATTGACAATCTGAGTCTCTGAGCCTGTTCACGTTTCCCGACAAGCAATTATTTATGCTCCCTGCTCCGAGTGAGCCTCCCAGCACGAGTATCACCGGGAATTCCTTTTTCAGGTTGAAAAATGAAAGGGCTTCATCCTTTAAACTATTTAGGTTATCGAAATTCTGTCTGACAGGGTTACCTGTTTTAATTATTTTTTCACCAGGAAAATATTTTTGCATGCCGTCATAAGCTACACAAATAGCTGATGCTTTTTTTGCAAGAAGTTTATTTGTCACACCCGCATAACTGTTTTGTTCCTGGATAAGGGTCGGGATTCCCATCCTTCCTGCCTGCCTCAGAACCGGTCCGCTGGCATAACCTCCGACTCCTACAACAACATCAGGTCCAAATTCCTTGATAACTTTTTTTGCTTTATAAAGGCTTTTTAAGAGTTTTATCAGAACCGGAAAGTTTTTCAGTGTGAAGCTTCTGTACAAACCTGCAACAGGTAATCCGATTATTTTGTAGCCTGCAGCAGGAATTTTTTCCATTTCCATTCTTCCTTCGGCACCGACAAAAAGGATCTCAGTCTCAGGCTCAATTTTCCTGAGGGCGTTGGCAATTGAAATAGCCGGGAAGATATGACCACCCGTACCTCCGCCACTGATTATAATCCTATTATGCTTTTGCCTGTTCATATATTTTTTCTCCTTCATCAGATAATTCTTCTTCAGGAAGTTCTTCTTTCTTTAATCTTGCGTTGATGACTCTGCTTACACTCAGTATTGCCCCAATTGAAAAACTCATTACAAGAACTGAAGTTCTTCCCCAGCTTACCATTGGAAGAGTTTGACCCGTAACCGGAAACAATCCGACCGCTACCATCATATTAAGCATTGCCTGAATGACGATCATCACGATCAGCCCCAATACCAGGAAAGCAGGGAAAGCAGTTTCGCATTTTTTCGCAATTGTGATCCCTCTGAACAGTAGTATCATGTACGCCAGAATAAGCGGGATTGCGCCGAACAAGAGTCCATATTCTTCTATTATAATTGCAAAGATGAAGTCAGAATTCGATTGCGGAAGCATGTTTCTCTGGGTGCTTTTCCCCGGAGCTTTACCGAATAATCCTCCTGTTGAAATTGCAATCTTAGCCTGGTTAGACTGATAATCTTTATCTTCATTCTCCTTGCCTGAGAAAAATTGTTCGATCCTGTTTTTCCATACCTGCACCCTGTTGTCCTTTTTAACCACAGTAAGCACCATGGCAAACAGGAGAACAGCCACTACACCAATTCCTATATAAGCCAGGATGAATTTGAGAGGGATTCTTCCAATGAACATTATTATCAAACTCATTCCAAATATCATTAGTGCAGTTGAGAGATTTTCAGGCATAATAAGGCTGCAAACAACACCCACCGGCAGAATAAAATACTTTGAGACCAGCATGAAATTATTGAGTTCTTTCTGGTATTTGGCAAGAGATCGTGCAAGATATAATACAAGAGCTACTTTGGCAATATCTGATGTCTGAAGTCTGAATCCGGTTCCAGGAATTGTAATAGCTCGCATTGCCTCATTAACCCTTGACCCGATAGCTAAAGTCAAAACCAGTAATCCAACAGAAATAAGAAGGATAAGCCCTGCCATTGAAAAGTATATTCTATACGGCAGGTAATGAACTATAACTATAATTGCAAGACCAAGTACCAGCATAAAAAACTGACTCTTAAGAAAGTATGTCGTATTGCCTCCATACTTCATAAATGCCACACCTACCGAAGAACTGTAAACTGACAAAAGCGAATAAATCATAAACAGAGCCACAAGGCCCCATATTACCTTGTCTCCTTTAAATGTTTTTGTAAGCCAGCCCTGTTGCATTAAATAATCAATTAATTTATTATAAGTTTCTTACAGCCTGTTTAAACTGACGTCCTCTGTCTTCATAATTTTTGAAAAGGTCAAAGCTTGCGCAAGCAGGTGATAAAAGTACCGTTTCACCCTTCTTTGCCAGGTAATAGGAAGATCGTACAGCTTCTTCCATCGAGCCTGTTTCTACAATTGTGTCAATCTTATCTTTAAAAGCTTCAATTATTTTCTTATTATCCTTTCCCAGACAAACTATAGCTTTGACTTTCTTCTTTACTATAGCGAACAGTTCTGAATAGTCATTTCCTTTATCTACTCCACCGACAATCCATATTATATTATTTTCCATACATTCAAGGGCATACCATGTTGAATTGACATTAGTAGCTTTTGAATCGTTTATGAAATTGATACCACAGACCGTTATTACAGGTTCCAGTCGATGTTCAACTCCCTGAAAATCAGCCAGACTTTCTCTGATTACCTCCTTGCGGATATTAAGAATTTTACCGGCAATGGCTGCTGCCATTGAGTTGTAGGTATTGTGACGACCTTTAAGAGCAAATTCATGAATTGTCATAAGGTTGATTTTATTTTGGTAATCAATTATCAATTCGTTATTTTCAATATATGCAGCCATGCCTTCAGTTATTTCATCCGAGAACGGCAAAAGAGTCATTTCAGTTTTTTTCCGGGATAGTTCAGTTCTGATTATCGGATCTCCTTCCCAGTATATCAGAAAATCATCCTTATTCTGGTTTTGTATTACTCTGAACTTGGAATCTATATAGTTCTGAAGTTTATAATTGTACCTGTCGAGATGATCTGGTGTAATATTTAATAATATTGCAATATCTGCTTTGAATTCGTACATGCCATCAAGCTGAAAACTGCTCAGCTCAATAACATAATAATCATATGAACCATCTGCAACAGCCATTGCAAAACTATTTCCGACATTTCCTGTCATTGCAGCTTTTTTCCCGGCTTTCTTCAGAATATGATATATGAGGTTAGTTACTGTTGTTTTACCGTTGCTCCCGGTAATGCAAATCTTTATACCTTTGGCATATCTGCCCGCAAATTCAATTTCCGAAATAAGAGGAATTCCTTTCCCGCGTATCATTTTAACAATTGGAGCATTTTCGGGTATTCCGGGACTCTTAATAACTTCATCTGCTGAAAGTATTATTGATTCATCGTGATTCCCTTCTTCCCACTTAATATTGTTCTTTTCAAGAATATCTTTATAAGTATCTTTTATTTGACCATTATCAGAAACGAAAACCTCGAATCCTTGTTTTTGTGCAAGCACTGCTGATCCTGCACCACTCTCTCCTGCTCCCAGTATAATAATCCTCTTTGTCATTTTATTTATCTTATCTTAAGCGTCACAATACTTATAACTGCCAATATTATGGCTACTATCCAGAACCGTGTAACAATTTTCGGTTCAGGAAAACCTTTCTTCTGATAATGATGATGCAACGGGGCCATCAGGAAAATTCTTCTTCCTGCTCCATATTTTCTTTTTGTTCTTTTAAACCAGCTTACCTGGAGTACGACCGAAAGATTCTCAACCAGGAATATCCCGCATAATATCGGGATCAAAAGTTCCTTTCTTATTATTATGGCAAATACTGCAATGATTCCGCCAAGTGCAAGGCTGCCTGTATCACCCATAAAGACCTGAGCCGGAAACGAATTATACCACAGGAACCCGATTGTTGCTCCTATAAAAGCGCTTGCATAAACAACAAGCTCCTCAGTTCCGGGTATATACATGATCTGTAGATACTTAGCATATATAATGTTACTTGAGACATAGGCAAGGATTGCGAGCGCAGTACCTATTATAGCCGAAGTTCCTGTTGCTAGTCCGTCAAGACCATCAGTAAGATTTGCACCATTTGAAACTGAAGTAACAATGAAAATTACGATGATGACGAATACGATCCATGTAAAGGGACGCCGGTGCTCTTCGCTGATAACAGATACCAGCCATGCATAATCGAACTCATTGTTTTTTACAAAGGGGATTGTCGTTTTTGTCGATTTTCTTTCCATGGTTATCTCCCCATGATCAGGAATCTTTCCTGATGGATCTATAAACTCACGTCTCTCTCTTAATGTAAGATTAGCTACATTAACCTTCTCAGCAATTCTGACCTCATTACTGAAAAACAGGGTCAGCCCTACAATTATTCCAAGAATTATCTGACCTGCAATCTTGAATTTTCCAGCTAGTCCTTCTTTGTTCTTTTTGAAAATCTTTATATAATCATCAAGAAAGCCGATTAGTCCTAACCAGATTGTTGCAATGAGCATCAGTATGATATAAACATTCCCCAGTTTCGCAAACAGAAGAGTAGGAATAATAATTGATGCAAGAATTATTATCCCTCCCATTGAGGGTGTTCCCTGTTTATTGTACTGTCCCTCGAGACCCAGGTTTCTCACAACTTCGCCAACCTGTTTTTTCTGGAGATATTTAATGATCCTCTTTCCTATGAGAAGTGAAATAATAAGCGAAGTGATAACAGCAGCTGCCGACCTGAAAGAGATAAATGTAAATAATCTGGCCCCGGGGAAATTAATAGATTCAAGATAATTAAACAGGTAATAAAACATTTCCTCTGATTTATTTAAGTAATAGTGCATTTTTCAATTCTTCCCTGTCATCAAAGTGATTTTTCACTCCCTTGATTTCCTGGTAAGTTTCATGGCCTTTACCTGCAATGAGGATCACATCGCCCTCGTTAGCAAGCATGACTGCTGTTTTAATAGCTTCATGACGGTCAGATATCCTGAGAATTTTTCTTTTTAAATCAGGGGTAATTCCGGCTTCCATCTCGTCAATAATTACTTCCGGATCCTCACTTCTTGGATTATCGGAGGTGAGTATGACTTTGGTACTTCCTTCAGCCGATATTGCTGCCATCTTCGGGCGTTTTGTACGGTCACGGTCACCACCTGCACCTACAACCGTTATAAGCTGAACACTTCCTTCACGGATCTTATTAATCGTATCTATCACATTTAAAAGAGCATCCGGAGTATGAGCATAATCTACAATGCCTGAGATACCTCCCGGAGATTTTATTACCTCAAGTCTTCCTGAAACAGGATGCAGGTCACTGAGAACTGTTAATATCTCCTTTTTTGAAGCACCAAGAAGATCCGATGCAGCATAAACAGCAAGAAGATTAGATGCATTAAAATCACCGATAAACCTGGTCCAGATTTCCTCTCCCTGAATTTTTAAACCCATGCCCTCGAAACCCTGTTCAATTATCTTACAACGGTAATCGGCCATTCCCCGCACAGAAAATGTGTAATGTCGGGCCTTGCAATTCTGAAGCATTACCCTGCCATTCCGGTCATCTATGTTTACAAGTGCGAAGGAATTTGAAGAGAGTGAGTCAAAGAAGCTCTTTTTTGCGGCCAGATAATTATCAAAAGTCTTATGATAATCGAGGTGATCGTGAGTAAGATTCGTAAAAATGCCTCCTTCAAATTTTAGTCCTGCAATCCGTTTCTGGTCAGCAGAATGAGAGCTGACTTCCATAAATGCATAATCACATCCCTCGCTGACCATTTCCGCTAACAGCCTGTTTAGATGAACAGGATCGGGTGTTGTATGTGTCGCCTCAAGTTCCTTATCATTAATATAATTGCAAACAGTGGAAAACAAACCGCATTTATAGCCGAGCTGTATAAACATCCTGTATAGGAGTGTGGCGATTGTTGTTTTACCGTTTGTTCCTGTGACACCTATCAGTCTTAGTGATGACGATGGGTTTCCAAAGAAGTTAGAAGCCGCCTGTCCGAGTGCTTTTGCCGAATCATCTGTTTTTATCCAGCATACACTTTTTTCCCGATTTTCGGGAAGTATTTCACAGATAACGGCAGAAGCACCCGAAGCTATCGCCGAATTAATAAAAAGGTGACCATCCGTTTTATATCCCTTAACAGCCACAAACAGCCAATCCTTTTTTACTTTCCTGGAATCAAACTCAATACCCGATATAACTCTGTCCTTTGTCCCGCTTACAGAGACGATTTCAATTCCGTTTAATATATCTTTAATCTTCATCATATCACATGTTCATTTCAAGAGAAACAACGGTACCTTCATTGTATTTTGCGCCATGTTCGGGATTTTGTCTCAGTACTTTCCCTTTACCATTTATCTTTACTCTTAAGCCGGTGTTCTCCAGGAGATAGACCGCATCACGCAGGCTCATTCCTCTTACATCGGGTATAAGACCCTGCTGAATTTTTACACCCACAAGACTT
>JBARBF010000122.1:0-8440 GCA_049792755.1 Bacteroidales bacterium | reverse complement strand
GTTGCGGACGATAATAACTTCCGTCATTAGTATATTGCTGCGATACTGCAACCACATTCACCTTTTTGATAAAACTCATACTGAGAGAATCATTTTTGTCACTTATCCAGTTAACGCTTATAATTCCTAGAGCATCAGAATTTCTTGAAACAAAATTTATGACTTCTGCATTATTATTGACCGCAAAGAAATTCCCGCTTAGTGAATCTTTTATCTCAAAAAGTTCTTTAAAGTATCTGATGTTCCCTGACTTACTATTATCAAGAATAACGCGGATGTCACCCAGCCTTGATTTTTCGTTAACCTCTTTCCAGGTTTTTATTTTTCCCAGGAAAATATCTTTTACAGTATTATATTTTAAAAGAGTATCCTTATTTTCCCGGTTTGTAATAATAGCCAGAGCATCATAAGCATATGTCGTTGTACGTGCAATGATTTGAGTATCACGCAGGTATTGAATCTGATTATCAGAAAGTTTTTTACTGGTAACAATGACTTTTACAGAATCATTCATAAAATCATTTATCACATCATACTCAGGTTTAAACACAGGCCTGATTTTTGCATCAATATATAGATGTGTAAATGTAAAAACTTCAGTTTCAATAAGTGGTTGAAAAGATTCATCAGATTCTATCCGTATATTTCCCCTGGTTGGTGTTTCATCAGTCGCTTTTTTACCCATTGCGCCGCATGATACAAGAAAAAGCAATAATCCAAATATCGGTAAAAAGGATAATAACTTATAACTAATACTTCTGTTCACTGCATTAAGGTGTTAAACTTTTATTCCGGCACGCAATAATAATAAAATTTTGAATAACTGATACTCGGTTCATATTTCTAAATTCTTTCAAAGTCAATATTTTCATCTTATTCACCGCAAAGTATATGCCAGGTCCTTAATAAAGAATGAATTATTACTGAGCTTTTCTTTCTTTGTAATATGCTAAAATTACTCACCGTCTTTATCGTTTTTAAAGAAAACCTCAACTATTTTAATATAAGCTCTGTAAGCCCTGTAAAGGCCATAAAATATGAAAGTTGATCCCATTAGTACTCTTACAGGTTTGGCAAGATAACTGAAATCGGAATAGAATGCAAAATAACAACCGGCACCAAGGTAGAAAAGCACCATGAATATTGAGAATACCGCTGTTACCTGTTCCATTAATTTGTTTCCGTTCATCGTGGAATTATTTTGGTATCAAATTAACGTAAATTTGATTTATTAACAAAATTAAACTAAAAATTTCGTTATGAAAGGAATATTTGATTAAGTTTATTATCCTATTGATGAATGGCATGATTATTTCAATAATAAAGAACTGTCGCCATAGCTTAAAAATCTGAAACTGTTTTCAAGGGCAAAGGTATAAATATCTTTCCATTCGTTTCCTGTCAAGGCTGAAATAAGCAGAAGCAGAGTACTGCGTGGCTGATGAAAATTTGTAATCATACCATTTGTCAGTCTGAATTCATACCCGGGAACAATAATTATGCTCGTATCAGCATGGAGAATGATTGAATTCCCCATATGAATATAGCTCACTAAAGCTTCAAGTGATTCCTTCACCGGAACATTTGGTGACAGTTTATATGCTTCCCATTGTCCAAGTGAAAAATGAGCGATCATATCTGAATGTTTTTGAATCAGCTTAACGCCCAGCCAATAAAGACTTTCCAGTGTCCTTACCGATGTTGTGCCAACAGGTATGACTTTTCCCAGATTTTCAATTATCAATTCAATTGTATTTATATTTATTGAAAAATGTTCACAATGCATTTCATGTTCATATATGTTTTTGGTTTTCACCGGCTGAAAGGTACCTGCACCCACATGCAGGGTCAATTCTGCTGATTTTATTCCTCTGGCTTTAATTCTCTCAAATACATCATCTGTAAAATGTAAACCTGCTGTTGGGGCAGCAACGGATCCTTCGATACTTGAATAAATAGTCTGGTATCTTTCAATATCCTGTTTGCTATCCTCCCTGGTGATATATGGTGGGAGAGGAATATGTCCTGTTCTTTCCAGTACTTCACCAAAACTTATATTACTGCAGTTCCAGCTGAATCTTATGCACCATGCCTCACCGATTGATATAATCCTTTCAGCGGACAGAGTATACTGATTACCATTATACTTAAACGGGGTCATTAATATGCCTTTTTTCCATTTTTTGAGATTTCCCACTATACATTTCCATTCTACTGATTCTATTGAATCAAGAGACAATGAATATTCAGAGGGTCTGAAAGGTTCGAGGCAGAGAATTTCAATATTTGCACCTGTATCTTTTTGAAAGAGAATCCGGGCCCGTATCACTCTGGAATTATTAAATACAAGCAGCGAATCGGGCGGAAGATAATCGCCAATGTTCCTGAAGATATCCTTTTCTATTTTGCCTTCTTTATGAATAAGAAGTTGTGACATGTCCCTTTCTTCAACTGGATATTGAGCAATACGATCTGAAGGAAGTTCGTAATCATAGTCGTTAATGTCAATATCTTGCATAAATACAGATCAACGTTTTGCTTTAGACCTTTTTGCCCCCATCCCTCCTAACGGGGGGGCTAATTCTCAGATATTTGAAAGCAATCTTAAAAAACGAGTATTGACCCCTTTTAGGGGGGCTGGGGGGCCAATACATATACTTTTTCCAAATATTTTCCGGGCAAAAATAGCCATATTTATATAGTTTATGGTCAAATCTGCAGCAAATTCATACCTTTGCATTGCAGCAGGCCGTTCCATCGATCTGCCATTTGGCGGATAGGAAAGTCCGGGCAACACAGAGCACCATACTTCCTAACGGGAAGATATCCGCGAGGGTATAGTAGTGTAACAGAAAATAACCATCCCGATTAAACGGGATAAGGGTGAAAAGGTGAGGTAAGAGCTTACCGGTCCGGGTGGCGACATCAGGAGCCGTACACCTTATGGGTTGAAAGACCATGTATACCGGCGATCAGGGCTGCTCGTCCGATGCCGGGGGGTAGGTCGTATGAGCACGATAGTGATATCGGGCCAAGATAAATGATGGAAACGGTTTTAATATCTTTTACAGAGACCAAAACCCAACAGAATCCGGCTTACAGGCCAGCTGTTTATAAAGATGACGGGAGATTTCCCGTCATCTTTTTTGATATACATTTATGAACATCAGATTATTATCAAATGTATGTTTATAATCGTGTAGAGACATGTCTCAGACCTGTCTCAGTAATTATTGGTTGTTTGTTGAGTTTAATGAACTTTTAGTTGATTTTAAAAAGGCTGTCTTCCATTGGAACATCAACTTCAACCTTGGTGAATGTAATAACCATATCCATACCCTGTGCAGATGTGCTTGTCTTCATTGCCATCATCACCCCATTGGTTTCAGTGTAATCTGATGGATATGATTCAACTGTAACCGTCGAACCATTCATCGAAGCTGTGGTGGATGTTTTAACAAGAAAATATGAGCCTTTATCGATGAACATTTCAATAACTGTTCCTCCTTCAACTGTAGCTTTTATTTTAAAGGCGGGTTTATCATTTACTTTGTCTTCACCATCCAATGCAAGTTGTCCGTTTTTAAAATAATTTGCCATCGAGTTCTGGAAAATATTGCTCCTGAGAGTTTGTTTTATCTGGTCGGAAGTCATTTCCACAGGATCACTCGAACCTGTCATAGGATTGATGGCGAAGCCCTTTTCTCCATCGAATACCTGAACCATATCCTGTCCGTTAAAAGATGTAACGGTTTTAATTTTATTCGGGTTTTTCATCCACATTGTCATTGGCATCTCCATTCCCATCATAGACAAATTAGCAGTGATCTTAATCGTCTTCATATTAGCAACCTGGTCAAGTTTGTTGGCCTCAGTATACTTTTTAACAATTTCTTCAAGAGTCTGTGCGTTTATGACAGAGAACATTATTAGTCCTGCCATAATAAGAATCAGTTTTTTCATACGATTGGTATTAAAAATTAGTAATTAAATGAATTTATTGTTTTTCTCAATGCAACGAGTTTACTCAAAAGGTTATCCATTCCGGAGAGCTTTAGCATATTAGCTCCGTCTGATTTTGCAACTGAAGGGTCAGGATGAGTCTCAATAAAGATGCCATCGGCTCCAACGCTGATAGCTGCTTTACCTAATGTCTCAATCATTTCCGGCCTGCCTCCCGATACTCCTTGTTCCTGGTTAGGTTGTTGAAGCGAGTGCGTAATATCCATAATTACCGGCACACCTATCTGTTTCATAACCGGAATGTTTCTGAAGTCGACAACAATATCCTGATATCCGTACATATTGCCCCGGTCAGTAAGCATTATATTTTTATTTCCTGATTCCCTGACCTTTTCTACAGCAAATTTCATTGATGAACCGGAGAGGAACTGCCCTTTTTTAATATTTACCCATTTACCTGTTACTGCAGCAGCTGTCAGAAGATCTGTTTGTCTGCACAAAAAAGCCGGAATCTGCAAAATATCTACATATTCGGCAGCAATTTCAGCTTCGTTGGGGTTATGTATATCGGTAATAACCGGAACAAAGTACTTCTTTCGTACTTCTGCAAGAATCTTAAGAGCTTTAATGTCTCCAATCCCTGAAAATGAATCAGCTCTTGATCTGTTTGCTTTCCTGTAGGATGATTTAAATACAAATGGAATCTGATATTTTTCGGATAACAATTTCAGATGGCCGGCTGTTTCAAATATAACCTCCTCACTTTCAACGACGCATGGACCGGCAATTAGCAGAAAGTTGCCAGATTCAGCAAAACCTATCCCGGGAATATTTATTACAGCTGGTGACATATAATAACAAAGTTAGAAAAAAAATAATAAAAAAAGCCTTGAGTTTCTTTTATCTGTAGTTCATTTAACCTCAAAGAGCACAAAGTAGAAGCAAAAGATACAAAGAGAACCGCTAAAAAAACTCTTTGTGAACTTTTTCTTTTCCCGATTACTCGGAATTGCGAACTTTGTGGTTAATGGATTTCATCTTATGATTAAACAGACTTTCACTTATTTTTGTCGTAATTGTAAATATCTTTCCACATAATAGATATTCTCTTCCTTACCTCTTCCTCTTTTGGGTTGGCTCCCGGATCATAAAAAACAGTCCCTTTTATTTCCTCCGGCAGAAAATTATCAGGAATAAAATTTCCGGAATAGCTGTGTGCATATTTGTAGTCTTTTCCGTACCCGAGGTTCTTCATCAGAGTTGTTGGCGCATTCCTTATATGCAACGGGACCGGTAGATCACCTTCGGATTTAACAGTGGCGACAGCATTGTCAATCGCAACTATTGATGAATTGCTTTTTGGAGAAGTAGCCAGGTAAATTGCGGCCTCAGACAAAATAATACGCGATTCCGGCCATCCTATAACATTTACAGCTTCAAAACAAGCCTGCGCAAGAAGCAGGGCATTTGGATTGGCTATACCAATATCTTCTGCAGCAAGGATCAACATACGCCGTGCAATGAATTTGGGATCTTCGCCTCCTTCAACCATTCTTGCAAGCCAGTACACAGCCGCATTCGGATCGCTTCCCCTGAGAGATTTTATGAACGCGGAAATAATATCATAATGCTGTTCTCCATTCTTGTCATAAAGTGCCAGATTCTTCTGAACATGTCTTAAAACCATTTCATTGTTAATGATGATTTTTTCAGGAGAGGATTCATTGGCTTCTGAACTCACAACCAGCTCAAGTGCATTATAAAGTTTTCTTGCATCACCACCCGAGACACGTATAAGTGCTTCATATTCAGCAATTTCAATATTATATACAGCTAGATAGCTGTCCTTTTTCAACGCTTTTTGCATCAACAATGTCAATTCCTCCTCAGTCAATGGTTTCATCACGTAAACCTGACACCTCGAAAGGAGAGGGGATATGACTTCAAAAGAGGGATTTTCGGTGGTAGCACCTATAAGGGTTATTATTCCCTGTTCAACGGCGCTCAGCAACGAATCCTGTTGTGATTTATTAAATCGGTGAATCTCATCTATGAACAGTATTGGGTTTGGCTGGTTAAAAAACTGCTGATTTTTTGCTTTTTCGATAGTCTCCCTGACATCCTTAACTCCTGAGTGTACTGCGCTTAGATGAAAAAAAGGTCTTTTCAGGGTATTTGCTATGATTCCGGCAAGAGTTGTTTTTCCAACTCCCGGAGGTCCCCAAAGTATAAATGACGGGATATTTCCCGATTCAATAACCTTCCTCAGAACCGCATTCCTGCCCACCAGGTGTTCCTGTCCGCAGAATTCACTGAGTTCTTTCGGTCTTAACCTTTCAGCAAGTGGTTGATTTGCCAGCATTATTAAAATGTTTGCGTAAAAGTAATAAAACAATTCCTGTTCTCAGAGATTTTGTTGGTGACACATTATTTATAATGAGTTTATCATTATAATTGTATCGGATTATGATTATAAACTGGTCCAATGCCTTAGTGACCCTTTGTTCAATCCTTCGTGTGACTTAGTGGTCAAATTTTTTTTACCGCAAAGGGACACTAAGTACAACACAAAGGAACGCAAAGATATATCGATTCTGGAATTGATTCATAAATCATTCAAACTGTTAAAAAAGATGAATAAGACTATAAGCATAGTTTTCGGATTGATGATTCTTATGGGATGTTCGGTAAAGTCCGGCAAAGAGAGAGAAAAATTTATTGAAGGTCAGGATATTTTAGCTGACAGTGGCATGGTGGTATCTGCTCACCCCCAGAGTTCAAGGATAGGCGTCAGTATTCTTAAGAAAGGTGGAAATGCTGTCGATGCAGCTGTGGCTACGGAATTTGCTCTTGCTGTTTGCTACCCGGAGGCTGGCAATTTAGGAGGCGGAGGATTTATGCTGATAAGAACAAATGATAACAGAACCGAGGTAATTGATTACCGGGAGAAAGCACCTGCTAATGCTTCCCGCAATATGTTTCTGGATAAATCAGGAAATATCGGTGACGGTCTCAGCACCGATACTCATCTTGCCTCAGGAGTGCCTGGCAGCGTGGATGGAATGATCTGTGCCCATTCTAAATTCGGTAAACTCCCTTTTAAGGAGGTAATTCAGGAGGCAATAGATCTTGCTGAAAATGGATTCAGGGTCACACAAAAGCAGGCTGAGGACCTGAATTCCAACAGGAAAACATTCATTGAAAGAAACTCTTTCAGAACTGCATTTGTGAAGGATTCATTATGGAAAGAGGGAGATATTCTAATTCAGCATGACCTTGCTGAGACATTAAAGAGAATAAGGGACCATGGCCGTGATGGCTTTTATTCCGGAAAGACAGCCCGTCTGCTTATCAGGGAGATGAAAAGAGGAAATGGTATTCTGGCTGAACAGGATTTGATAGATTACAAATCAGTTTCAAGAGTACCCCTTACTGCTGATTATAAAGGTTTTAGAATTATTACGGTGCCGCCTCCTTCCAGCGGTGGTGTTACACTCATCCAGCTCTTAAAGATGATCGATCCCTATCCGTTCGTTGAATGGGGATTCCATTCGCCCCGAACTATACATCTTATGGTCGAAGCAGAAAGAAGGGCTTTTGCTGACAGATCGGAATACCTGGGTGATCCGGGATTTGTAAAAATACCTGTTGATCAGCTAATTAATAAAAAATATCTGGTTGGACAGATGAGCACTTTTGATGGAAAGAAAGCTTCATCATCTCAGGAAATCAAGCATGGTTATCCCGAAGGTTATGTAAGTGAGGAAACTACACATTTTTCTGTGGTCGATGCAGAAGGAAACGCTGTGGCAACTACAACTACTTTAAACAATTCTTTCGGAAACTCTATTGTTGTGGACAGCGCAGGATTTTTGCTAAATAACGAGATGGACGATTTTTCAATAAAACCGGGTGTCCCCAACATGTATGGATTGGTGGGTGGTGAAGCCAATTCCGTTCAGCCGGGGAAAAGAATGCTAAGTTCAATGACTCCGTCAATTGTGGAAAAAGAGGGAAGACTTTTTCTGGTTCTGGGATCGCCCGGAGGTTCGACTATTCCAACAACTGTTTTCCAGGTAATTGTCAATGTACTCGATTATGGGATGAACATAGGACAAGCAGTCGATGCTGGCAGGTTTCATCATCAGTGGTTGCCCGACTGGATCAGCTATGAAAAAGATGCCTTAGACAGCGTTTGCTGTAAAAAGCTTAGAGATATGGGTCACATATTAAGAGAACGTACATTAATAGGCTCAGTAAATGCTATCATGATCCTTTCCGACGGGAAAAAAGCAGGGAGCGCTGACAAAAGAGGTAATAATTCATCCTGTGGCTACTAACTGTCATTGTGGTTCAATATTTTTTACTAAATTGCCTCAAATTTATTTTCTTTAAGAAAAAAAATTAATACTTTTAACAATTGAAATTGAATTTTTTGAAAATTCAGGGTCGTAGTTATTGTATTTGAATACATTCA
>JBARBF010000121.1:0-16465 GCA_049792755.1 Bacteroidales bacterium | reverse complement strand
AGGGGATACAATTCTTATTTCCGGTCCAACTACCGGAGTTATTGAATATAAGGTAGATGAAATCCGTGTTGACCTTAAGGTGGCGGAGAATGCTTTAAAAGGAAATTTGTGCTCAATTAAAACCCCCTATTATCTCAGAAGATCCGACAAAGTTTATAAATGGGTTGATTCTAAAGAAATTAACCCCCTGGCCGCTTCGCAGCCTTCCCCCTAAAGGGTTTAAATTGTGGAGGTAACAATAATTACACTTGTGCGTAGAAATTAATCACGCCTTGCGTGACAGGGGGAAACGGAATAGAGGACTAGCAACTTAAATCCAATTTATAGTATTCGCTGCTTCAAGCACTTTCTTGGCATTAGATTCAATATTATCAGTATCCGTTTTTACATAAATAATGTTTTTACTGATTTTTTTCGTTAATCCAAACAGATATGCTTTATCATAATAGAAAAGAACTATTTCGATTGCTTCAGCAATATCCCCGTTTTCAATTGCATAGAGTGCATCTTTTGTTTTATCAGTACCAAGTCGTTTACTTATTTTTAAAACAGAGTCTTTAAGAGCTTCAGGCGTGTAGGCCGAATATTCTTCTAAAAGTTTCGGGAGTCTTGTGTTGACATTCATCTCAAGAACAATTGTCGGTGTGTTCTGCATATTAAGATAAAAATTGTCTGGCATGAATATAGAACCAATATTCCGGCTTTCATCTTCAATCCAAAAAGGGAGGATTCTGTTTAACATTCTCCATTCATTAAAAAGAATGTTCCCAAATTGTTCGGTTGTAGGCTGAGGTAGCTGTCCCAAAGCTCCGAAAGCAGAGCCCTTGTGATTTGCAAGTTGCTCAAGATCAATCACCTGCTGTCCTATGGATTTAAGATATCTGAGAATATGTGTTTTACAACTTCCTGTCATTCCTCCCAGTACAATCATTTTTCGATTCTCAGAAAGGTTCTCTAAAACGTACCGTCGATAAGACTTATATCCTCCATCCAGAACATTTACTTCAAGATCACCTAAAGAAAAGAGCCAGGCCATTGCTTCCGACCTCATCCCTCCTCTCCAGCAGTGTACGAGAATGTGCTTGTTTTTAGCGAACTTCAAAGCTTGTTCAAGTTTTGATTGCAGAGCGGGACCAGAAATTTTAAGCCCTTCAAGAATTGCAGGAAGCCGACCCTCTTTCTTATATTTTGTCCCAACTGCCTCTCTCTCTTTATCATCGAAGAGAGGGATATTGAACGCTTCGGGCATATGACCCGATCTAAATTCTGAAGGGGATCTTACATCTGCAACCGGAATTATTTCTGAAAGCTTCAGGAATTCCAATATATCAACTTTTTGAACAACCTTCATGGTCTTGGAATTGTTTCTCTGAGCTACAGAGTTGGCACAATGCTACTTTTTAAAATACCTTGCAAACAGCTTTTTGAGTTCATCTAATCTGACAGGTTTGGAAATAAAATCTTTAATCCCGGATAACTCGGCTTTCTTTCTTGTCTCAGGCATATTGTCTGCAGTAAAGGCAACTATTAATACCGATTTGTCAAATTTAATAATTCGTTGTGCAGACTCGAAACCATCCATCTCAGGCATGATAAGATCCATAAAAATAAGATCATAGTTTTGCTCTTTTGCCATCAGGTAACCGGCATACCCATCATCAGAAAGATCAAATGAATAACCCAGACTTCTGAGCATTGTTCCTATAACATTCTGATTCATTTTGTTGTCCTCAATTATCAAAATTTTTAAATCAGTTCTTACGGTGCCAATCTCTACTAATGATGATTGATCCTCCAGAAATGGAAAACTATTTTTTATTATACTCAATAGTTCGGTAACATCAAATGGTTTTATGAGATAATGATCTATTCCAAGTGTAATGCATTTGAGGTAATTACCTTTTTTATCATTTGAGCTTATCATAAGCATTATGAAATGTCCTGAGAGCTTGTTTTCCCATATCTCCCTGGCAGCATCAAATCCATCAAAATCATCATCGTCAAATATGATAACAAGGCTGTATTTTTCTTTGGGATAATTCAGGTTTGTCTTTATCTGATTCACTGTAGAACGCTGGAATGTGGTTATTGTAATGGCAAGGCCGAGCCGGTGCAATGCGCTCAGGATTTCTTCGTCGCGGTTCTGACTTCCGGTTATTACGAGGGTTCTGATATCATCAAACGTTTTTATCTTCTCAAATGAAAGTTCTTTGATTTGTCTGTCGTTTGAGTATGTGAGCAACGTAAATGTTACTTTCGTTCCTAAATCACCTGAAATCCCTGACGGGCTGACAGCCGCTAGTTCTCCTCCCATAAGTTCAACGAGCTGTTTTGACAAAATAGTTCCGAATTCCGAGTCATCGTTTGATCTTACTTTCTTTGACTCAATATTTACAAAATCACCAAAGATTTTTTTAAGGCTTGCTTTGTCAAAGCTTCTACCGGTATCGAGCAACTCGAAAGCAAGAGTTATTATCCCGTTTTTGCTGTTTTTAACCATACACTTCAGGTGTATTTCGCCTTTTTCAGTGTTACGGACAGAGTGGTTTATCAAATTTGTCAGGACTTGTCTTAATCTGAAAGGATCACCAATAATGCTTTCGGGAACATTATCGTCAACTGTATAAATTAAACTAAGGTCATTTGAAGCTATATTGGTCTTTGCCAGATCAGTACAATAAGTAATCTCTTCCCTTAAGTTAAAAGGAACCTCATCGAGTATCATTTTTCCTGATTCAATTCTTGAAAAATCAAGAATGTCATTTATGATGCTCAGAAGCACTTCCGTTGAACGGTGTAAAAGACCTACAATTTCTTTAGTCTCCGGAGTCAGATTAAATTTATTAAGCACATCTGTCATCCCAATGATTCCGTTCATCGGGGTTCTGATCTCATAGCTCATCCTTGCCAGAAACTCTGATTTTGCTTCATTAGCCTTTGCTTCCTGTTTCCTTGCGGATTCAAGCATTGTCACATCTATCAGTATTTCCATTGTCGCTTCTTCGCCCAGAAACATCACCTGAATGCTGTTTCTGTAAAGTACAATCTCCCCTATTTCTTTCTTAATAATTACAAACTGGTCGGGATTAAAAGATCCTCCTAGATTTTTTGAATAATAATCACTTTCCCCCGGCAGGGATGATTCAGGAAAGATCTTACCTTTCATCTCCGTTTCGCTCGAATAAGAATATTGTGCTGCTGCAACTTTATTTGCTTTAAGTATTTCCCTGTTTTTATTATGAACAATAACTCCTACGGGCATCTCTTCAATCAGTTTAAAAAGCATTTTTTCGGAGGTTCTTAACCTATTCATTTCAGCTTTTTGGAACTTGATATTCTTCCAGAGAATATAAATAATGACCTGTATAAGCAGCAAGGTTACAATTACTATGAAAAGAGAGTTCCAGATTAAAAACTTCTGAAAAAAAGTAATTGGAGCAGAAAAGACAAGCCCCATATCTCTCTGAAGCAGTTGAGTGGAATAATAAGATGAAATAATTTTCACATTCTTGCTCCCAATAATGGCATTATGCATAATATTTGCAACTGATCCTCCGGCGAGACTTTTGGTAATTTTATCCAGTTGAGAGTACTGTATCCGCTCCTTATTATTGTCGTATACTATTGTTCCTGAATCGCTTATAACCCATTGCCATTGATAGTCTTTTAGATTAAATTCCGAAAATATTTTAGTAAAGTATTTCTTATAATTAACCGTTACGACAATATTGCCGATTGTTTCATTATCTTTTAAAACTGGTAAATAATAATCAAATTTCTGGTTTTCCTGAACCAGTTTTTCCATTCCGTACATTTTAGCCTGAGAGTGAAGAATAAAAGGCTGTTCAAGCCATTCACCGCTGCTATTATCATTATCTTTTTTTAAGGTGAATTCATTCCTGTTATTGTCGAAATATTTAATTCCGGTTACAAAATCACTATACTTTGAAAAGAAAAGTTTCATTCTTTCTTTTGCCTTGTATTGATTTTCAGGATTTGTAAAGAACATGTTAAGGTCTTCCTTAAAGCTGATCTGATTAAGATCGCTTAAAAATGAGTAATTGGTACTGTCTACGGAAAGTCCTACAGTTTGTACCTGCCGGTCAAGCAATTTTATTATATAGTCTATCTGTTTATTATAAAAGTTTTTATAATAAAAATAGTTAACAAGCAGTATTATCAGAAATGCTGAATAAACCGGAATAAGGATCCTTCTCATGTGTTTAAAGTGTTTATCTCCTAAAGGAAATAAAGATTATTTATTAATACAACAATTTCGTTTCATCTGTACTTATCGTTATGTCCTTCCATGATATTCAAATAGCTTTTATAACGGAGAAAAGCAATTTCCCCATTTTCCACTGCAGTTCTCACTGCGCATCCCGGTTCATCAAGATGTAAGCAATTATTAAACCTGCACTCTTTTGATTTTTTGAATATCTCGCGGAAAAAATGATAGATTTCATTCCTTTCCATATCAACAACACCAAAACCTCTGATTCCGGGGGTATCAATTACAAATGCGTCAAACGGCATCTCATGCATTTCAGGAAAGGTAGTTATATGTTTTCCCTGTTTATGATAATCTGAAATTTCCGCGGTTTTTAGATTAAGGAGTGGATTAAAAGCATTTAGCAGGGTGGTTTTTCCAACACCTGAGTAACCCGAAATAAGGCTGGTCTTTCTCTTCATCAGATTTTTAAGAACTTCCAGGTTTGTCATCTCTTTCAGAGAGAGTCTGATACATTCATAGCCAATCTTAGTGTATATTGATTCAAGGTATTCCATTTTAACTAATTCTTCCTCTCCATATAGATCTGTTTTATTTATAATTATTTTGGCTGGAACACGGTAAGCTTCCGCTGTAATCAGAAACCTGTCAATGAACTCTACCGGCGTCTCAGGAAGGATTATTGTTATCATAAGAAAAACCTGATCAATGTTTGCGGCGAGAATCTGGGAATGTTTTGAGAGATTGGTAGCCTTTCTTAAGATCCAATTTCTCCGGTCAAGTACTTCTGTAATAATTCCGGAATTGCTATTCCTGTCAATTTCAAATAAAATATTATCACCAACAGCAATTGGATTTGTCGTGCGGAATTCCTTAATCCTGAGTTTCCCTTTAGCGGAACAATCTATTTTCTTCCCTTCATCACAGAGAACCCTGTACCTGCTACCCGTAGATTTTAAAACAATTCCCTTTTCCAACAGAAGATAATTTGAGACAAAAATAAGGAAATAAATTAAACTAGTAGAGACGCCCAAATTGGGCGTCTCTACATAATCTGAATAAAATTTTAGAATCCTTTAATTATCTGAAGCCATCAGAAGAAACGGTTTCATCTCAAAACTGTGATAGTAGGGCCTCAACCTTTCAGTATTATAATCAGCAAGCCTTACAACTTTCTTAGATGAAGTTACCACATCAATAGGAAGATTATCGTATCTGCCATTCTTAAGGACTACAATCCTTCCATGCACACCTTTAAGAACAAGATCCAGAGCAAGATTTCCATAAGCCATCGGAACAATGGAATCGAGAGCATCAGGATCTCCTCCTCGTACCATATAGCCAAGTTTCTGGTAAATGACATTTATTGTTTTGCCATGATTATACTTTGGCGAAAGCTCTTTAAGCTTTGCTGATACCATATCACCTATTCCTCCAAGTTTTGCATGACCATAGGCATCTTTTTCACTGTCAGAGAAAATCATCTCGCCACCCTTGAACATAGCTCCTTCTGAGATGAGAACGACCGAGTATTTGCTTGGATTTTGATTTCTGTCTTCAACAAGAAGTTTTGTAAGATGATCTATATCAAACTCATATTCAGGTATCACACACCTGTTAGCTGCACCAGCCAGAGTAGGCAGCATAGCAGTAAAACCAGCATATCTTCCAAATACTTCAAGAACCAGAAGTCTTTCATGTGACCCGGCCGATGTTCTTAAACTGTTTGTCATCTGAATCGTTCTTGAAATGCAGGTACTGAATCCAATACAATAATCGGTACCCGGAACATCATTATCCATTGTTTTAGGAATTGCAACAACGTTTACCCCTTTTTTATAAAGATGAACACCATAACTAAGCGTATCATCACCTCCTATAGGAATCAGGTAATCAACTCCGAGCCATTCAAGGTTTTTGATAATCTCTGGTGTAATGTCATTATATTCAGCGTTATAAGTACTCTGAAGATGTTCGGGGATACTGGCTTTTGACATATGGCTCGGTCTTGTCCGTGAGGTATGTAAAAAAGTCCCCCCTGTACGTCCGGCCTTATTAACTATATCGTCAGTAAGAACCTGATAATTGTTACTATTGTCTGCCTTTGTGTCTCGTATTAATTCTGAGATACCCGCCCAACCTCTTCGGAGACCGATTACCTTGTATCCTTCTCGGTTTGCACGGATTGTTACGGCACGGATGGCCGGATTTAGTCCGGGGACATCGCCCCCTCCTGTCAGAATAGCAATTATCCCTTTTGTTGATTTCTGAGTTGCCATGATCTTTTGCTTTTTATTTGATTCCATTATTGGTAAATTTAAGACCCCTAAAGTAAAGCTTTTTTCTTTTTAGAACAGTGGAAGATGCATTGGAAAATATACTCCACGGAAAGGATTCAGTGGTATTCAGCCGTGCCTGGATATAATTTCAAGCTTTTCAACTTCAACTACCTCGATAGTTTTGCCAAAGACTCTGATTATCCCTTCTTTTTTGAAATCAGATAAGGTTCTTATAACATTAGCAGTGCTCATACCAATGTAGTCTGCTATCTCTTTTCGTGAAACGGGCAGGTCAAATACCCGCGACTTATAAATTTCATTCGTAAAATAAAGCAAGACAAAAGCCACCCTTCCAATTAGATTCTTTTGCCTGATATCGAGGGTCTGAGAAATGATTTTATCATTTATCCTTGAAATCTTTGTAAGAAGGCCCATTGCAAAACTCCCATTTTTAAAAAAAAGTGCTTTTATAAAATCCAGCTTGACCATACAAACTACAGAATCTTCAAGTGCAGAAACGGAATACTGATACTTTTCCTCCGAAAAAATGCTCATATTACTGACAAATTCAAATGGTCTGGTTATTGTTATTACCTGCTCATCACCGGTTGGAGTTCTTCTGTAAAGTTTAACAAGACCACTCTTAAGATATTTGAAGTTGCTGATTTTCTCTCCTTCATGATTTATTATTTCCCCTTTACGAAAAAACTGTTCCTCTTTGTGATCGCATAATTCTTCAACAGCCGGATCTGTGAGATAGGAAAATACTATATCTCTGAAATCACAGCTTGCACATGAGCATGGCTTTTTCTTTTCGTTCACGTTTTTCTGTTTTTCACAAATTTATCAATTTCCTGATCACATTGTTAATTTTCAATTTGTTTTATTGCCAAATTTAGACCTAATTTGAAAGTCTAAAAGCTCAACTTCTTATTTTCACCTGCAATGATCTACAAAACTGATTATCACATGCATTCCAGTTTCAGTGATGGAAGGTCAGTCCCTGATGACTATATTAATCCGGCATTAGCTGCCGGACTCAGCGAAATTGGTTTCTCCGAGCATCTTACATTATTCAAAGATCCTGAAGACTGGAATATGAATCCTGTGAACATATCTCCTTATATTAAGCATCTCAAATACCTTCAGAAAAAAATAAAGAACATTAAAATAAAAATTGGCCTTGAAGTTGATTTCTTTGCCGGAAAAGAAGAAGAGATATACACTTTCCTGAATTCTCTGCCTCTCGATTATATTATCGGTTCAGTTCATTATCTCGGAGAAAAAACTGTAGATGTAGGTCGCGAGTTTTATGAAGGAAAAAGTATTGACATGTTATTTGAATCATACTTTGATTCCGTAATTGCAGCGGTGGCTTCGGATCTTTTTGATATTATCGGCCATTGCGATCTTATAAGGATATACGGATATAAACCTTCCTCCGATATTGAACCGTTATACAGGAAACTCGCCAAAACTATGAAAAAGCATGATGTTGCCTTTGAAGTGAATACCAATGGCAGAAACCGGCCACTTGCTGACTTTTATCCCGACCGCCGGTATCTCCATATTTTCAGGGAGGAAAATGTACCTGTTTGTGTTAATTCTGATGCCCACATGCCATCGCGTGTAGCACAGTATTTCGATGAAGCTTATGAGTTGCTGAGATATGAAGGGTTTACCGAAATGGCAGTATTTGACAAAAGAGTAAGGAAAATGGTTCCGTTTTGACATATCACTACCTGGATTTACTCGATAAGATTGCTTCGTCGCTTCGCTCCTCGCAATGACACTTCAAGTAATGTTATTTCAGGTTGGAAGGTAAACATAATTGAGTAAAATCCACGGTCATTGCGAGGAGCGAAGCGACGAAGCAATCTTAAAATCACGACCTGAATGTCATAAAAAAGACCCTATCTTTGGTATTTTATTTATCAATATTTCGTACACTTTATTCTAAATCACAGAAATTATGAAAAAGACAACCGGCCTCTTTTTTTTACTCTGCCTTGTTGTTATTATTTCAGGCTGCTCTTCACATAAGTTGAGTTATATTAAAACAAATGGGCCGGAAGTCATTTCATTCAGAGTTTTACCTTTCAGCCTTAATGATGTCAGGCTTCTTGATGGTCCATTTTTACATGCAACCGAACTGGATGCCAAAACACTCTTAAACTATGAGCCCGACCGTCTTCTTTCCAAATTCTATTCCGAAGCAGGTCTGAAACCGAAGGCAGATCATTACATGGGTTGGGAAAATGAAACAATTGCCGGCCATAGCCTTGGACATTACCTGAGTGCTTGTTCTATGATGTACCAGACAACCGGAGATAAGCGCTTTTCTGAGAGAGTAAATTATATCGTTGAAGAGCTTAAGTTCCTGCAGGATGCCGATGGCAATGGCTATATCGGCGCTTTTCCAAATGGGAAAAAGATCCTCGAAGAACAGGTTGCCAAAGGCAATATACGTTCCCAGGGATTTGATCTTAATGGGATCTGGGTTCCATTTTATACTGAGCATAAAATTATGGCAGGATTAAGAGACGCATATCATCTGTGCGGAAATACCGTTGCTCTGGAAGTTGAAAAACGTTTTGCAGACTGGCTCGATGGGATCGTATCTCCCCTGAACGATGAACAGGTTCAGAAAATGCTGCGCTGCGAACATGGCGGGATTAGTGAAACTCTTGCAGATTTATATGCAGACACAAAAGACAAAAAGTACCTCAGGATTTCTAAAATATTCTATCAGAAAGCTATTCTCGATTCCTTGAAGGAAGAAAAGGATATCCTGCCGGGAAAACATTGCAACACGAATATTCCCAAACTAATTGGCTTGTCCAGGATATATGAACTGACCGGAGACACAACTGATCGTAAAGCTGCAGAGTTTTTCTGGCAGACGGTCGTTAATCATCACTCTTATGTAACCGGGGGAAATGGTAATGAAGAGTATTTCGGACCGGAAGATAAACTCAGGAACCGGCTCGGGGAGGGGACTACCGAAACCTGCAATGTTTATAACATGCTGAAGCTTTCCGAGCATCTTTTTGAATGGAGAGCTTCAGCCCGTGTTGCAGATTTCTATGAGAGAGCTCTGTTCAATCATATCCTGTCTTCTCAGAATCCGGAAACCGGAAATGTAACTTACAACCTTTCATTGGAAATGGGCGGATTTAAAGATTTTCAGGATCCATTTTCCCTTACCTGCTGTGTCGGATCAGGAATGGAAAATCACTCGAAATATGGGAAAAACATTTTCTATCATAATGATAATGAATTATTTGTATTTCAATACATAGCTTCGGTCCTAACCTGGAAGGAAAAAGGTATTACTCTTACTCAGAAAACATCTTTTCCTGTAGAACAGAGATCTGTATTTGAATTCAAATGCGAGAATCCTGTTAAGCTAACACTTCAGGTTCGCTATCCATCATGGGCTAAAAATGGCTTTGAAATTAAAGTAAATAACAGCCTTAGAAGATTTTTCAGTCAACCAGGCAGTTTTATTCCGATAGAAAGAATCTGGAAAACCGGTGATAAAGTGGAGATAAATATTCCGTTTTCCCTCCGTCTTGAATCAATGCCCGACGATAGTAACAGGGTTGCAGTCATGTACGGTCCTCTTGTACTTGCTGGAGATCTTGGTCCAGTCTCTGATTCTGCATCAAAAGATGGCATGTATGTACCCGTTATGATGACAGACGACAGAAACCCTACTGCATGGATGAAGCCAGTTGAAGGAAAACCGAATACTTTCATTACATTTAATACAGGCAGGCCTCGCGACATTGAATTAAAACCTTTTTATACCACCTATAACAGGAGGTATTCAGTGTACTGGGATCTTTTCAATGAAAAGGAATGGGAAGCCAGGAAGGCAGAATACAGTTCGGATCAGCAAAGAATTAAAAGACTTAAGGAGGCTGAAATAGATTTTGTTCAGCCGGGTGAGATGCAACCAGAGCGCATTCATAATTTCAAAGGTGAAAAGAGTTCAGCCGGATCATTTAAAGAAAGAACCAGCAGAGACACAAGGGGAGGTTGGTTTTCTTTTGATCTTAAAACAATTGCGGATTCACCAATAGCCCTTGTTGTTGATTATTGGGGTGGCTTTCCGGGCGCAAAAACTTTCGACATTTTTGTAAATAATAAAATCATTGCCACCGAAAATATTTCAAATAAAAAAGAGGGACAGTTTATTTCAGTTCAATATGATATACCGGAAGCTGTATCTAAAAGCAAGCCAAAAATTACAGTCAGGTTCCAGGCGCATGAGGGAAATATGGCTGGACCGGTTTTCGGTGTAAGAACAATCAGAAAATAAAAGACTAGTTAGGAAACCTCTCTGTCCCGCTCAAGCGGCATCTCCCCAACGGATTTGTTTTGGGGCAAATACCCCTCTGTCAGCTGCGCTGACATCTCCCCCAAGGGATTTGTTTTGGGACAAATACCCCTCTGTCAGTTGCGCTGACATCTCCCCCAAGGGATTTGTTTTGGGACAAATACCCCTCTGTCAGCTGCGCTGACATCTCCCCCAAGGAGGCGATAATGCTCTGGTATTTAGGTAAATTATACTAAAACAGTGAAGATTTTTCCCCCCTCGGGGGGAATTAAAGGGGGTGAAAAAAAAGCAGAGTAAAGTAAGTTATGCCAGTATATGCTCGAGGAATATCTTTAATCCAATCGCAATTAACAGCAACCCGCCTATTATTTCAACTTTGTTACCAAGCTTCCTGCCAGCTGATTTCCCGATTCTGATTGCTGTCATTGATGCCAGGAATGTCACCAGACCTATCAGGGTCCCTGCTTCCCAGATTTTTACATCCAGTAAAGCAAAACTAATTCCTACAGCAAGAGCATCTATACTTGTCCCTAGGGCGATTGTAAAAAGAACTATTGTGCTACCGTAATCTCTTGGCGCCTCATCTTTAGACTTTTTAAACCCTTCTAAAATCATTTTTATTCCCAGAAAAGACAGTAAACCCAAAGCAATCCAATGATCTGTTGCTTTCAGAGCATCTGAAATTATTGAACCCAGGAAATATCCTGCAACCGTGAGACCGCCCTGGAATACAGCCAGAACTATAGCAATCCATGATGCCTGGCGGAAGAGAATCCCGCTGCGTATCACACCATAAGACAAAGAAACGGCAAATGTGTCGAATGATAAACCAATGGCAATAACAAGAATGGAAAAATAGTCCATGAAGCAATCATAAGTCCGCAAATATAATATAAATCATCACTCAAAATATTTTGAAATTGATTGTATATATTTGAAGGCTATAATAATGTATTTAGTGAGAGCCGTAATTCAGAGGGTAAGCAGGGCATCTGTTGAAATAAGTAACAGGATCAAATCTGAAATCGGAGTCGGATTACTTGTATTGATCGGAATCGAAGACTCTGATGATGATTATGATATTGACTGGCTTTGCGGCAAAATAGTTCAGCTGCGCATATTTAATGATAGTAATGAAGTAATGAATCTTTCTGTTCTTGATACCGGAGGAGACATACTTGCTATAAGCCAGTTTACACTTCACGCAAAAACAAAAAAAGGTAACAGACCCTCATATATACGTGCTGCTCATCCGGATGTTGCTGTTCCATTGTATAACAGGTTTGTCATAAGACTCTCCAAACTCCTTGGAAAAGAGATCTTTACAGGGGTATTTGGTGCAATGATGGTGGTAGAGTCTGTAAATGATGGCCCGGTAACAATAATAATTGATACAAAGGAAAGGGAGTGAATATGAGTGCTGATATATCCGAAGAAAAAAGTATTAAAAGGTCTGTTCTTCTTGTTTCGACTTTTGCTGCTTTTCTGACTCCGTTTCTCACTTCTGCAGTTAATCTGGCATTGCCTTCTATTGGTAAAGAACTCCATGCCAATGCGATCAGTCTGGGTTGGGTAATCAGCAGTTTTATATTAACATCAGCTATTTTTCTCTTACCATTTGGAAGGCTTGGAGATATAGTCGGCAGAAAAAAAATCTTTACTCTTGGCATTTTGTTGTTCACTATATCAACTTTTCTTATAATATTTTCCGGAAGCATAGTGTCTCTAATAGTTTTAAGGATTTTCCAGGGGTTCTCAACTGCAATGATATTCGGAACGAGCATGGCAATTCTTACATCTGTCTTTCAGCCGGGAGAGAGGGGAAAAGCAATAGGTATAAACATAACAGCTACATATCTCGGATTATCTCTCGGACCTGTAATCGGGGGGCTGCTGACTCATTATCTCGGATGGAGAAGTGTTTTTGCATTTCTCGTACCTTTTGGTATTATTTCGCTGATACTGATTCAAAGAAAAATTAAAATCGAATGGGCAGAAGCAGTTGGAGAAAGATTTGACTGGCGCGGATCTGCAATATATGGGATAGCGCTTGCATCTTTCATGTGGGGGTTTTCAAAACTTCCTTCTTCACTTGGATGGATATGTATTATGACAGCTTTTCTTATGGCAGTCGTTTTCCTGGCTTTTGAGAATAAAGTCAGCAATCCGGTCTTTGATATACGGCTTATTATGAGAAACAGAGTCTTTGCTTTTTCCAGTATAGCCGCATTGATTAACTATTCCGCAACTAGTGCAATTGGTTTTTTTATAAGTCTGTACTTACAATATCTTAAAGGGCTTGATGCCAGAACTGCAGGTCTGATAATGATATCCCAACCAATCGCAATGACACTTCTGTCGCCTGTTGCCGGAAAATTATCAGATAAACGAAATCCTGGTGCCATTGCATCGATTGGAATGGGTATTACTGCATCAGGACTGGTATTATTCTGTTTTATCACGAAGACTACCCCGGATTATTTTATTGTTTTATTGCTCTTGCTCATGGGTATCGGGTTTGGTCTTTTCTCCTCTCCAAACTCAAATGCAATTATGAGTTCAGTTGATAAACGTCATCTGGGAGTTGCATCCGGAGTTGTCGGGACAATGAGAATGGTAGGCCAGATGATGAGTATGGGTATTGCTATGATGCTCATCTCCTTGTATATAGGGAAGCAAAGTATTAATCCTTCTACCTATCAGGGACTGATATCTGCAATGAGAACCGGCTTTGTAATCTTTTCAATATTATCTTTTCTTGGAATTTTTGCCTCTCTTGCCAGGCATGGAAAACCCAATTAAATATAAATTCCTTATAAGTGCCCGCTATTCGGGATTATCGGATAAACCCTGGCAGCCGGTATCAAGAATAAATTTCCAGCTACCGTCGGTCTGTTTTTGCCATATTGTAACATAGGTCCCTTTTATTATTTCACCGGTTGATTTGTTGGCACTGGTGTTTATACCATATGTATATCCCAGATCTCCGCTCTCAGAAACTTTTTCAGATAAAGGTTCCCGGCTAAGAATAAAAGCAGAATCACTTTTACCGGCAAACCGTTCTTCCACCGTCTTTTTGCCTTTTGCAGGGTAGGATTTGTTACGAAGGATTACGCCGTCATCGGCTATATAAAACAGGAATGCCTTGTGAATCCCGTCTTTGACTGACATCGCTGAAAAATCCCGGTCTGTCTGGAGTAAAATACCTTCCGATTTGTTTTTAGAGCTTTTTGAACAACTTAATATTCCAATTAAAATAATTATGAGAACAAAAAGCATTATATTAACCCCGTTCTTTTTTTTCATAACGATGTAATTTATTAAAAGTAAAAACTAATTACATGACAAAATTATATCAAAAACTGATCAATTCATGTCCTTCGGAAACCGAAATTAAGAAGGGACTAAAAAAAATATCCTCCTCCGACACGGGTGTTCCAGATAAACATCTTCTGATGTGTCTTTTGAACCTGATAGATCTTACCAGTCTGAACACAACTGATAATAAAAGCCATATTATACATTTTACAGGCAAAGTTAACAGCTTCGCTGGTCGCTTTTCTAATATCCCCAATGTTGCCGCGATCTGTGTATTTCCAAATTATGTGGCAGTTGTAAAAGAGAAATTGACTGCCAGAAATGTTAAGATTGCTTCTGTCGCAGGAGCTTTTCCAACCTCGCAGACATTCAGAAGCATAAAGGTTACCGAATCCAAAATGGCTGTAGAAGCAGGAGCCGACGAAATTGATATTGTAATTCCTGTTGGCGCGTTTCTTGGAAATGATTTTGCATCTGTTGCAGATGAGATCAGGGAAATCAAAGGAGCTATCGGAAGCAAACTACTTAAAGTTATTGTCGAATCGGGACTTTTGGGTGATTTTGAACATATTTTCAGGGCCTCAATGATTGCAATGGATGCCGGGGCCGACTTTATTAAGACCTCAACCGGAAAAACCCCAGTTTCTGCTACCCGGGAAGCTGCATTTGTAATGTGCCGCGCAATTTCAGATTTTTATTCTGAAACAGGGATAAAGGTTGGCTTTAAAGCTGCCGGAGGAATAGTTACTCCAGCAGATGCAAATAGTTATTATCAGATTGTTAAATATTGTCTGGGGGAAGAGTGGCTAAACAATTCCCTGTTCAGAATAGGGGCCAGCCGGTTGGCTAATAATATTCTTTCCGAAATTTCAGGATGCCCTAATGATCATTTTTGAAAAGAGGTAACCAGGATTTTTTGACTTATCTCGTTTAATTATCATTACTTTTGTGTTTTGAACAGGCCAAAATGATGATAACTACCTTTTCAGATTTACTACAAGACACTATCCCTCGTAAAATTGTTATCAATCAAGACTCTGCGAGGGTGAAACATGATTCAGTATCCCGTGTTATATCATCCGGCCAGCCGAAAGATTCTCTTAAGCACAAATTTTACACTATACACCAGAATGTACTCCCTGATTATACTGACACGACTTCTGTTTGTATACGAAACAGCATTGCTGATGTGACATTTTACGATTTTAATAATTTTATTCTTAGAATTGGATTTGGATCATATAGGCAATTCCCGTACATCTTTACAGAAAAAGTAAGGCAGCGGCAGATGGAGGAAAAAACATTGCTGATAAAACATCTTAACCAGGGTAATGACCTTCCGTCATATCCCCTGCATGCTGACTGGATTATTCTTATAATTCTGGTAACAGCTTCCATCTTTGCTTTAGTCAGAAAAGCATCCGATACCTCGTCGACAGGTTTTGCTAGATTTTTTATGTTCAGGGGAATAAATGATCCTGTTTCGCGAAATTCCAGCGGATTATTTCATTGGCAATCTACAATTCTGAATCTTATTTCTTTTATTATAATCGGGCTCTTTGGCTATTCTGCAATTTCATATTATAATCTTATTCCTACCGGATTCAAGGGAATAACCATTTGGTTATTAGCACTGGGAATAATAAGTCTGGCAGTTACATTAAGACATATTACCTGCATAATAACCGGTGTCACAAGTGGAAAGCAGGAGGTCTTTATGAAATACCTTCTTGGCATTTACCAATCCTACAGGGTTGGAGCGTCTTTCCTTTTTGTCATTATTATCCTGATGTCGTATACCAGGCTGCTGCCGGCAAGGGATTTTATCATTTCAGGAATAATTGTTGTCGGATTAATGTACTTTATAAGGGTCGTCAGGCTATTAATAATTTTTCTAAACAAGAATATTTCAATATTCTATTTGATTTTATACCTTTGTGCGCTGGAAATTCTGCCTGTTTTGATAATAGTAAAATATTTTACAGGTCTTGTTTAGATTGGCTTGGGTTACTTTGAAAGTTGAACTTAAACTTTAAAGAGTTGAAAATAAAGAAGATTTTAGTATCGCAGCCAGAACCTCTGAATCCGAAATCTCCATATTTCGAACTGGCAAGAAAATATAATCTGAAAGTCGATTTTAAGCCTTTTAACCAGGTTGAGGGTGTTTCATCAAAAGATTTCCGTCAGCAAAAAATCAACATACTTGACTTTTCTGCAGTAATATTCACAAGCAAAACCGGCATTGATCATTTCTTCAGGATATGCAATGAGCTCCGAACAGTGGTGCCTGAT
>JBARBF010000120.1:0-1890 GCA_049792755.1 Bacteroidales bacterium | reverse complement strand
GTGGTTCCTGCATGTTCGGAAACAATGGCAATATCCTGACCGGCAAGGCAGTTGATCAGGCTGCTTTTCCCGTTATTACGGCGTCCGTAAATTCCGATATGCGGTTTTAACTCTCGTCCTTTGGTTGCCATTCTGCAGAATTTGCTGCAAAATTAGTAAATTTTGTCATGTAGAGAGGCCAAATTAAGGCGTCTCTATGTTTAATTCGCAATCTGCAAAACCTGCCAGCCAGTTCTTTATTTTTCATTTAAACAACACCAGATGCATGAAAAATAACGGGGTATAGAGCTTGATATTCTTTAATTTGCTATCTCTGTGAAAAAATTTGAGTTATTTTTCTTTCGCAGATCACACAGATTTTCGTAGATTGTTTCAGGATAATTTGATTATTATAGAAATTAAATTCTCTAAAATCATGGGAATTTACGGAGAATATCCTCTAATAGTAATAACAAAAAAGGAGACACATTTTCCTGACGATAGGGAATCTTTTTAAAATTTATGAAAGTACTTTTTATATATTCTTTACAAAAAACTGTCACTCAGGAAAAACCTCTGGTTGGACAGGAAGGTATACAATTCGGTATATCATATATTTCCTCAGTTTTAAAACAAAACGGTCATTCAACAGATTTAGTCGTTATCGATCGTAAGTACAAAAATAGAAATCTCAGTTTATTAAGTAAAATAATCGGGTTCTATGATCCGGGTCTGATTTGTTTTACTTCAGTATATTCTGAATTTGAGTTTATTACAGATATTGCAAGTTGGGTAAAAAAACAATTTCCCGACATTCTGTTTATGCTGGGAGGTGTTCATGTTACCCTGAATCCTTCAGAGGCTTTATTGGACATCTTCGATTGTATTTGTATCGGGGAAGGCGAATACCCGATTTTAGAATATATTAACTGTATCGAGAAGAAGGAAACCGCAAGTGGTGTCAAAAATCTCTGGTTAAAGGAAACTGGGAAAGTGTACAGGAATTCTGCCAGAAACTTCATTGAAAAGCTCGATAATTTGCCTTTTCCCGATCGCCATATCTGGCAGAAATGGATACTTGAAACACAGACAAAGCTAACGGTATTGTTAGGACGTGGTTGTCCGTACAATTGTACCTATTGCAGCAATCAAATGCTCAGGAAAATAGCAGAAGGAGAATATGTAAGGTTGCGAAGTCCTGAAAACATCATTTCGGAAATAGAAAGTCTTTATGAAAAATTTCCCGGAATTGACGAGTATTTTTTGGAAGTTGAGACTATTGGTTGTGATCTGGAGTGGCTTGAAGAACTATGCAAAAAGCTATACGAATTTAATTTTCCGAAGACTAAAAAGCTGAAATATGGAACGAACCTGAGGATTTTTCCAAATATGGATTTTGAGGTTGTATTTCAAAACTTGAAATTTGCAAATTTTGATTCTGTGATAATAGGTCTTGAATCCGGAAATGAAAGAATTAGAAAGGAAATACTCAACAGGGTTTATTCAAATGAAGACATTCTTAAGGCAGTTGATGCAGCAAGAAAATATGAAATTAAAATAGGGATATTCAACATGGTAGGATTGCCTACTGAAACGCAGGAAGATTATATGGATACTGTGAGGATGAACCGGATAATTAAACCTGACTGGCATTCTACTTCTATCTTTTTCCCTTATCGGGGAACAAGGTTGTATGAAATCACAAAAGAGATGAACCTTTTGCCACAAAAGTTAAATACTAATGATGAACGACAAAAGGCTGTTCTTGACTTGCCGGGTTTTTCCAGAAAAGATATACAGAGAAGCTTTGATTCGTTTCATTTTAATGTTTATAAGGCAAACAACAATAAAAAAACAATTAAGCTTTTTGTATATTTTTTAATGAAATATGTTGGACACAACAGATTTGCT